>NZ_JBPXMQ020000012.1:0-175620 GCF_053470405.2 Azospirillum mesophilum
CGCCGGCAAGGCCAATCCGCCTGGACCGCCATCCGCGACCTGATCGACGGAACCTTCGTCGTCGCCTGACCACTTACCAGCCGCCAGCCAGGTGAGCAGTTACCCGCACAGCCGAACCGTAGGCCCCACGTGTATTTTCATACCAGCCCAGCCAGCCCAGAAGTGTGGCGGCTTCCGCATGCTCCACCAACAAAGTCAACGCACGGACGTGCCCGATCAGCGGTTCGAGCGCGGCATGGTTCCGAATGTCCTGTGCCCCCGGCATCATGCGGTTCATCACCTCCACCGCCGCCGCCCGCAGGGCTTCGGGGGCGGGGGCGTGCAGGCGCATCGTGCGGGCGGTCAGGATGTGGACCACCACATCCTCCGGGCCGAGGCGGTCCGCCAGCGCTTCGGCTTCGGCGGCCTGTATCCCCAGCAGGGCGGTCCGGCGGCCGGCGGCCTCGTCGCCCGCATGCTCGGCCAGGACGTCCGCGATGTAGCCCGTCGGGATCGGGTCGGGCGCCAGGAGGGAGGCGAGTTGCAGGACCAGCGCGCCTTCGGGGCGGAGGCGGTGGATGCTTTGCAGCAGGGTGACGGCGATGCCGGGATGGTGGCCGTTGGGAAGCTCGCCCGCCAGTTCCTCGGCCAGGGCCAGCGCGTCGTCGCCGGGGTTGCGCAACATTTCTAGGAAGTTGGCGTAACCCATGGCGCGCACGGCGGCGCCGGCGACGTCCACGGCCAGGGCGTGGCGACCCAGTTCGGCCACGATGGCCTCGGCCGCCGCGCGCTCCGCCGCGTCGCGGGGCGGGTGACGGCTGGTGAGCAGGCGGTAGGCGTCGTCCGGCGTCAGTACGTCCAGCCGGTGGATCGTCCCGCTGCCGTCCAGCCGCGTGCCGCGCGTGGTGATCAGGGTGCGGCCGTTGGCGCTGGGCGCCGTCCAGTGGTTCAGCACGGCGGCGTTCGCGTCGGCCGGCAGGTCGTCCACCACCCACAGGTAGGGCTCGTCCAGCGAGTCCAGATGCCGGCCGACCAGCGCCGCGACAGCCGCCGGCTCCAATCCCTGCACGGGCAGGCCGAAGCGCAGGGCCAGATCGAACAGGTGGCGGCCGGCGGTGCTTTCCGCCTCCGCCTCGCGCTCGTCCGGGGCGACCGTGCCGGTGCGCGCGGCCGACAGCCAGACGATGCCGCCGGGGTAGGCGGCGCCGAAGCGCAGCGCATATTCCTCGGCCAGCATCGACTTGCCGATGCCGCCCATGCCCTGCACCTGCACCAGATCGCCGCCGGGCCGCGCCCCGGTGATGACGGTGACGGAGGCGGCGGTCAGCCCGTCATGGACGCTCCACAGGTCCGGCACGCGGCCGACGAAGCGGTTGGAGCCGATACGCCGCTTGCCCGCCAGCCAGGGCGGCGCCTGCAAGGGGCGGATGTCGCCGATCCAGGTCGCCGCACGGTCCAGGCGCTCCGCGATGCGCCGGGCCAGATCGGCGGGGTCGGCCGTGCCCTCCAGATAGCGACGGTCGCGCAGCTCGACGGGCTGGATGTGGTCCGCGCCCGGCTCCGGGTTGACGATCAGGATGCGGCGCGCCAGATCGCCGCCCTCGTGCTGGGCGGCGAGGTAGGCGGCGGTCAGCTCCCACTGGCAGGGGCGGGAGCGCGCGTAGGCCGGGGAGTACCAGGCCACCAGCATGCGCGCCTGCCCCAGCCCCTCCACGATGGAGCGGGTGATGGCGTCGGAGTCGCCGATCTCCCGCTCGTCGAACCAGACGGTGAGGCCGAGGCGCTTCAACTCCTCGACCAGCGGGCGCACCAGCAGCGCGTCCGCGTGCGGGTAGCTGAGGAACAGGTCATGCATGGGACGGGAAAAACCGGGGCTGGATCTTCACCGTTTCAGTGTAATGCAGGACGGGGCCGGCGGAAAGCCGGACGCCGATCCGGCTCCACCCGTTCAGCGGGTGAGGACGAAGCGCTCCGCGAAGCCGGCGCCCGCCGCGATGGCCCGCAGCCCGTCGGTGGCGTCGGTGCCGGGCCTCGGCGTGCCTTCCCAGACGATCACGGCCAGCATCCGCCGCGGCCCGTCCTCGGGCGCGGCTTTGCCCAGGGCTTCGGCCTCCCGGATGATGGCCGCGTTGGCGGCGGCATAGGCGTCGTCGTCGGTCCCGCCGGCGTCGTCCAGAACGACGAGGTCCCCGGACGCCGTGGCGGCGGCAATCAGGCGGTCGAACAGGGGGCCCCAGTCACCCGGACGATCGACGACCGAGCTTTCGCGGAACCGCTCGGGCGCGAAGGGCAGGACGATGTGCCGCCGAAGGCCCAGCCGCTCGGCCTCTTCCAGCGCGATGAGATCCGTGCCGCAGGCCGCCGAGCAGACGAGCGCCTCGGCACGCTCCCCGGCAAGGAGGTCGGCGAGGCGCCGGCGCACGAGAGGCACATTGCCCAGCGGAAAGCGTGGCGTATCGGCACCGGATGGGTCGATCCGCCTCCCGGCCAGGGCGATTACTGCCCTTGTCTGGGGCACCGCACCGTAGGGAGTGTTCGCTTCCATCATGACCGGCGCCCCCCGTCAGGACCGTCCTATTCTGGACCATATGGGCCGGCAGTCTATGGGCACTGTCCTCCGTCCCGCAAGCACCGCCGGGGGCTTCATCAGGGCCATCGCATTTCAATTCCCTCTCCCCAGAGGGGAGAGGGCTAAAAACGCCAAATGCGATAGCCCTGGGGGCTTCATGGCCGCCGCTGCGCCGCCTCCGCCCCGGCGACCACCACATGCGTCATGAACCCGATGTCGCCGCCGCCATGGCCCGCGCCAGCACGTCGAAAACGCGCGGGTCGCTCATCTGGGCGACATTGAAGCGCATGCAGTCCGTCGCCGATTGGGCGACACTGAAGACGTTGCCGGGGGCGAGGACCATGTTCTCGCGCAACGCGGCGCGCGCGACATCGGCCGCGTCCCGGCCGTCGGGCAGGCGGCACCAGAGATAGAATCCGCCGCGCGGCATCAGCCACGGGCGCAGGCCGAGCGCTTCGAGCTTGTCGGCCGTCTCGCGCCGGACCCGCGCCAGCCGCCGACGGAGACCGTCCAGATGCTTGCGGCAACGGCCGTCGCTCAAGGTCGCGCGGATGAGTTCGGCGACCACCGGGCTCGGGCCGCCGAAATTCGTCGCGACCTGCAGATCCGCCAGCGCCTCAATCCAGTCCGGCCGCGCCGCGATGTAGCCGCAGCGGACCGAGGCGGAGAGCGTCTTCGAAAAGCTGCCGATGCGAATGACCCGGACCAGCCCGTCGAGGACAGCCAGACGTGGCGACGGTTCCGGTTCGAAGCCGGCGAAGATGTCGTCCTCGACGATGGTAAGGTCGTGGGCCGCCGCGGCGTTGAGCAGCGTGTGGGCCGTTTGCGGCGACAGCGTCGCGCCCGTCGGGTTGTGGAGCGCCGAGTTGGTGAGGTAGAGGCGCGGCCGGTGCCGCGCCAGCGCCTCGGCGAACAGGGCCACGTCCGGCCCGGTCCGCGTGTAGGGCACGCCGATGATCCGGGCCTGATGGGCGCGCAGCAACGCTTGGAAATTGAAATAGCACGGGTCGTCGACCAGCACCGCATCGCCGGGACGCACCAGGAAGCGGCAGATCAGGTCGATCGCCTGGGTCCCCGAGACGGTCAGCAGGATCTGATCGGTGCCCACCGCCATTCCCTCATCCGAGAACTGGCGCGCCAGCAGCCCGCGCAACGCGAGCGTGCCGCGCGTGCCGCCGTAGTCCGCCAGCAGCGCGTCGTCGGCGCGCGCGAGATGGCGCATCGCGCGGCGCAGGGAATCGTTCGGCATCCAGTCGGCCGGCAGCCACCCGCATCCGGGCTTCAGCATCTCCGCGCCCGCGTCGAGCGACTGCCGCGACACCCAGAAAGGATCGATCGCCCGGTCGAGCCGCGGTTCGACGTCGGCGAGGGTGAGGGGCGGCACGGCGCCGGACACGTAGAAGCCCGACCCCGGCCGCGACCGGATGACGCCTTCGGCCGCCAGCCGGTCGTAGGCTTCCACCACGGTCGACGGCGACACGCCCATGGCGGTGGCAAGGCCGCGGATCGAGGGCAGCTTCTCGCCGGGAGACAGGGCGCGGCTCGCCATCTTCCGGCGGATCGCCGCCATCACCTCGCCGGTGCGCGTGCCGGTCCTGTGCCCCATGGTTCGACCTTCGCCCAGTGTTTCGCCAAGTGTTTTGCCAAGTGTTTCGCCGAGTGTATGGCCACCGTAGCCAGTACAGTTCGGTGAAATTGTATTGGACTGTCCCTGGGTCCGCCAGGGCTCCCCGCGCTAGCATCGTCGCGTCGGGAACCGGATGGAAAAGGGGAGCACGGATGCGGCGGACCACAGTCGGCTGGGGCAGCGGAATGCTCGGCGTCATCATCTTCAGCGGATCGCTGCCGGCGACGCGCGTCGCGGTCGGCAGCTTCAGCCCGTTGTTCCTGACCGCGGCGCGGGCGGTGATCGCGGCCGCCCTGGCCGCCCTGCTGCTGTCGATGCTGCGTCCGGCGCGTCCGGCGCGCGGCGATCTTGCCCCGCTCGCGATCGTGGCGCTCGGCGTCGTCGTCGGCTTTCCCCTGTTGACCGCGCTGGCGCTCCAGCACGTCACCTCGGCGCATTCCATCGTCTTCATCGGTCTCCTGCCGCTCGCCACAGCGCTCTTCGGCGTGCTGCGCGGCGGCGAGCGGCCGAAGCCGGCCTTCTGGCTGTTCTCCGCGGTGGGAAGCGTGGCGGTCGCCGGCTTCGCTCTGGCGCAGGGCGGCGGCGCGTCCCTCACCGGCGACCTCCTGATGGTGCTGGCGATCCTGCTCTGCGGCCTCGGTTACGCGGAAGGGGCGGCCTTGTCGCGCCGTCTCGGCGGCTGGCAGGTCATTTCCTGGGCGCTTCTGCTGGCGCTGCCGGTGATGGCGGTGGTGGCGCTCGTCGGGATGCCGGACGCGTGGACCGGCATCGGCGCACCGGCCTGGATCGGGCTTGGCTACGTCTCGGTGTTCAGCATGCTCGTGGGGTTCATCTTCTGGTATCGGGGACTGGCGCTTGGCGGCATCGCGGGTGTGGGACAGTTGCAGCTGCTCCAGCCCTTCATCGGGCTGACGCTGGCGGGGCTGCTGCTGGGTGAGCCGGTCGCCTGGACGATGATCGCGGTGACGGGGCTGGTCGTGCTGTGCGTCGCGGGCGCGAAGAGGTTCGCGTGAGCCGTGCGGCGTCCAAGGCCCAAGGTCGGCGCTGGGTAACGTCGGCTAGGTAACGTCGGTTGAACGCGGTATGGTGGAAGGGAACTGGGGAAGGACATCGTGATGGTCGATCATCGTCAAGCCCGCGCCGCCTTTACCGATCTCCATCGGGACGGCTGCTTCGTCATTCCCAACCCGTGGGACGTCGGAAGCGCCCTGATGCTGAAGCATCTCGGATTCCGCGCGTTGGCCACCACCTCGGCGGGGTACGCCTTCTCGCGGGGGCTTCCGGATGCCGATTGGGCGGTGCCGTGCGCGGACATGCTGACCCACATCGCCGACATGGTCCGGGCGACCGACCTGCCGGTGAACGCCGATTTCGAATCCGGCTATGCCCATGATTGCGACGGGCTGGCCCGCAATGTGCGGCTCTGCGCCGACACGGGCGTTGCCGGCCTGTCGGTGGAGGACGCCACGGGCGACCCGTCGAAGCCGCTGTACGATTTCGATCACGCCGTCGAGCGCGTGGCCGCGGCGGCGGAGGCGCTGCGGGGCACGGGTGTTCTCCTGACCGCCCGGTGCGAGGCCGTGCTGGTGAACCATCCGGCCGCAGTCGACGAGGCGCTGCGCCGGCTGCCGGCCTACGCCGCGGCTGGGGCCGACGTCCTCTACGCGCCGGGCTTGCGTGGCGCGGACGTCATCCGGGCCGCGGTCGATGCGGTGGGTCCGAAGCCGCTCAACCTGCTGGTCTCTTCGCCGATCGGCCTGTCGGTGGAGCAGATCGCCGAACTCGGCGTGCGGCGCATCAGCCTGGGCAGCGCACTCAGCCGCGCCGCGTGGGGCGGCTTCCTGCGGGCGGCGCGGATGCTGGCCGACCAAGGCCGCTTCGATGCCCTCGCCGAGACCGAACCCTTCGACGCGCTCAACGGGTTCTTCCGCACGCATGGCCAGCGTACCCCCTGATTAAAGCGGGTTTTGATCGGTCGTGGACCCCCGTTTCCTGCCGTCATGCCCGTGCTTGACACGGGCATCCACACCCGCGCGAGAACGCACCAGCTTCGCCGTGGATGACCGGGCTTGACGGCCGGAAAAGGGGGGCACGACCGATCGAAATCCGCTTCAGGAAACCGTCGCTTCGGCCTTCTTTTCGGCGAACTGGTCGAAGGCCTCCACCGCCTGGGCGGCGTACATGACCGAGGGGCCGGCGCCCATGTAGACGGCCATGCCCATGGTCTCCATGATCTCGTCGCGGGTGGCGCCCTGCTTGACCGCCGCCTCCGCGTGGAAGGCGACGCAGCCGTCGCAGCGGATGGCCACGGCGATGGCCAGCGCGATCAGTTCCTTTGTCTTGGTGTCCAGGGCGTTGGCCTTCAGCGCCGCCTGGGCGATGCCGGAAAAGGCCTTCATCACCTCCGGCGCGCCGCCGCGCAGCTCGCGGATGGCGCCGGACAGCTCGACCGTCATCTCCGGCCAGTTCTTGTGCATGATCGTTTCTCCCCGCCAATCAGCCGTTCCGCTCGACCGGCCCACCCGACGCCAGCCACGCCGCCATGCCGCCGTTCAGCCGGTGGATTGTGCCCGCGTAGCCGCTCTCCACCATCTTCGCGGCGGCGGGACCGCAGCGCCTTCCGCTTTGGCAGTGGAAGACCAGATGCTTGCCCTCCGCCGCCGGCACCCGGCCGGGGTCGAAGGCGGACAGGGGGTTGAGCACGGCGCCGGGGATGTGCGCCGCGCGGTGTTCGTGCGGTTCGCGCACATCGACGATGGTCGCCGTGCCGTCTTTCAGCCAGCCCATGACGGTGGCCGCGTCCATGATCCTGATCTGCCCGTCCATCCGGTTTTCCTTCCGTTCGTCGTTCGAGCCCGCCCTGCCCCCGAAGAGGCTGGCGCAGCACTGGAAAATGCCCATGGTGAAAGCCCTCACGTTTCGATGAGTTGACGTTGCGCGGCGGGATCCTGGCGGGATCCCGGCCGTTCCGCCGGTCGGCCCGGCGCCGTGCCGTCGCTGCGCAGCACGATGTAGATGGCCGGAATGACCAGCACGGTCAGCAGGGTGGAGCTGAGCAGCCCGAACAGCATGGAGATGGCCAGCCCCTGGAAGATCGGATCGGTCAGGATGAAGGCGGCGCCGATCATCGCGGCGACGGCGGTCAGCAGGATCGGCTTGAAGCGGATGGCGCCGGCCTCCAGCACCGCCTCGCGCAGCGGCAGCCCGCGTTCGCGCAGGTGACGGATGAAGTCCACCAGCAGGATGGAGTTGCGCACGATGATGCCGGCCAGCGCGATGAAGCCGATCATCGAGGTCGCCGTGAAGGCCGCGCCGAACAGCCAGTGGCCCAGCAGGATGCCGATCAGGGTCAGCGGCACCGGCACCAGGATCACCAGCGGCAGCTTGAAGCTGCCGAACTGCGCCACCACCAGCAGGTAGATGCCCAGGATCGCCACCGCGAAGGCGGCACCCATGTCGCGGAAGGTGACGAAGGTGATTTCCCATTCCCCATCCCACAGCAGGCTGGGCCTGGACTCGTCGGCCGGCTGCCCGTGCATCAGGATGGCCGGCGGCCCCTGGAATCCAGCGGCTTTCCAGTCGATGGCCTCCACCCGCTCGCGCACCGCCATCATGCCGTAGACCGGTGCCTCGTAACGGCCCGCCAGCTCGGCCATGACCATTTCGGCGAAGCGGCCGTTGTGGCGGAAGATCGGGAAGGAGGCCGGCTCGTTCGTCGCGGTGACGAGGTCGCCCAGTTCCACCGTGCCGCCCTTGCCCGGCACCGGGGTCGCCAGGATCCGTTCCGACAGGAACAGGCCGGAGGCCGGCAGGCGCACCGCAAGCTCGATCGGCTTGCGCCCGGCCCCCCGGTGCGAATAGCCCACCGGCACCCCGCCCATCAGCGCCTGGAGCGTGTCGTAGACCGCCTGCTCCTCCACCCCGTGGAACTCCAGGCTCTCGCGGTCGAGCGCGAAGCGCAGCCGGCTGGCCGGATGGCGGAAGCTGGTGTCCACGTCCACCACGAAATCGACCTGCCGGAACGCCTCGTCGATCAGCGCGGCGGCCTTGCGGCGCTGGTCCGGCGTGTCGCCGTAGACCTCGGCCAGCAGCGTGGCGAGCACCGGCGGACCGGGGGGAACCTCGACCACCTTGATCGACGTGCCGGCGGGCACGGGCACGCTCTTCAGCCGCTCCCGGATGTCCAGCGCGATGGCGTGGCTGGCCCGGCCGCGCTCCGCCTTGGGGGCGAGGTTGACCTGAAGGTCGCCCTGCTCCGGCCGGTCGCGCAGGTAGTAATGGCGCACCAGGCCGTTGAAGTTGAAGGGCGCGGCCGTGCCCGCGTAGGCCTGGACGCTCGCCAGCTCCGGCACGCCGGCCAGCGCGTCGGCGGCGGCCAGCAGGGTGCGGCCGGTGTCCTCCACCGAGGCGCCCTGGGGCAGGTCCAGCACCACCTGAAGCTCCGACTTGTTGTCGAAGGGCAGCAGCTTGACCGTCACGTCCTTGGTGTAGAACAGCGTCATGGAGGCCAGCGTGGCGAACCCGACGCCCAGCAGGAACAGCCAGGACGACCGCTTCGTCCGCACCACCGGGCGGGCCACCGTCAGGTAGGCGCGGCCAAGCTTCCCGCCGTGCGAATCCTCGCCGTGGCCGTGCCCGGCCGCCGTCTCGCCGGGGCGCAGCTTCACCATCAGCCAGGGCGTCAGCACCATGGCGACGAAGAAGCTGAACAGCATGGCGGCGGACGCGTTGGCCGGGATCGGGCTCATGTAGGGGCCCATCAGGCCGGACACGAACATCATCGGCAGCAGGGCGGCGATGACCGTCAGCGTGGCGACGATGGTCGGGTTGCCGACCTCCGCCACCGCCTCGATGGCGGCCTGGATCTTGGACCGGCCGTCGCGCATGGACCAGTGGCGGTCGATGTTCTCCACCACCACGATGGCGTCGTCCACCAGGATGCCGATGGAGAAGATCAGCGCGAACAGGCTGACGCGGTTGATCGTGTAGCCCATCAGCCAGGACGCGAACAGGGTCAGCAGGATCGTCGTCGGGATGACGACCAGCGTCACCACGCCCTCGCGCCAGCCGATCGCCAGCACGATCAGCGCGACGATGGACAGGGTGGCGAGCCCCAGGTGGAACAGCAGCTCGTTCGCCTTCTCGTTGGCCGTCTCGCCGTAGTTGCGGGTGACGGTCAGCGTCAGGTCCTTGGGGAAGGAGCCGGCCTGGATGGCGTGGACGCGCTCCAGCACCCGTTCGGCGATGGTCACGGCGTTGGCCCCGGCGCGCTTGGCCACGGCGATGGTGACCGCCGGGGTGCGGATCAGGCCGCCCTTGCCGTCCGGCGTCAGGTTCCAGGCGGTGCTCTCGTCCGGCCGCGCGCCCACCACGATGTCGGCCACGTCCTTCACATAGACCGGCCGTCCGTCCTGGGTGGTGATCAGCAGCAGGCCGATGTCGGCCACCCCCTGCAAGGTCTGCCCGGCGACCACCTCCCGGCTGCCGCCCTGGGCGCGCACCGAACCGACGATGAAGGAGCGGTTGGCGTTCTTCACCTTCTCGACGAGCTGGTTGAGCGTGACCCCATAGAGCGCCAGCCGCTCCGGATCGGGTTCCACGCGGATCTGGTCGGGCCGCCCGCCGGCCACATAGGCCAGCCCGACGTCCTCCACCTTGATCAGCTCGGCCAGCAGCTCGTCGGCGACGGTGCGCAGGGAATTGGGGGTCCAGCGGTCCGCCGTGTCGGGCCTGGGCGCCAGGGTCAGCGTCAGGATCGCCACGTCGTTGATGCCGCGCCCGACGATCAGCGGTTCCGGGATGCCCAGAGGAATACGGTTCATGTTGGCGCGCACCTTTTCGTGCACGCGCAGGATCGCGTCGTCCGCCGACGTGCCGACCAGGAAGCGGGCGGTGACGATGCCCCCATCGTCCATGGTCTGGCTGTAGGTGTGCTCGACCCCGTCGATGCCCTTGACGATCTCCTCCAGCGGCTTGGTGACGAGTTCCACGGCGTCGGCGGCCTTCAGCCCGTCGGCGCGGACGTGGATGTCCACCATGGGCACGCTGATCTGCGGTTCCTCCTCGCGCGGCAGGCTGACCAGCGCCACCGTGCCCAGCACGAGCGAGGCCAGCAGCAGAAGCGGCGTGAGCGGCGAGCGGATGAAGGTCCGCGTCAGGTGCCCGGACAGACCCAATCGCTTCAGGCCCGGCGTCATCGCGTCGCCTCCGCCGGCTTCACGATGACCTCGCCGGGGTGCAGGCCGGACAGGATTTCCAGCCCGCCCGGACGGCCTTCCATGGCCGGCACCGTGCCGCCGACCTGAACCGGCGTCTCCATGCCGTCGGCAAGCGTGACGAAGTCCGTGCCGAACCGGCGGGCCAGATAGTCCGGGGGGATCACGACGGCGTCGCGGGTGCCCGTGGCCACATGGACGCGCACGCGCTCGCCCACGAAGAAGTCGCCCAGCCCGGCCACCTCGGCGTCGGCGACCACCTGGCCGCTGGCCATCTCCGGATAAACCTGGACGACGCGCCCGCGCTTCAGGGCGCCGGTCTCGCGCGTTGCGGCAAGGCCCCGGTCGCCGACCAGCACGGGGTCGCCGACGCGCATGAGGCGGGCGTGCCGCTCCGGCAGGCGCAGGCGCAGGATGTAGGTTTCGGTCGCCAGCGCGGCGACCGGCTCGCCGGGCATGATCACCGCCCCCGTGATCACGTCCACATGCAGCACCCGCCCGCCCGCCGGGGCAAGCACCTCACCCTCGCGCAACTGCTGTTCGGTCACGGAGCGCTCCGCCTTCATGGCGGCGATCTGGGCGCGGATGACGTCCAGCGCGGTCTGCGCGTCGTCCAGCTTCTGCTGCGTCCCCGTGCCGCTGGAGCGCAGCTGGCGGGCGCGGCTCAGATCGGTTTCGGCCTGATGCTGCTGCGCCTCCAGCGAGCGGATCCGGGCGTCGAGCGCGGTCATCTGCAGGATCAGCTTCGGATCGCGGACGGTGGCGAGCACCTGCCCGGCGGCGACCTTGTCACCCTCGGTGACGCGCAGGTCGGCCACCGTGCCGCTGATGCGGGCGCGGGCGCGCGTCTCGCGCACGCTCTCGACCGTGGCGTAGACCGCCTTCAGGTCGTCGGTCGGGCGCATCTGCACGGTCAGCCGGCCGTCCGCGGCCGGGGCCTCGGCGCGCGCGGCGGGGCAGGGCAGGGCGGCCCACAATGTCGCGGCCAGCGTCGCGGAAAGAATGGTCGTTCGCAGGATCATCGGAGGGGGGCTCGGCTGTGGACCGGAATCGGGGCGGGATCGCTGTTGACTCATAACTTAGCATATTCTAATTTAGTGTCAACGAATATACGAGGGTATGCCTCACCGCCGTGGCGGGGCGAAGCCCGGAACACCAAGAGGAAACGCATGGCTCACGTGGTAATTCTGGGCGCCGGAATCGGCGGCATTCCCATGGCCTACGAGATGAAGGATCTCCTGGGGCCGGACGATCGCATCACCGTGGTTTCGAACACCGACAGCTTCCATTTCGTGCCGTCGAACCCGTGGGTGGCCGTCGGCTGGCGCACGCGCAAGGACATCACGGTCCCTCTCGCCGAACCGTTTCGCCGACGCGGGATCGACCTGCGCGTCGCCGCCTGCACGCGGGTGGTTCCGCAGGACAACGCCCTGGAACTCGCCGACGGCAGCCGTCTCTCCTACGACCAGCTCGTCATCGCCACCGGCCCGGATCTGGCCTTCGACGAGATCGAAGGCTTTGGGCCGGATGCCCACACGATCTCGATCTGCCATGTGGACCACGCGGTGAAGGCCGCCGAGCGGTGGGAGGCGTTCTGCCGCGATCCCGGCCCCATCGTGGTGGGCGCCGTCCAGGGCGCGTCCTGCTATGGTCCGGCCTACGAGTTCGCGATGATCGCGGACGCCGACCTCCGCCGCCGCAAGATCCGCCACAAGGTGCCCATCACCTTCGTCACGTCGGAGCCCTACGTCGGCCATCTCGGGCTCGGCGGGGTGGGCGACACCAAGGGGCTTCTGGAATCCGCGCTGCGCGAAAAGCACATCAAGTGGATCACCAACGCCCGCGTGGACCGGTTCGCGGCGGACGCCGTCCATGTCACCGAAATCGGCGAGGATGGACAGGAGAAGGCCCAGCACAGGGTGGACAGCCGCCTGACCATGATGCTGCCGGCCTTCCGGGGCATCCCGGCGCTGCGCGGCGTGGACGGGCTCGTCAACCCGCGCGGCTTCGTGCTGACCGACAAGCACCAGCGCAATCCGACCTTCCGCAACGTCTTCGGCGTCGGCGTGTGCATCGCCATCCCGCCGGTGGAGAAGACGCCTGTGCCGGTCGGCGTGCCCAAGACCGGCTACATGATCGAATCCATGGTGTCGGCCGCCGCCCACAACGTCCAGGCGCTGGTCGCGGGCAGGGAACCGACGCAGGAAGCGACCTGGAACGCCCTGTGCCTCGCCGATTTCGGCGATTCCGGCGTCATCTTCATCGCCATGCCGCAGATCCCGCCGCGCAACGTCAACTGGTCGGCGCAGGGCAAGTGGGTGCACCTCGCCAAGGTCGGGTTCGAGCGCTACTTCCTGCGCAAGGTCCGCAAGGGCATCAGCGAACCGATGTTCGAGCGGCAGGCCCTGAAGATGCTGGGCATCAGCCGGCTTCAGGAAAAGGAACCGCCGGTCGGAGCGTTGTAGCGGCAGCATTCCAGGCGGAGGCGCTTGCTTAGCGCTCTGTTGCGATGTTTGCAGCGGGAGCGGCCGGGACGTCGGACGCTCAGCCCTCCCGCCAGACGCCTTTCTTGCCGCCGGTGCGCCACCATGCCGGTTCCGACAGCCGTTCAATGAAAAAGTCGGCCAGGACACCGACCTTCGCCGGGCGCGTGCGGGCCGACGGCGTGATGAAGTAGAGGCCTCCCCTGGGCAGGGACCAGTCGGTCAGGATGGCGGTGACCCGCCCGTCGGCAAGATATTCGGCCGCCATGAACTCCGGCAGCTCGGCAATCGCCAAGCCTTCCAGGAGCATGGGCACCAGCGCGTCGGCGTTGGTGACGCGCAGGGGGCCGGACGGGGTCACGCTCTCCTCCTCCCCGGCGTGGTTGATGAAATGCCAGATGTCCTGCCGCCGGCGGTGGGCATAGCCCAGGCAATGGTGGCCGTTCAGCTCGCGGGGGTGCCGGGGCTGGCCGTGGCGGGCCAGATAGCTGGGGGCGGCGAGGAGCACGGGCGCGATCGGGCACAGCCGCCGGGCCACCAGCGAACTGTCCGGCAGCACCGCGATCCGGAGCGCGGCGTCGAAGCCCTCACCCACCAGATCGACGACCGCGTCGCTCAGATGCAGATCGACGGAAATCTCCGGATAGAGGCGGAAGAAGTCCGGCAGCAGAGGCGCCACCCAGCGCAGGCCGAAGGACATCGGCACGGCCAGACGGATCAGGCCGCGCGGGCGGCTGGACATCTCGCGCACGGCGTCCTCCGCCGCCTCGGCCTCGCCATACAGGCGCGTCGCGCGCTCGGCCAGCGAATGGCCGACATCCGTCAGAGCCAGACGGCGGGAGGTGCGGTTGAACAGCCGCGCGCCGAGCCGCTCCTCCAGCCGGCTGACCGCGCGCGACACGGTGGCGACCGAGACCCCCATGGCGCGGGCCGCACCGGCGAAGGAGCGTTCCTCCACCACCTTGGCGAACATCGCCAAACCTTCGAAATCAGGGAGCTTCGACATCGACAAATCTGCAACGATGGTTTTCAGTCATTTCTATTTCGATGCGATCCGGCCGTCGATAGCTTTGTGACCAGCCCAAACACACAATCACGGACACGGAGCCCGCAAATGTCACGCAAGCTTGACGGCAAGATCGCCCTCGTCACCGGCGCCACCAGCGGCATCGGCCTCGCCGCGGCCAAGCGCTTTGCCGCGGAAGGCGCCTTCGTCTATCTCACCGGCCGCCGCGAGGCCGAACTGGACGCCGCGGTCGCCGCGATCACCGCGGCCGGCGGCGCCGCGACCGGCGTCCGGGCGGACTCGTCCGACCTCGCCGACCTCGATCGGCTCTACGCCCAAATCCAGGCCGAGAAGGGCCGCATCGACGTGCTCTACGCCAACGCCGGCGGCGGCGGCATGCTGCCGCTGGGCGCCATTACGGAGGAACAGTACGAGGACACCTTCAACCGCAATGTGAAGGGCGTCCTGTTCACGGTGCAAAAGGCGCTGCCGCTGCTCGGTCGCGGTGCCTCGGTGATCCTCGCCGGTTCGACCGCCGGCAGCATGGGCACGGCCGCCTTCAGCGTCTACAGCGCCAGCAAGGCGGCGGTGCGCAACTTCGCCCGCAGTTGGATCCTGGACCTGAAGGATCGCGGGATCCGCATCAACACGCTCAGCCCCGGCCCGATCCGCACGCCGGGTCTGGTCGAACTGGCCGGCCCGGATGCCGCGCAGCAGCAGGGGCTGGTGGACTATCTGGCGGCGCAGGTGCCGCTGGGCCGCGTCGGCGATCCCGACGAAATCGCCAAGGCCGCGGTCTTCCTGGCGTCCGACGACAGCAGCTTCGTCAACGGCGTCGAGTTGTTCGCCGACGGCGGCATGGCCCAGGTCTGATCGCCCGGAGTCTGATCGCCGGGAGTCTGATCGCCCGGAGAGTGCTCCTGAACACACACGGTTCACGGCGAGGCCGCCTGTCGGCTTCGCCGCCCGCCGACGACATCCGGGCCGATTTGTAACACCTTGGGGTTATTGTTCGGGGCGTTCCGTCGGCCCCACCCTGCCTGCGACAAAAAGCGGCGCGACAGAACAGGCAGCGGGTCCGTCGGCAATCCTGCCGCCGTCCTCCGGCGTCTTGTGATCGAAGCGTCGCAAGAACGAGAATGTCTCAGGAGGTGGTAATGAATGGAGGCGTGAAACTCGACCGCACGCTCGGGCTTTCGTCCGTCGTGCTGTTCGGTCTTGCCTACATGACGCCGATGATCGTGCTGGGCACCTTCGGCGCGCTTGCGACGGCCAGCGAGGGGACGACGGCGATGTCCTATGTCCTCGCGGCCGGCGCGATCCTTTTGACGGCGATCAGCTATGGCCTGATGGTGCGGGTCTACCCGGTCGCCGGTTCCGCCTACACCTACGCCCGCAAGTCGCTCAGCCCGAACATCGGTTTCCTGGTCGGCTGGGCCGTTCTGCTGGATTATTTCTTCCTGCCGATGGTCATCTGGCTGATCGGCGCCGCCTATCTGTCCTCGGCCTTCCCCGACGTTCCGACCTGGATCTGGATCGTCGGCTTCATCGTCCTCACCACCGTCGTGAACCTTGCCGGCGTCGCCTTCGCCAGCCGGGTCAACTTCATCCTGATGGTGATCCAGCTCGCGGTGCTCGCCGCCTTCGTCCTGCTGGCCGCGCGTGCCGTGATGGCCGCGAGCGGGCCGGGCGGGCTGGTGTCCATGACCCCCTTCTTCCAGGCCGACGTGCCGTTCGGCGCCTCCATCGCCGGCGCGGCCATCGCGGCCTATTCCTTCCTCGGCTTCGACGCCATCTCGACGCTGACCGAGGAAACGAAGGACGCGAAGCGGACGATGCCGAAGGCCATCCTGATCGTCGCGCTGGCCGGGGGCGCCATCTTCATCGTCGCCGCCTATGCGACGCAGCTGGTCCACCCCGGCACCCAGTTCGAATCGGTCGACGCCGCCGCCTTCGAAATCGCCAAGGCCATCGGCGGCGACCTGTTCGTCACGGTGTTCCTGGCCACGCTGGTGGTCGCGCAGTTCACCTCCGGCCTTGCCGCGCAGGCGAGCGTCGGCCGCCTGCTGTACGCCATGGGCCGCGACGGCGTCCTGCCGTCGGCGATCTTCGGGCGCCTGCATCCCAAGTGGCACACCCCCGTGATCAATCTGGTCATGGTCGGGGTCATCGGGCTGGCGGCGCTGTGGATGGACGTGACGACCTCCACCTCCTTCATCAACTTCGGCGCCTTCCTGGCCTTCACCGCCGTCAACCTGTCCGTCATCGCGCTCTATGTCCGGCGCGAACCGACGGTCCGGGCGGCCGGCGCGCTGGTCGGGCTGGCCATTCCGGCCCTGGCGGCGGTCTGCGACCTGTATCTGCTGGCGAACCTGGACGACAACGCGAAGATCCTGGGCCTCGTCTGGATCACCGTCGGGGTCCTGTATCTCGGCTATCTGACGGCCCTGTTCCGCAAGGCCCCGCCGGAGATCGACTTCGCCGAAAAGCTGTCCTGACGGCGCCTTTCCTGACGACTGCCGGTCACGCCGGGCCGGCAGTCGTCAAACGATCCGCCAGATGGTCGGCCAGGAAGGTGCGGAACAGCTCGCCCTGGCTTGAGATCTTCAGCTTCGCGTAGATGCGCCGCCGGTGGACCTTCACCGTGTCGGGCGACAGCGACAACACCGCCGCAATCGACAGGCTGGAATGCCCCTTCAGAATCAGCGTCACGATTTCCTGTTCCCGCCGGGTCAGCAGCGGGTGTTCGAAACGCCGCGGCGTTCCGTCCTGCGCCGCCGTGTCGGCGGAAGCCGGGACGGAGCCCCAATGCCGCTCGCCGAGCGCGCAGACGAGGGCCGCCGCCGCCCGCAGGCGTTCCAGCTCGTCCGCGGAGAACAGGGCCGCCTCCCCGCCGATGCGGGACAGCGACAGGACGGCGGCGTGCCCGCCCTGGAGCGCCAGCCGAAACCCGATTTCGTCGACGATGCCGGTCGCCGCGTAATGGACGCGGAAATATTCCGACTGTTCGAAGCTGTCCGGCGCCAGCTGCCGCATGGTGATCAGCCGCTCAGCCCCCGGCAGTCGGGTCGCGTCGTAGAAGGGGTCGAGGACATAGGCCCCGGCGAGATACTGGTCGACGATGATCCCGCGGTCGGCGCTGATCCGGTCGTTGCACAGGTCGAAGGCGCGCCCGTCGGGCGAGTAGTGGAAGCCGTTCATCATCTGGAACGGCGCCAGCAGGCCGAGCGCGGCTTCGAGCGCCCGCGGGAAGTCCGGCGTGCCGGTCGCCTCGACCACCCGGCCGACTGCCTCGTTCCACGTCCCGAAGGGTGGATGGCCGAAGGGTGGAGGGATCGCCGCGCCGGATTCGAACGAGGACTGCATGCGGGCCGCTGACCTTCTCCTGACGCCGACGGAACGGTGTTCCCGTGCATGGTTGCATAGGGATGCGCGTGTTTCCAAGTCCCCTTTCTTCCCCTTTCGTCTCACGGGGTTGCGATGAATTCGATGCCTTTGGACGCCCGCGATCGGGCGGAAAACCGGCCGGGCGGGCACCCGCTGGATCTGCCGGCGACGGCCATTGCCCACGGAATCCGGTCCGGACGGTTCCGGGCGGAGGACGTCGTGGCGGAGTCCATCCACCGCGCGAAGGCGCTGACCGGGCCGCTGAACCCCTTCACCCTGATCCGCGAGGCCCAGGCGCTCGACGCGGCGCGGCGGGCGGACCAGGCCGTGGCGCGGGGTGAGCCGACCGGCCCCCTGCACGGCGTGCCCTTCGCGGCCAAGGATCTGACCCCGACCGCCGGCGACACGACCACGCTCGGCTCCTGGTCGGTGCCGGATTGGACGCCGGAGGAGACCGCGCTGTGCATCCGGCGGCTTCAGGAGGCCGGCGCGATCCTGATCGGCAAGACGACGACGCCCGAATTCGCGCATTCCAGCTTCACGGCCAGCCCGCGCTGGGGCGTGACGCGCAATCCCTGGGATCCCAGCCGGACGTCCGGCGGGTCGTCGGGCGGGTCGGCCGTGGCGGTCGCGGCGGGCGTGGTTCCCTTCGCCGAAGGCACGGACATGGGCGGTTCGGTGCGCATCCCCGCCGCCCTGTGCGGCACGGTCGGGCTGAAGCCCAGCCTCGGCCGCATTCCGATGACGATCCTTCCCAGCGTCTTCGACAACATCTCGCATTTCGGTCCGCTCGCCCGCACGGTGGACGACGCCGTGGCCTTCATGGAGGCGGCGGCCGGGCCGAGCGACGAGGACATCTCCTCCGTCCCGCTCCGCTTTTCCGGCGAGAAGGCCCGCGCCGGCCGGCTGGAGGGCCGGCGTTTCGCGCTGTCCATGGATCTCGGCTATTACGAAATCCAGCCCGGCGTGGAGGCCGCCATCCGGGATGCCGTGCGGGACCTGCGGAACGCGGGTGCCACGGTGGACGAGGTGGCGATCCCCTGGACGCGGGCGGTGAACGACCAGTGGTTCGACCTCTGGTGCGTGTTCATGACCGCCTATTTCGGCGACCGGCTGGCGTCCCACCGGGAGCGCATGGACCCGGCGGTCGTCGCGATGATGGAGCGCGGCTTCGCCATGGACGCGACCGGCTACAAGCGCACGGAGGTGCTGCGCACCGCGATCTGGCGCGATCTGGCGGGGCTGTTCGAACGCTACGACGCGCTGCTCTGCCCGACCTGCGCGGTGACCGCTCCGCCGGCGAGCGAAACGGACGACGACTACATGGCCACCACCGCCGACGGGCGGTTCCGGGGGCTGGACATGACCTGCCCGTTCAACCTGCTGCCGCAGTGCCCGGCCCTGTCGCTGCCGGTCGGGCTGGCGTCGGACGGGCTTCCGGTGGGGCTCCAGATCGTCGGGCACCGTTTCGCGGACGAGGACGTTCTCGGGATCGCCGTCGCGTTCGAGCGGGTGCTCGCCGACACGGGGCGGACGGTCCACCCGCCGCCCTGGTACGCCGCCCGCCAGCCGTAAGGCGCCGCCTGCCAACCATACAGCGCCGCGTCCGGCTAAGGTGATTCCTGTTCCTCGGACAGGATGAGCCCGTCACGACGGTATGATCTCCGAATTGTGCGCCAACGTCCCGTGAAGTGGTTCGCGGATCGCCGTCAGGTTTTCCGTCGCTTTACTCCACCCTGAACCTAGCCCCGAAGAGCCTATACTTCTGCGTTTTGGTCGTAACGCTTGGTCGCGCTGTTTCCCCGGGTTGAGGCGCGCCCATCGATCACGGCTAAGGGGAAGGGAATGGCCGAACGGTTCACCAAATCAGCGGCGAGAAACATCTTCTACGGCGGCTCGGCGTTCTTTCTGGTGGTGTTCGTCGCCCTGACGATCCACAGCCACTATTACATGCGGACCACGAGCACCGACGAATCCACGCTGAGCGACGGCGTGGTCCGGGGCAAGCACGTCTGGGAGCGGAACTCCTGCATCAACTGCCACACGTTGCTGGGGGAAGGGGCCTATTTCGCTCCGGAACTCGGCAACGTCTGGGTCCGCTACGGCGGCGACAAGGACCCGCAGGGCGCGCGCGACGCGCTGAAGGCCTGGATGCAGTCGCAGCCGAGCGGCGTCCAGGGCCGGCGCCAGATGCCGCAGTTCAACCTGAACGACCAGGACCTCAACGATCTCGTCGACTTCCTGGAATGGACCAGCCGGGTCAAGACCCAGGGCTGGCCGCCGAACATCGCGGGCTGATACCGTCGGCACCTTAAGGCACCGCCGGTATCACCCTTTCAATCAATGCTAACGCATTGATCTGTCGGGTTTCACGGCTGGAAAATGATGGAAGTAATCATTTTCCAACCGTATGAGGGGGAGGGCCACCGAGTGAAATACGCCACGCAACGCATCGCCTACTGGTACTTCGTCTGCGCCATGGCGCTGTTCGGGGTCCAGATGCTGTTCGGCGCCCTGGCGGGAACCGTCTACGTCATCCCGAACTTCCTGTCCGAAATCCTGCCCTTCAACATCCTGCGCATGATCCACACGAACGCGCTGATCGTGTGGCTGCTGCTCGGCTTCTTCGGGTCCGCCTATTATCTGATCCCGGAGGAGGCGGAACGCGACATCGAAAGCCCGACGCTCGCCTACGCGCAGCTGGCCATCCTGATGATCGGCGCGCTGGGCGCGGTCATCAGCTACGCGCTCGGCATCCATGGCGGCCGCGAGTTCCTGGAGCAGCCGCTGTGGGTGAAGATCGGCATCGTCGTGGCCGCGTTGATCTTCCTCTACAACGTGTCGCTGACCGTGATGCGCGGGCGTAAGACGGCGATCACCAACGTCCTGCTGCTCGGGCTGTGGGGCGTGGCGATCTTCTTCCTGTTCGCCTTCTACAACCCCGCCAACATCGCCGTGGACAAGCTGTACTGGTGGTACGTCGTCCATCTCTGGGTGGAGGGCGTGTGGGAGCTGGTGATGGCCTCCATCCTGGCGTTCCTGGTCATCAAGATGACCGGCGTGGACCGCGAGCTGGTGGAGAAGTGGCTGTACGCCATCGTCGGGCTGGCCCTGTTCTCCGGCCTGCTGGGCACCGGGCACCATTATTACTGGATCGGCGCGCCGGGCTATTGGCAGTGGATCGGCTCGCTGTTCTCCACGCTGGAGGTGGCGCCCTTCTTCGCGATGGTGCTGTTCGCCTTCACGATGGCCTGGAAGGGCCGGCGCGACCACCCGAACAAGGCGGCCCTGTTGTGGTCCCTCGGCACCCCGGTCTTCGCCTTCTTCGGGGCGGGCGTCTGGGGCTTTCTGCACACGCTGTCCTTCGTCAACTACTACAGCCACGGCACCCAGATCACCGCGGCGCACGGCCATCTGGCCTTCTTCGGCGCCTACGTGATGATCAACCTGTCGATCATCACCTACGCCATGCCGCATCTGCGCAACCGCGCCCCGTTCAACCAGGTGCTCAACATGTGGAGCTTCTGGATCATGTGCTCGGCCATGGCCTTCATGACCTTCACGCTGACCTTCGGCGGCGTGGTGCAGGTCCATCTGCAGCGCGTGATGGGCTTGACCTACATGGAGGTGCAGGAGCAGCTGGCGCTGTTCTACTGGATGCGCCTGGGCGCGGGGCTGTTCGTGGTCGTCTCGGCGCTCATGTTCATCTATTCGATTTTCGGTCCGGCCCGCGAGCAGGTGCCCTCCCGGACGCAGCCCTCGGTCGTCCCGGCCGAATAGGCGGATGCGATGGCCAACGACAGCGATACGCGGACGGGGGCGGCGACCGCCCCCTTCTACGCCCCGACCGGAAACGAGGAGGCGCTGTTCCGGCACGCCTTCGACAACGCCCTGCCGCTGCTGCTGAAAGGGCCGACGGGCTGCGGCAAGACGCGCTTCGTGTCGCATATGGCGGCCCGGCTGGGCCGGCCGCTCTACACGGTGTCCTGCCACGACGACCTGACCGCCGCCGACCTGACCGGCCGCTACCTGCTGAAGGGCGGCGACACCGTGTGGACGGACGGGCCGCTGACCCGCGCCGTGCGTGAAGGCGCCATCTGCTATCTGGACGAGGTGGTGGAGGCGCGCAAGGACGTGACCGTCGTGCTGCACCCGCTGACCGACGACCGCCGTGTCCTGCCGCTGGAGCGCACGGGCGAGCTGCTGGAGGCACCGCCGAACTTCATGCTGGTGGTGTCCTACAACCCCGGCTACCAGAACATTCTGAAGTCCCTGAAGCCCAGCACCCGCCAGCGCTTCGTCGCCATCGAGTTCGGCTTTCCGGCGTCCGATGCCGAAACCACCATCGTCGCCCAGGAGAGCGGCCTGCCCGCCGATCAGGTCGCGCCGTTGGTGCGGCTGGGCAACGCGCTGCGGGCGCTGAAGGGCCAGGATCTGGAGGAGGGCGTCTCGACCCGGCTGCTGGTTTATGGCGCGTCGCTCATCCGCTCCGGCATGCCGCGGGACGACGCGATCCTGGCCGCCATGATCGAGCCGCTGACCGACGACCCCGAGGTCAAGAAGGCGCTGCTGCGGGTCGCTGAACTGACCCTGGGCTGAGGGATGCCATGGCCTCCATCTGGGAACCCGAGGAGTTCGTCGGCCAGCTGTGGCACCGTCTGGTGGGCACCGCCTCGTCCTACCCCCGCCATCCGGACGCGGCGGTCCGGCTCGACGACGTGCGCACCCGCCTGGGCGTGCTGTTCCGCGCGATGGGCGGCCCCGGAGCGGTGCGTGTCGCGGGCGCCGCCGCCGAGGCCTCCAGCCACCGCCTCGGCCTGAAGCAACGCCTCGGGCTCGGCACCGAGAAGCTCGACCGCGCGCGGTACGACGGCGTCACGCTCCAGCTGCCGGACCGCATCGACGTCTTCCCGGCGCCGGAGGACAACGCGGGCCTGTACGAGTGGCTGGCCGCCTTCTTCGCCCACGCGGAGCCGCTGCGGGACGCCCCCGCCGACCCGCTCCAGGCCGACCTTGCCCGCCTGCGCGCGGCGCATCGGGCGACCGGGCGGGCGCTGGACGCGTGGCCGGGCCTGCGCCCGTTGCACCACCGTCTTTGCGAGGCTCTGCGTGCGGTTCGGCCAAAGCGCCGCCTGCCGGCGCGGGAGGCGGCGGTGGAAGCGCTGGTCGGAGCGCTGATCGGAAGCGGGGATGCTCCGGATCCGGCCCTGATGGCCGCCGTCGCGGATCCGGCGGCTTCGCTCGACCGCTTCCGCGCGGAACCCGGCTACCGCCCCTTCCTGCCCGTTCCCCTGTGGGGCGAGGTCACGGAGCCGCGCGCCGGACAGCCGGCGGGGGAGGGGGCCGGGGAGGAGGGCGGTGCCGGCGAGGGCGACGGCAAGCGCCGCAAGGCCTCGCGCCGGGACAGTGACCAGACCCGACGCGACGACCCGCTGATGCTGAACCGGTTCGAGAAGATTCTCGGGCTGGCCGAGATGGTGAACCTCAACCGCAAGGTCGAGGACGATGACGAGGAGAACGCCCGCAAGGCGGCCGAGGATCTGGACGAGATCGCGGTGGGCCAGCACGAGCGCAAGGCGTCGACCAAGCTGAAGCTCGACCTCGACCTCGCGCCGGGCGAACCCGACATCGAACCGCTCCGCGCGGAGATCACCTACCCGGAATGGGATTGGAAGCGCCGCCGGTACCTTCCCGACCACTGCCGCGTGGTCGCCGAACCCGCCGCGCTCGAAGGCGAGGAGTGGCGCCCCGACGACGACGCGCTGCGCCGCATACGTCTGGTGCGCCGCCAGTTCGAGGCGATGCGGCCGCGGCGCCAGATCATGACCGGGCAGCCCGATGGCGACGACCTCGACCTTTCGGCCCTGGTCCGCTCGATTGCCGATCGGCGGGCGGGCGGCGTCGGCTCGGACCGGGTCTTCACGGCGGTGCGCACCATCGCCCGCGACCTGTCCGTCTGCGTGCTCGTGGACGTCTCCCTGTCGACCGACAGCTACGTCGAGGAGCGGCGCGTGCTGGACGTGGAGAAGGAGGCGCTGCTGGCGCTGACGCACGGGCTGGCCGCCTGCGGCGACGAGCACGCCATCCTGACCTTCACCTCGCACCGGCGTCACCGGGTGGACCTGCGCACCGTGAAGGACTTCGAGGAGCGCCTCGACGCGCGCGTGGTGCGCCGCATCCAGGCGCTCAAGCCCGGCAGCTACACCCGCATGGGCGCCGCCCTGCGCCACGCCACGGCGCTCCTGGACAAGCGGCCGCACACGCACCGCCTGCTGCTGGTGCTGACGGACGGCAAGCCGAACGACACCGACCATTACGAGGGGCGTTACGCCATCGAGGACACCCGCGTCGCCGTCCAGGAGGCGCGCCGGGCCGGGGTGAAGCTGTTCGGCGTGACCGTGGACGAACAGGGGCGCGACTATCTCCCCTACATCTTCGGCCCCGGCGCCTACGCCATCTTTCCGCACGTCGCGCGCCTGCCCGCGGCGCTGCCCGCCATCTACCGCCAGTTGACCGGCTGAGCGTTCAAGGAACAGGAGCCATCATGCGCAAGATCGCCGCCCTCGCCCTGCTGTGCCTCACCGCGTTCTCGGGACCGGCCTGGTCGCAGGCCAATCTGCGCCCCGACCCGACGCCGCGCGTCCCGCCGCAGCCGGGCCAGTCCATTCCGGTCGAGGACGCGCTGTTTCTCAAGGAAGCGCTCGCGGCCAGCCAGGGCCAGATGGAGCTTGGGCGTCTGGCGGCCGAGAAGGCGCCGGACGACGCGATGAAAACGCTGGCGAAGGGCATCGCGGACACCCACGCGAAGCTCGCCGAGCACCTGAAGCGCCTGACCGGGGGGCGCACCCTGCGGCCCGCCGATCAGCTGAAGCCGGACCGCGCCGACCGCTTCGGCGCGGCCGGGGCGGTGACCAACCCGGCGAATGCCCAGGAGGGCATGACCCAGGACGCGGTCAAGTCCCTGTCCGGGACGAGCGGCGAGGCCTTCGCCAAGGGCTACATCGAGGCGCAGCTGCGCATCCACGACCGCATCGCTGACCTTTACCAGACCGAGGCGTCGAACACGCCGGACCGCGAGCTTGCCACCTACGCCATCATCAGCCTCGTGAGCATCCAGAAGGACCGCGACGCGCTGCGCCAGATGGCCGGACGGTTCGGCATCAAAGCGCCTGCGGAAGGGCAGGCGGTGCAGTACGGCGATCCGACCAAAGCCCGCTGATACCGTCGAGCCGAAACGCCCACACGCGCGGGCTCTCCATCGTCATGGCCGGGCTTGAGCCACGGGTGTCCGGCAAGGTTTCTGCTTGCGCCTTGCCCCCTCCCGCAAGCACAGCCATTCCGTGTCCAAGAACCCTGGACCCTTTCCGTTTGCGTCATGCCCTCAATTGGTTTGCATCGCCGCATGGGTTGCGGCACTCTGCAACCCAACTGACATATAACGTTTATAAGTTCCCTCCATGATCCTATTTGTTGCAATAAGCACACCTTATAGATGTGCTGATGGGGTGTGCAGGTGATCGCGCTCGTTCATTTCCGGACGGCCCGATCAGCGCCACGCCGGAGCCTCGCATCCCGCCTCACCCAAACTCCCTCGACTGCCCTCGACGAGGGACCCCAAACGCAAAGGTGCAGAATGACAAACATGCCGAGTGGTATTCCGCGGCGCGGCCTCCATCGTGACAAGCCGAACCCGATCGACGCTCACGTCGGTTCCCGCATCCGGTTGCGGCGAACCCAGCTGGCCATGAGCCAGCAGAAGCTCGGCGAAGCCATCGGTCTGACCTTCCAGCAGGTTCAGAGGTATGAGCACGGCGTTGTCCGCATCGGCGCGTCCCGCCTGTTCGACCTTGCCCGCATTCTCGATGTGCCGGTGTCGTTCTTCTTCGACGACATGCCGGCCGAGGTGTCCTCCGTCCCGGTCGACCACGATTTCTGACGCCGCCACGCAGACGCGGTGGGCCGCCGGTCGGTTTCGGGCTGGTTTTCCCGATGCGGTGTCCGGGGGCGGCGGAGGCCTCCGGACATGCCGCCCGGACTCCTCCGCATCGCGTGAACAGAATGCCGGGAGGGGGTTTCCGGCCGCATGAGCGGCCGGGATCGCAGTCGCGGTCCAAAGCGGATCGAAATCCGCTTCAAACCCGGACGTAGCCGATGCTCATCCCCGACAGAACCTTGCACCAGCCGCCAGACGCCGTCTCCTCCAGCAGCTCATAGTCCGGGGAGAGCGCGGCGACGACGGGGAACTCTTCCCCCGGACCGGCGTGCACCGCCTCCACCGGCGCCGCGGCCAGCACCAGAGGCAGGGCGTTCTCGGTTTCGGCGGTTTCGGTTTCGGCGATTTCGGGGGCGGCGGCCCCGAACGATGCGAACGACGTGGGCATCCGGTTCCTGACGGCCCACGCCGATTCCATCACCGTGTCCTCCCGCGGGTCGCGCACCCGCGGTCTGGTCCTGGCGGGCTCGGCCGGCGGCGGCGCCCGGAAATTACACTCGGCGACCACGTGCTGCGTCATGTCGATCACGATCGACTGCGGGTCGGCGCCTTGGGACATGGCCAGGTGCCGCCCGGCGGTGGCCCGCCAGCCGGCGAACGGGATCGGCGAATCCCCTGAGAAACCCAGGCGCACCGTGGTTCCATTCGGGTAAAGGCGGTACAGACGGCCACGGCCGTTGGTGCGGCCGTTGAGGTCTTCCTTGTCGACGGTCAGCGTCACGTACGGGTTGTCGGTCCGCACGTCCAGGACGAAGACGCCGTCGGCGGCGGGGGCGCCATCGACCTTGAAGGACAGCAGCAGCCGTTCGATGCGCGGACGGCGTTCGGGGGGCAGGCTGGTCGGGTAATTGACCTCCAGTTCCAGGTCGGACCAGGCGACGGGCATGGCCAGCTTCTCCTTGATCTCGACCTTGGTGTCCTCCAGCAGCAGGTTGAGCTGGTCCAGCGTGGCGGCGGTGGGCGCCGCCTTCTGTTCGGCGGCGCCGCTGAAGCCGTAGATCCAACGCCATTCCCGTGGGGCGTCGTGATGGACCCCGAAAAGCTTGGAGCCGCTGCGCACGGCGCCGGTCTTGCCGACACGCAGCGTGATCTCCAGGTTGCCGCTCTCCGGCAGGGGCGGACCCTTCTGGTCGAACCGCAGCCCTGGCAGCCGTTTGTTCTCCGCCGTCTGCGCGCCCAGATCCACGGAGATCAGCCGCACCCGTTCCATCGTCGGCGGCACCAGCCCGAGCGCCAACGGGTCCAGCCGAATCCGGCCGGTGGCCTCAAGCTCCTCCAGCAGCGCGGCGTTCTGCGTCCGGCTGATCCCGACCTCCAGAGGCAAGGCGCCCGGCAGGCCGTTCTGCAGGCTTTCCCTCAGTTCCTCGCGGACCTTTCTGCGGATGTCGCTGAACATGGTTTCCAGCGTGTCGACATTTTGGCTGAAGGCCGCAGGGCTCCAGTCTTTGGAGGTTTCCAGCGTGTCGGCGATCTTTTGGAGGATTTCGTTCAGCGACCAGTCGACCCTGACCTCGCGGAACAGCGTGCTTTCCAACGCGCGGACCGTCAGGTAAAGCACGTGCTGGAGCGTCAACCGCGCGCGTTGCGCCATGTCCTCGATGAAGAGGACCGATTCCGGTTCCAGCGCTTCCAATGCCGCGCCCTTCTGCTCCTGCAATCGGGCGACCGCCGCCGTGTTGGTGGCGATGCGTGCGTAACCCTCGGTCACCGCCGGCAGCGTCTCCGCCAGATTCTTGAAGATCGCGGCCTTGCGCTCCATAAGCTGTTCCAGATCGGCGGCCAGTTCCTTCCACTCTTTGCTTTCGAGCTTCAGCTTGGTCAGTTCCCCGTCAATTTCGGATTTGGGAACCTGCAAGAGCCGGATTCCGGAGGCGACCTGCGTCACCGCGTCGCCGAGATTGTCGCCGACCTGCTTCCACTGTTCGTTCCGTTTCTTCTTTGCCGCCTTCTGTTCCGGTGTCGGCTCGGCGGGCTTCTCCGCGGGGGGCTTCACCACCGCCTTGCCGCGCTCACGCTGCTTGCCGTCGACGTCGGGCTCGAACGCCTTCACTTCCTGGTCCAGCTTCTCCTTTTCCTTCTTCTGCGCCTCCTGTTCCTTTATCAGCGTCTCCTGTTCCTTCTTCAACGTGTCCAGCGTTTCGGCGCGCACTTTGCGGTGGTCGACGATGGCGTCCTTCGCTTTTGCTACGACGGCGCTGATCTTCTTGGCCGATTCCTCGTACTTGCCGGAATCGAAGTCGGTGATGACGTCCGCCAGCTTGCCGACCGATCCGAGATAGGGTTGGCCCACCGGTATGAGCTGGGTGATGGCGCCGGCGATCTTGATGATTCCCTTGATCCGCGCCCGGGTCGACGCGGTGGCGGTGGCGTCGGCCTCAAGACGCTTTTCCAGCGTCTTGATCCGGCCGGTCAGATCCGCGATCTTCGACACCAGGGCATCCAGGGAACCGCTGAGGATGCGGATGGACTCCTCCGCCTTCTCGACGTTCCCGGCGATGAACGCCGTGGAGTCGTTGGTCTGAAGGATCATCGCCGTCATCCCGGCCGCGGCCGTGCGGTGCGCGTTCGCCTCCGCTGTCAGCCAGCGCGAGAGCAGCAACGTGCGCACCGTGTTCTTCACTTCGATTTCGTACAGCCGCATGGCGCTCGGCAGGGACAGCAGCGGCATAAACCCCGCCGGATTCCCGTAATAGTCGAGCTGGGCGGCGATGTGGCCGAGCATGGCGGCGATTTCGGCCCGCGCCGCAGCCAGGGGTAGGGCGGGACGGTCATCCCAGCCCGGTGCGGTCTCCTTCAGCGCCCGCAGGTCCTCGGCGTATTCGGTCAAAAGCGTTTTCACGCCCTCCCGGTCGCCGCCCAGATAGGCGTCGCGCGCGAAGGCAAGGACGCGCTGCACCTGCATCGGGTGAAGCCAACGGCGAGGATCGGCGTCGTGCTCGAACGGCGGAGTGGCGCCGGGAGTCGTGTCCTTGCCGGGGGGATCGAAGCTTTCCCCGTCCTGCGTTTCGAAAAAATCGTAGGGGACCCACCGGTGCAAAAAGCACGTTTCGTTATAAAAGAACGTTTCCGCGAAACCGGTGTACTTGCAACTCTTCCTTGGGGTGCCGCCACGTCCTCCCTTGACGGGATCGGCCAGCGCGCCAGCCGCCCCGCCGGGGTTCTGCACATGGCCTTCGAACGCGGGAACGCTGCTGCGAATCGTGCCGCCCCTGCCCCCGGCGCCCGGCCGACCGGGCTTCAGGGCGGGGTCTCCATGTCCGGGGAGTGTGTTTGGGTCACCTTCTCTGACGAAATCGTTCGATGTGAGCGCGTTCCGGCTGAATTCCATTTCGTAAAACCGTGCCGGCGTATCGAATCTGACGGTGACATACCAGTCTTTGTGGTCCAAGCCAGGGAGCGGGCCGTTAGACCCCCGTCTTCTCATCATTCGTTCCCGATCATGGAAGATCGGCTTGTTGCCTTCGAACGCCGGCATGGAGTGACCGTCGAACCGGCCATCCTTGCCAAGGCCGGCACCTTGTCCCTTGCCGCCCCTGGCGAGAATGCAGGGGGCTTGCGCGACCCTGAGATCAGCGGTTTTCACGTACAGGGTCACGTTCCCGGCGTTCTGTCCCGGATATCCGTCCTTGGCTTCCGTGGGAGGCTCGTGCAGGGCTTCGCTTGCCCTTTTGCTGACATACTCCAGGGCGGAGGTGTCGATCACGCCCTTGGGTCCGAAGTTCAGGCTGCGCGCGAAGATGCGGATGTCGCACTGCGGCAGGTCCAGCCGGCAGTTGAGGTCCAGCGTGTCGCAGAAGATATCGACCTCCCGCACGGTCAAGATTACCGTCTCGGGGCTGCTGACCCGCGTCCGCGTTGCGCTTAGAAAGGCCTGGAGATCACTTCCTTCATTGATCTCCAGATGAACGCCGCTGACCGTGCGCCGCACGCCTTTCGCAAGCGTCTGCTGCCGCTTCACCACATACAGAGAGGAGGTCGGAGCCGGGGCCGAAGGCATTCCGGCCAGGAAGGTCAGTTCGTCGGCCGGGCGCGGGGCGTGGGGGCTGGTCATCGGCATCTCCTCTCGGCTTGGTTACTAAATTAAAAGTTGCTATAACTGCTTATTTACACGCCATTGAATGCTTAATGCCTCACGACGATTATCGAAGGTAAATTTGATAACCGAAATGAACAAGCATCTGTTGCGGAAGCTGGCAGCCTTGAGCCGATCGCAAAATGGAAGCCGTTGCTGTTCGGGCCGGAAGTCCAGGGGCACGGGAATGCGAAGCGGTTGATCCATTTTTCGATCACCTTCCGTCCGAAGAGCGCCCGTTCGGGCCGCAGGGCAACAGAGCCGGCGCGCGGCGGGACATGTCGCGTTCCGCACCGCCGCTTCGCACAGGACAGCCGGGGCGTGGATCTGCCATAAGGCTGGCTGGACGGCGTCTGGCACGGGATAATTATTGGTCATGCGGATCGCACTCCGGCTGATGCACGCGCTTGGCACGGCCGCGCTTATGCTCGCGGCGCCCTTGGCGCAGGCCGGGGACGCGTCGGATCCCTGGGCGGGCCTGTCCAGTTCGCTGTTCAGCCATTTCGGTCCGGCCGAGGGACTGCCCTACTCGGTCGGGTCGGCGCTGGCCCAGGACGGCGACGGGTTCATCTGGATCGGAACGCCCGGCGGATTGGCCCGCTGGGACGGGTACCGCATGCGGGTCTTCCGCCACCGCGTCGGTGACCCGGATTCGCTGCCGGAGAACATCGTCACGCATCTGTCCGTGGACGGGCAGGGGCGGCTCTGGCTGGGAACGGCGTCAGGCCTCGTCGCGCGCTACGACCCGCATGGGGAGCGCTTCATCACCCACCGCGACCAGGGGAGCGGGATCGGCCGCCTCAGCGGCTTTGCGGGGGACGGCCGGGGCGGCGTGTGGGCCGTGGGGAACAGCGGGCTGGCCCATCTCGACGGCGCGTCCGGACAATGGCGGCGCGACGATCCCGCCGCGATCGGCCTTCCGCGCGGGGAGATCCGCAGCGTGCTCCAGGACCGAAGCGGGGCGCTGTGGCTCGGCACCCAGGACGGTCTGCGCCGCCGCGCTCCGGGAGAGGACCGCTTCCGGACCGTGGAGGCGCCGGCCGACGCCGGCCCGGTGGTGGCAACGGCGCTTTACGAGGACACGTCCGGCACGGTCTGGTTCGGCACCGCGACCGGCCGGGTCGGCGTGGCGGACGGGAGCGGCGCCCGGCTGCTCCGCGACCCGGCGCCCTCCGGCCAGCGGGTCACGGCCATCGTCGAGCCGGAACCGGGGCTGTTGTGGATCGGCGAGTTCGGCGGCGGCATCCACGAGCTGCACACCGCCACCGGCGCCTCGCGCCGGTTCCGCAACGACCCGGCGAACGCCAGCAGCATCGCCGACGATTCCATCCTCGGCCTGCTGGTCGACCGCTCCGGGCTGGTCTGGGCCAGCGGCCTGGGGGGCGTGGACCGGCACAACCCGCGGGACCACGGCATCCTGACGGTCCTTCCCGCGAAAGGCGGCGGCCTTCCGGGAAAATATGTGCGCAGCATGGCGGTGCGCGCGGACGGCAAGGTCTGGCTGGGGTTCCGCGACGAGGGGGTCGCTCTGCTCGACCCCGCCGCCGGCCGCGTCGCCGAGGTCGTCGCGCCGTTCAGTCCGATGGGGGCCGGTGGGGCAGGAAGCGGTCCGGCAGGAAACGGCCCAGCAGGAAACGCTCCAGCGGCAAACGGCCTGCCCCGGCAGATGGTCCAGGCCATCGCCGCGCCGGCGAACGGCGACGTCTGGCTGGGGACGACGCGCGGCCTGCACCGGATGGCGGCGGACACGGGCGTCGTGTCGGCCTTCGGCCCGCTGGACAAGGCCAGCATCCTGTCGCTGATGGCGGACGGCGCGGACCTCTGGGCCGGGGGCAGCATGGGGCTGGCCCGCATCGATCCGGGCATCGATCCGGACCGCGGGACGGCGCAGATCCACCGCCACGACCCCGACCGCGCGGACAGCCTCAGCGACAACAGCGTGCAGTCCCTGCTGCGCGACCGTCAGGGGCGGTTCTGGGTCGGCACCCAGCGGGGCCTGAACCTGTTCGACGCCGGGCGGGGGACCTTCCGTCGCTTCCTGCACGATCAGGACGATCCGGCCAGCCTGCCCAACGACATCGTCAACACCTTGCTGGAGGATCGGGAAGGGCGGCTGTGGGTCGGCACGGCCGGCGGCATCGGCATTCTCACCCTGCCGTCCGAGGGGCCGGCCAGCTTCCGCACGCTGGGCACCGCCGACGGGCTGCCGCACGACACGGTGACCGTGCTGCAGGAGGGCAAGGACGGGCTGATCTGGGTCGGCGGCGGCGACCGCCTCGCCGCGGTCGATCCCCGGACCCTGTCCGTCCACAGCTTCGGCCCGATGGACGGCGCCGGGATCCGGACCCACTGGGCGGGTTCGGGCGCGCGCCTGCCCGACGGCACGCTGCTGTTCGGCGGCTTCGGCGGGATGACCGTGGTCAGGCCCGGCCGGCTGCCCCACTGGGAATTCCAGCCCCCGGTCGTTGCGACGGAGCTGCGGGTCGGCGGCCAGCCGGTTCCCGTCCCACCGGGCGGGGAGCCCATCACCATCACCCCGGAGAGCCGCAGCGTCCAGGTCGAGTTCGCCGCCCTGGACTTCTCGGCGCCGGAGCGCAACCGGTACGCCTACCGGCTGGAGGGGTTCGACGAACGCTGGACCATGGCGGACGCCAACAGCCGGACGGCGGCCTACACCAACCTGCCGCCCGGGTCCTACCGCCTGTCGGTGCGCGGGACGAACCGCGACGGCGTGTGGAACGAAACCCCGCTTTCGCTGGACATCCGGGTCCTGCCCGCCTGGCACCAGACGCTCTGGTTCCGGCTTGTCACGGCGGCGGCGACGCTGGCGCTGCTGGCCGCTGCGGTGCATGTGCGGACCGCGCTGCTCCGCCGCCGCCAGCGCGAGCTGGAGCGCCAGGTGGCGCAGCGCACCGCCGAGGTCGAGACCGAGCGCGCCCGCGCCGTCGCCGGCGAGGCCGGCGCGCGCCGCGCGATGGAGGAGGCCGAGGCGGCCAACCGGGCGAAGTCGCGCTTCCTGGCGGTCGTCAGCCACGAGATCCGCACGCCCCTGAACGGCGTGCTGGGCATGCTCCAGCTGTTCGACCCGAAGCGGATGGATGACGAGCAGCGCCGCTACCTGGACATCGCCCGCAACTCCGGCAACGTTCTGGTCAGCCTGATCGAGAGCATCCTGGAATACGGGCGCTGCGAGGCTGAAAGCGAGTCCGTCGAGCTGGGCGTCCTCGACCCGCGCCACCTCGTCACCAGCGCGGTGGCGCTGTTTTCGGTGCAGGCCGCGGCGAACGGCGTCCGGCTGGACCTGTCCATCGGGACCGGCGTGCCGGCGGCGATCCGCTGCGACCGCGTCCGCATCACGCGCGTCCTGCACAACCTGCTGGGCAACGCCGTCAAGTTCACGCCGGAGGGGCGGATCACCGTCTCGCTGGACGTGACGCAACAAGGCGAGGGAGACGGCGGCCTTTTGCACCTCGTCGTCGCCGACACGGGCATCGGCATCGCGCCGGACCTGCACGAGGCGATCTTCCAGGACTTCGTGCAGGCGGACGATTCGATCACGCGGCGGTTCGGCGGCACCGGGCTGGGGCTGGCGGTCTGCCGGCGGATCGCGACGATGCTGGGCGGCAGCCTGACGGTGGACAGCGCGGTGGGCGCCGGCAGCACCTTCCGCCTGACCGTTCCGGTCGAAGCCGTGGCGGAGGAAACCGTGCCGGTTCCGGCTCCGGACGGCTCGCCGGGGGAGGGGAGGGGGACCGGGCCGGAGCTGGACATCCTTCTCGTCGACGACGATCCGATCAACCGGCAGGTCGGGCTGGCGCTGGTCGGCAGGCTCGGCCACCGCGTGTCGGTCGCCGATGGGGGGCTGGCCGCCATCGAGGCCGCGGCGGAAACACGCTTCGACCTGATCCTGATGGACGTCCACATGCCGGGCATCGACGGGATCGAGGCGATCCGCCGCCTGCGCACGCTGCCGAACGTCCGGCAGGCTGGAACGCGCTTCATCGCCATGACGGCCGACGTGACCGAAGACACGCGGCGGCGCTGCCGGGAGGCCGGGGTGGAGGCGGTGGTGAGCAAGCCCCTCCACCTCGACACGGTTCGGCAGGCGCTCGCGCGGCAGGTCGGCCCGGCGTCGGTCGCCGCCGATCTGGGCGACGGCCCGGCGGACTGGCTGGACCTCGACTTCCTGCGCGTCCAGCACGGGATCCTCGGGATCGCCGAACTGGTCCGGCTGGTCCGGCTGTTCGGCCGGATGTCGCGGCAATGCATCGTCGAGGTGGAGGAGGCCGCGGCGCTGCGGGACGTCGCGGGGGTTCGGGCGCACGTCCACCGGCTGCGCAGCGCGGCCGGCGCGCTTGGCCTGATCCGGCTGTCCGGCGCGGCCGCCGCCCTCGAGGCAGAGGCGGCCCTGTCCGCGACCGTCGACATGGCCCGGATCGCGGCGCTCCGGCACCAGCGGCGCGCGTCGCTCGACGCGCTCGCGCAGGCCGCGCGCCGCGAGGTCAGATCTCGGGGCTGACTCAGATCTCGGGGCTGACGGTGACGCCGAGCTTGTAGCCGATGCCGGGAACGGTGACGATGACGTCGGCCCCGCTTTCATGCACCGGCGCCATCTTGCGGCGCAGGCGTGCGACAAGGGAATCGACGGTGCGCAGATCGCTCACCTGATCGCGGTTGCTCACCACCTCGATCAGGTAGTCGCGGCCCAGGGGGCGCCCGTCCGCCTCGATGAGGGCGGCCAGCAGGTCGAATTCCGCCCGCGTCAGGCGGATCGGTTCCCCGTTGCGCACCGCGACCTCCCGCCGCGTGAAGTCCAGCAGCAACGCCCCCATGGACACGATGGAACTGCGGCGCACGGAGCCTCGTTCCAGCGCGCGGCGCCGTATCAGGGCGCGCGACCGGGCCAGCAGCTCGCGCAGGTTCACCGGTTTGGTGACGTAGTCGTCCCCGGCCAGTTCGAGCCCGATGATGCGGTCGGTCTCGTTGTCCTGCTGGGTGACGAAGATGATGCCCACCGGGCTTGCCACCCGGATTTCCTGCGCGAGCGCCAATCCGCTGCCATCGGGCAACTGGATGTCCAAGAAGATCAGGTCGACCTTCCTGGCGCGGACCAAGGCCCGGCATTCGGCGGCACTGGCAGCCTGAAAAACGTTGAAGCCTTCCCGCGTAAAATAGCCCGCAATCATCGAGCGAGTGACCGGGTCATCTTCTACGACTATGAGAGTATCACGCTTCTCTAACATGATGCAGGGATGCCCAGAGCAATTGCTTCGGCCGGTCGATTTGCCAGACTGGTAACTTCCATTTGACGGGTGCGCAATAGAATACGCGAATGTGCGGATTTTGACCATAGCCGGGCGGAACTTTCGCTCTCTATGGTCACAGACGACGACTTCAACCAAAGATTGACTTCTGCGCGTCCTGCGCCGCCGCGGTCCAAGCGATGCGTGTACGAATATTTACGGCCGGTCGCGGACGGAATTGGGTTTCCAACCCTCTTCCATCGTCATCCCCGCGGAAAGTCAATCGCCTCCCCATTTCCGTCATAGCCGGGTCAAGCCCACGGGTGTCCGGCAAGGTTTTTGCTTATCGCGTTATCGTAGCAAAGACAACTGCCCGCACCTCTTTTCGTCGTTACGGCCGGGCTTGACCCGGCCACCCACGCCGGCTTGGAGGAGTCTCGGAATCGCCGCGGACACCCGTGGCTCAAGGCCGGGCATAACGATGAACAGGGGGCGGACGTGTCAACGCTTCGGCGCGACGGCATGACAACCGCCAAGCTCCTCTCAATGGATGGGGCGGGCAGAGTGGTGTCAACGCGAATGGACCCGGCGACGCAGAAACGCTACCGCCGAAATTCATCCGAATGATTGAGCATAGATCCCGAAGCGGCTCTTCTTAACTCTCCTTCGGGAAATCATAACGCGCAATGATAAGCGCTGGCGCTCGTCCAGCTGCCATAATGAAAGAAGCGCGAAGGTGTCGGATCGCATGGCGTCAAACGCAGACAGAAAATCACATGGATTTTGTTTGCGATTTCGATGTTTCGGTCCGAATTCCAGGACGGAGGATTGAATGGCAGAACTTATGGTCTCGGATGTCAGCTTGGTCAGCCGCAAGGCCGATGGCGCTCAGTGGAGCAATGACTCTCTCAGACCGATGTTCTCTCCGGACGGCGGCGACGTGCTCTTCTACAGCGCGCCGGCGGTCAACACCCCTTACGGCGTGACGAACATTGTCGTGAAGACCCTGTCCACCGGGGCGGTGACGGTGGTCGATTCGACTGCGAATGGTGCTCCGGGGACCAGCTACTCATTCGGAGCGGTGTTTTCACCGGACGGCAGCAAGGTCGCCTTCAGCAGCTACTCCCGCCTCGTCCCCGACGGCAACAACCGGTGGCTTGATGTCTACACCAAGGATCTGGGCACCGGGGCGGTGACGCGGGTCGTCCCCGGCACGGAAAGTTCCGTCGGGAACAACATCACCAGCGCGGCGTTCTCGCCGGACGGCCACAAGATCGTTTTCAACAGCGACGCCAGCAACCTCGTCCCCGGCGACAGCAACGGCGCTCGCGATGTGTTCGTGAGGGATCTGACCACCGGGGTGGTGACGCGGCTCAGCGTGCGGGCCGACGGCGTTCAAGGCAACGGCGCTTCCAGCAGCCCGGCGCTCTCGCCCGACGGCGGAAAGGTGCTGTTCGCCAGCACGGCCAGCAATCTGGTCCCCGGCGACAGCAACGGCGTCGAGGACTTTTTCGTGAAGGATCCGGCCACCGGGGCGGTCATGGCGGTCACGTCCGCGGCGAACGGCACGCCGGGCAATGGGGCCTCCTACAACGCGCGGTTTTCACCGGACGGCCGCAAGGTCGCCTTCTCCAGCACGGCCAGCAACCTCGTTTCCGGTGACAGCAACGGTGTCGAGGACGTCTTCGTAAAGGATCTGACGACCGGGGCCGTGACGCGGGTCAGCGTGAACGCCGGCGGTGCCCAAGGGAATGGCGGCTCCGGGAGCCCGGTGTTCTCGCCGGACGGCAGCAAGCTGCTGTTCTCCAGCACGGCCAGCAACCTCACGCCCGGCGACACCAACGGTCTTGCGGACTATTTCGTGAAGGACCTGACCACCGGGGCGGTGACGGCCGTCACGTCGGCGGCGGACGGCACCCGGGGCAACGGAGCCTCCTCGGAGCCGGTGTTCTCGCCGGACGGCCGCCGGGTCGCCTTCTCCAGCGATGCGAGCAATCTCGTCCCCGGCGACACCAACGGCGTCCGGGACGTCTTCGTGAAGGATCTGGCGACCGGGGCCGTGACGCGGATCAGCGCCAAGGCCGACGGCACCCAAGGGAATGGCGCCTCCGGAAGCCCGGTGTTCTCGCCGGACGGTCACCGGATCGCCTATTCGAGCGCCGCCAGCAATCTCGTCGCCGGAGACACCAACGGCGCGGCCGATGTCTTCACCGCGACGCTTTCCGACGTGAATCATCCCCCCACGGCGGTGCCCGACACCGGCATCGACACGGCGGAAACGCTGACGGGAACCGCCGGGAAGGACGTTCTGTACGGCAAGCAGGGCAACGACACGCTCGACGGGAACGGGGGAGACGACACCTTGAGCGGCGGAGCGGGCAACAACCTGCTCGACGGTGGCGACGGGCGCGACACGGCGTTGTACGGCGCGCCGCGCTCCTCCTACACCATCACGCACACGGCCCCCGGCGAGGTGACCGTCGCCGGCCCGGACGGGACCGACACGGTCCGGAACGTGGAACAGCTCGCCTTCGGCGACATGACGGTCGTGCTGGCGCCCGACGCGACGCCGGGGGCCAAGGTCGATACCGTCTTCGCGGTCACGGACGCCACCTCGGGCAACGCCGCGATGTGCGAGGCATCGGCCTACGTCGGCCCGGTGCAGGGTTTGCGGTGGCAATGGATCGGCGACGGCGACGGCGAGGCCGTCAAAGGGGGCGCCGGCAACGACTTCATCAACAGCCTGGGCGGCATGGACGCCATCGACGGCGGCGCCGGCGACGACGTGCTCGACGGCGGCACGGGCTCCAACTTCCTCACCGGCGGCGCCGGCAACGACGTCTTTTTCGTGGACGGCCGCAGCGGCGAGCCGGTCTGGTCCACCGTGACCGACCTGGATCCGGGCGAACTGGTCACCGTCTGGGGCTGGCAGCCCGGCACCTCCACGCTGACCTGGGCGGAGATGGGCGGCGCCGACGGCTTCAAGGGCGCGACCGCCCACATCGACCTGAACGGCGACGGCCGGATCGACGCCAGCCTGACCCTGAGCGGGAAGTCCGTCGGGTCGCTGATGACCAGCCCCGGCACCGTGAACGACACCAGTTATCTGGCCCTGTGGCTGCGCGGGTGAGCGGCCGGCCTCAGCTGATGCCGAGATAGCGGCCCGGCTTGTGGTTGATCGCCAGCAGCATGTTGACAATCGCCGCGCCGAGCACCGACAGCAGAAGCCGGTCGGTCTCCAGCACGAGGAAGGCGGCGGCCAGGATCGACAGGTCGACGGCCAGCTGGAAATAGCCGGCCCGGACGCCGAAACGCTCCTGCAGGTAGATCGCCAGGATGTTCAGGCCGCCAAGGCCGGTGCGGTGGCGGAACAGCATCAGAAGGCCGTTGCCGCACAGCCCGCCGCCGATCACCGTCGCGAAGACGGGGTCGAGGTGGCTGAAGCCGATCCAGCTGTCCGTCATCCGCGAGAAGCCGGCCACCATGCCGACCGCGATGAAGGTGCGCAGGGTGAACTGCCAGCCCATGCGCTTCCAGGCCAGAAGGTAGAAGGGCAGGTTGACCAGGAAGAACAGCGTCCCGAAACCGACCTTCGTCACGTAGCTGAGCAGCAGCGCCACCCCCGCTACGCCGCCGGTCAGCAGCATCGCCTTGGTGTAGATCGCCGTGCCCAGCGCGACGAACAGCGTGCCCAGCAACAGGGCGAGCGCGTCCTCGTACAGGCGGTGGCGCTCGACCGCCGGCTGCCGCGCCGCCGCCTGAGCCGCCGCCGCCATCGTGCCGCCCATGGCGTTTTCGGCGGTGCTCATCGCAGGGCCGCGAACTTCGCCAGCACGCCTTCCAAGGCGGCGGTGCTCAGGGCGTCGTCGGGTTGGCGGGTCAGCGTGTCGAACATCGTCGGTGGTCCGGTTGGCCTAAGCAGATTTGTCCAGATCGGGCCACAGGCCCGGCCTGGACAAATCTGCGGACTCTATGGTTTTGCAGGATTTCCGAGCCCGCCCATGTGTGGGCGGAGTTTGGAAATCCTGCTTAGGGGAAACGCCCGGATTGTAGCGGAAGGACAGGTCGGTTGCCCGCCTCTTGTGGCGGACAGGTCAGCCTCGGACCGCGCTTCGGAAGGCGGCCGACAGTGCCGCGAGCGCGTCGCGCGGTGGTCCGTCCTTGATCCTGGTGTGCAGAAGCACGGGCAGCCGCGGCAAGGCCGGCAGCCCGAGCCTCGGGCCGACGTCGACCACTCCGAACGGAACCATGCGCGGCGACAACGCCGCGACGCCGAGCCCGGCCATGACGGCCGCCGCCACCGCCGTCACGCCGCCGCCGACGAAAATCTCCGTCCACGGCACGCCGGCCGCATCGAGAAGCTGCCCGGCCAAGGCCCGCACCCCGCAGGGCTCGGCCATGGTGGCGATGGGCAGAGGTTCGTCCGCCCGATGTTGCCAGCTTGGCGCCGCGAACCAGCCGAACTGCTCTTCGGTGAGGATCTCGCCATCGTCACGCCCCGCGTGCAGGCGGACGATCACCGTATCGAGTTCCCGCCGGTCGAAGCTCTGCAGCAGATCACCCGACGACCCGATCCGGATTTCGATCGCCAGTTGCGGGTCCTGTGCGTTCATCCGGGCGATCAGGGCGGGAAGCTCCGGCCCCGCCACATGGTCGCTGATGCCGATGGCGATACGCTGGCGCCCCCGCGCGAGCGAGGCGAGCGCGCGATCATGCGCCTCCAGCAGTTCGCGGGCGTGATCGAGGAAGGCGGCGCCGCGCGCCGACAATTGCACATAACGCGGCGTTCGCTCGAAAAGGCGGCACCCGAGCCTTTCTTCGAGACGCTTCAGCTTCAGGCTGACCGCCGCTTGCGTCGTCCGCATGGCCTCGGCCGCGCGCGTGAAGCTCTCAAATTCGGCAATGCGCACGAAGGCTCGGACGGCGTCGAGGTCGAGAAGCTGGTCCGTCATTTGCGATCGTTATCTCAGATATCCAAACCCATAGCGTATGAAAATGACAAGTCCTTGCTTATTGTCAAGCCGGACGTAAATGGACCGAACATAATTGGAAAGGACCTACGATGCCGCTCGTTCATATCTCGCTGCGCGCTGGAAAGTCGGAAGCGTACCGTCAGGCAATCTTCGACGGCGTGGCCCGCGCGATGCACGAAACGTTCAACGTGCCCGAAGACGATCAGTTCATGACCATCACCGAGCATGATGCCGCGAATTTCCGCTACAGCGCGTCTTATCTTGGAGTCGACCGGAGCGAAGACGTCGTGTACATCCAGATCACGGCGAACAACACCCGCACCGTGGACCAGAAGAAGGCGCTGTTCCGGCGGACCATGGAACTGCTCGGCGACAACCCCGGCGTTCGGCCACAGGACGTGTTCGTGAACATCGTCGAAGTGGTGAAGGAGAACTGGTCGCTCGGCAACGGCCTTGCGCAATACGCGTGAGGCGATGGGCTTGCCGCCGTATCCAGACTCGCCGGCCCCGTCCATCATGGCATGAGGGCCATCATGGCATGAGGGTTTGCGGCAGGTTCTCCCGGAAGATGACCTCGACGCGCGGGGGCTCGACGCCATGCAGGGCGTCGCGGCCCCCGCGCAGGTTCGCGAAGGCGGCGGCGCAGCTCATCATCGCGGCGCGGGGGTCCTGGGTGATGACGGCGTCCATCGTCCCGTCGATCAGCAGCGCCCGCGTTTCCGGCGTCAGGCCGTGGCCGATGAAGGCGACGTCCCGCTCCCGCCGCGCTTCCTTCAGGGCCTTGGCGACGCCCTCCGCGCCGCCGCCGATGCTGTAGATGCCCGCCAAATCCGGGTGGTGGCTGAGCAGCGTGCGCGTCTGCCGGTAGCTTTTCGCCTCGTCGTCGTGCGCCTCGCGCAGGCCGACCACCTCGACCGCGGGGGCGGCCTCGTTGAGGTAGTGCAGGAATCCCAACTCGCGGTCCTCGTGGGCGCGATAGCTCAGGCTGCCGGCGATCATGGCGACCTTGGCCGGGCGCGGGCCGATGAAGCGCGACACCAGATAGCCCGCGGTCCGCCCCGCCGACCGGTTGTCCAGCCCGACATAGGCGGCGCGTCGGCAGTTCAGGATGTCGGAGATCAGCGTCACCGTCGGCACGTTGCGCGCGGCCAGCTCGTTCACCGCCTCGCGCACCGCCGGGTGTTCCAGCGCCATGAAGGCGACCCCGTCCACCTTGCGCCAATGCTGGAGCAGGCTGCGCGCCAGAAGCTCCGGGTTGAAGCTCTTGATGAAGTCCACCTGCGCCTTGATGCCGAGCGGCGCCAGGGCCGCCTCCGACTGGCGGATCAGCTGGCCGAGGCGGCTCAGGTAGCGGTTGGTGCCGTCGGGCAGCAGGAAGGATACCCGCATGGGCTTCGGCGCCATCGCGGGCGCCAGGGCGGCGCGCAGGTCGGTTTCCGGGATGTAGTCCAGATCGGCGGCGGCCTTCAGCACGCGCTGCACGGTGGCGGGGCGCACGCCGGGGCGCTGGTTCAGGACACGGTCCACCGTGGCCGTGGAAACCCCGGACAGGCGGGCGATGTCCGCGATGCGGGGAAGGCTCCGCGTTTCGGCGGACGGTGCGGCGGTCGCGGCGTCGGCATCATCCTGCATCACGTCACCACCATCCTTCATGACATCAAATCACATCATTTTTGCCGTTTGACAGCGGTCTTCCGCAAACATACCGTCGAGCCAACAATCAATGTGATGCATCAAAACGCATCATCACGCAAGGGAGGAAAGCATGACCCAGTTCTCGCGCCGCTCGATGCTGAAGGCGCTGGCCGCAGCCCCGGCCGCGGGCATCGCCGCCGGTGGCGTCCTCGGCATGCCCCGCATCGCCCGCGCGGCCGAGTTCGAATTCAAGTACGGCAACAACCTGCCGCTGACCCACCCGTTGAACGTCCGCGCCCAGCAGGCCGCCGACCGCATCGCGCGGGAGAGCAACGGGCGCGTCCGGATCGAGATCTTCCCGAACAACCAGCTGGGCGGCGACACCGACATGCTGTCGCAGGTGCGCAACGGCGGGATCACCTTCTTCACGCCGTCGGCGCTGGTGATCGCGACGCTGGTCCCGGTCGCGGCGATCAACGCCGTGGGCTTCGCCTTCTCCGACTACGGCCAGGTCTGGGCGGCGATGGACGGGAAGGTGGGCGAGCATGTCCGCAACGCCATTTCCAAGGCCGGGCTCTACGCCTTCGAGAAGATGTGGGACAACGGCTTCCGCCAGATGACCAGCAGCGGCAAGCCCATCGAGTCCGCCGCCGACATGAACGGCCTGAAGATCCGCGTCCCCGTCAGCCCGCTCAGCATCGCGATGTTCAAGGCGCTGTCGGCGGCCCCGGCCAGCCTTCAGTTCAGCGAGGTCTATTCCTCCCTCCAGACCCGCATCGTGGACGCGCAGGAAAACCCGCTGCCGATCATCCAGGTCGCCAAGCTGTACGAGGTGCAGAAATACTGCGCCCTGACCAACCACATCTGGGACGGCTTCTGGTTCATCGCCAACGGCCGCGCCTGGAAGAGCCTGCCCGACGACCTGCAGAAGATCGTGGCATCCGCCATCAACGAGGCGGGCCTTCAGCAGCGCGAGGACATCAAGGCGCTGAACCAGTCGGTGCAGACCGACCTGCAATCCAAGGGGCTGGCCTTCAACCAGCCGTCGCCGGACAGCTTCCGCGCCAAGCTGCGCGAGTCCGGCTTCTATTCGGAATGGAAGGGCCGCTTCGGCGAGGACGCCTGGGCGCTTCTGGAAGGCAGCGTCGGCAAGCTCGCCTGACCCGCCCGCAACCCCCGTGACCGCATTCCGGAAGGAGGGTGAGGCCGTGTCCCACCACGCCACCGCATTTCCCGTGGACGGTGACGGCTCCGGGCGCGCCACCGCCGGTGCCCTGATCGACCGGCTGGACCGTGGCCTCGGCTTCACGATCGAGGCCGTGGCGGCGCTGCTGGTGCTGGCCGAGATCGCCATCCTCCTGGCCGGGGTGGTGGCGCGTTACGTCTTCCACGCGCCGCTGGTCTGGTCGGACGAGCTGGCCTCCATCCTGTTCCTCTGGCTGTCCATGCTGGGGGCCGTGGTGGCGCTGCGGCGCGGGGAGCACATGCGGATGACCGGGCTGGTCAGCCACGTCGGCCCGAAGGCCCGCGCGCTGCTGGAAACGGTGGCGCTGACCGCCCCCGTCGCCTTCCTGGCGATGATCCTCCACCCGGCCATCGACTACGCCATGGAGGAGCAGTTCATCGTCACCCCGGCGCTGGAGATCAGCAACGCCTGGCGTGCGGCGGCGCTGCCGGTCGGGGTCGGGCTGATGACGGTCGCGGCGCTGTTCCGGCTGATGCGGCTGCGCTCCGCCCGCACCACGCTGGCGGCGGTGGCGCTGACGGCCGTGCTGGTCGGGGCGTTCTGGCTGGCCGGGCCTGCGCTGAAGCCGCTGGGCAAGGCGAACCTGCTGATCTTCTTCGTCGGAATCGTCGCGGCCAACGTCTTCGCGGGCGTTCCCATCGCCTTCTCCTTCGCGCTGGCGACCTTCGGCTATCTGGCGCTGACCACCTCCACGCCGCTGCTGGTCATGGTCGGGCGGCTGGACGAGGGCATGTCGCACCTGATCCTGCTGGCCGTGCCGCTGTTCGTCTTCCTGGGCCTGCTGATCGAGATGACCGGCATGGCCCGCGCGATGATCCAGTTCCTGGCCGCGCTGCTGGGCCATGTGCGCGGCGGCCTGTCCTACGTGCTGATCGGGGCGATGTATCTGGTCTCCGGCATTTCCGGGTCGAAGATCGCCGATATGGCGGCCATCGCGCCGGTGCTGTTCCCGGAGATGAAGAAGCGCGGCGCCCCGCCGGGCGACCTCGTGGCCCTGCTGTCGGCCACCGGCGCGCAGACGGAGACGATCCCGCCCAGCATCGTGCTGATCACCATCGGCTCCGTGACGGGGGTGTCCATCGCGGCGCTGTTCGCGGGCGGCCTGCTGCCGGCCGTGGTGCTGGGGGCGGCGCTGTGCTCCGTCGTCTGGTGGCGCTACCGGAACGAGGATCTGAGCCATGTCCGCCGCCCGCCGAAGGCGGAGATCGCGCGGCTGGCCGTGGCGGCGCTGCCCGCCATCCTGCTGCCCTTCGTGATCCGCGCCGCCGTGGTGGAGGGTGTGGCGACGGCCACCGAGGTGTCCACCATCGGCATCGCCTACGCGACCGTCATGGGGCTGCTGGTCTACCGCCAGTTCGACTGGCGCCGCCTGAAGCCCATGCTGATCGAAACGGCGTCGCTGACCGGGGCGATCATCTTCATCGTCGGCTGCGCCACGGCCATGGCCTGGGGCCTGACGCAGTCCGGCTTCTCCCGCGACCTCGCCCGCTGGATGGCGGACATTCCGGGCGGCGCCTACGGCTTCCTGGCCGTTTCCGTCGCCGCCTTCGTCATCCTGGGCAGCGTGCTGGAAGGCATTCCCGCCATCGTGCTGTTCGGGCCGCTGCTGTTCCCCATCGCGCGGGCCGCCGGGGTGCACGAGGTGCATTACGCGATGGTCGTCATCTTCGCGATGGGCATCGGCCTGTTCGCCCCGCCCTTCGGCGTCGGCTACTACGGCGCCTGCGCCATCAGCAAAGTGAACCCGGACGAGGGGCTGAAGCACATCGGCGGCTATGTCCTGGCGCTGCTGGCCGGGCTGGCCGTGGTCGTCGCCGTTCCCTGGATTTCCACCGGCTTCCTGCCTTTCTGATACGGCCGGAACACAAACAATCCGAACAGGAGTTTCCGCATGAGCCGATTTTTCGGCGAGATCCGGCAGGCCGGCTATGTCGTGAACGACATCGAGGCCGCCATGGATTACTGGAGCCGCAAGCTGGGCATCGGCCCCTGGTTCTACAACGAGCGCGTCCCCATCGTGAACTACACCTACCGGGGGGAGCGGTACGAGGTGCACAACTCCGTGGCGCTCGCCAACTCCGGCCCCTTGCAGATGGAACTGATCCAGACCCGCAACGACGCGCCCTCCATGTACCGCGACTTCCTGAAGGCCGGGCGCACCGGCTTGCAGCATGTCGCCTACTGGACCGAGAACTTCGACGCCGACATGGAGCGCCTGACCCGGCAGGGCTTCGAGCCTGTGATGAGCGGCGAGGTGGGGGAGCGCGGGCGCTTCGTCTATTTCGACACCGAATACCACCCCGGCACGGTGATCGAGCTGTCGGAGGTCGCCGGGCCGAAGGGCCGCATGTTCGACCTGATCCGCAAGGCGTCGCAGGGCTGGGACGGCACGGATCCCGTACGCCCCTTCCCCGACCTGAACCGGATTTGAGGCGGACCCGATGCAGCCCGACCGCCCCGACCGCCCCGACCGCATTGAGGCAACCTATCTGATCGAAACGCCGCTCGACCCCGCCCGCGTGGCGGAGGTGATGGCGGGGGAACAGTCCTGCGGCACCTTCACCCGCGTGCACGGCGAAACGGACGAGCTGCGCGCCCGCGCCCGCGCCGTCGTGGAGCGGGTGGAGGAGCTGGAGCCCGCCGCCGCGCCCAGCCTGCCCAACAGCTGGCTGGAACGGCAGAAGCGGCCGGGGCCGTGGCGGCGCGCCCGTGTCGCCATCAGCTTCCCCACCGTCAACATCGGCGCCAACCTGCCGACGCTGGCCGCGACGGTGGCGGGCAACCTGTTCGACCTGGGCGAGGTGACCGGGCTGCGGCTGGAGTCCGTGCGCCTGCCCGCCGCCTACCGCGCGGGCTTCGACGCGCCACGCCACGGCGTGGCCGGCACGCGGCGCCTGACGGGGGTGCATGAGGGCGCGCTGGTCGGCTCCATCATCAAGCCCAACGTCGGGCTGTCGGCGGAAGAGACGGGGGAACTGGTGGGACAGCTCTGCGCGGCGGGGCTCGACTTCATCAAGGACGACGAGATCTGCGCCGACCCGGCCCACGCGCCGCTGGCGCAACGGGTGCCGGCGGTGATGGAGCGGGTGCGCCGCCACCAGGACCGCACCGGCAAGCACGTGATGGTCGCCTTCAACATCACCGACGAGACGGACGCCATGCGCCGCCACGCCGATCTGGTGGAGCGCGAGGGCGGAAGCTGCGCGATGGTCAGCCTGAACTGGTGCGGCTTCTCCGCCGTGCAGACGCTGCGGCGGAGCAGCGGGCTGGTCCTGCACGGGCACCGCAACGGCTTCGGCGCGCTGTCGCGCCACCCCTGGCTCGGCATCGGCTTCGACGCCTATCAGGCGCTGTGGCGGCTGGCCGGTGTGGATCACATGCACGTCCACGGGCTCCAGGGCAAGTTCGCCCAGCCGGACGAGGAGGTGGTCGAGGGTGCGAAAGCCTGCCTCACCCCGCTCGCCGAGGGGAGCGGCGACCCGGTGATGCCGGCCTTTTCCTCCGGGCAATGGGCGGGCACCGTGCCGGCGACCTGGGACGCGGTCGGCACCGATGACCTGCTGTTCATGTCCGGCGGCGGCATCATGGCCCATCCGGACGGTCCCGCCGCCGGGGTGCTGAGCATCCGCCAGGCCTGGGCCGCCGTGCGGGCCGGAACCGACCTGCGCACGGCGGCGCAGACCCAGCCGGAGCTGAAGCGCGCGCTGGACTTCTTCGGCGGGGCCAAGGCATGACGGCGCCGCGTCTGGGCTGGTACGGCGACGACTTCACGGGGGCCACGGACACGCTGGCGGCGCTCGCGCGGGCCGGGCGGCGGGCGCTGCTGTTCCTGGGCGTGCCGACGGCGGAGCGTCTGGCCGCCGCCGGGCCGCTCGACGCGGTGGGCATCGCCGGGGCGACCCGGACCATGGACCCCGCCGCCATGCGGGCGGAACTGGAACCGGTCGGCCGCTTCTTCGCGGATCTGGGGGTGCCGGTCCTGCACTACAAATGCTGTTCGACCTTCGACAGCGCGCCCCAGATCGGCAGCATCGGCGCCGCGGTGGCGAGCCTGCGGGGCTTTTTCCCCAACCCCTTCCGCCCGGTGGTCGGGGGGCAGCCGAACATCGGGCGCTATTGCCTGTTCAGCACGCTGTTCGCGGCGGCCGGCACCGGCGGCGCGGTTCACCGGCTGGACCGCCACCCGACCATGCGGAACCATCCCGTGACCCCGATGGCCGAGGCCGATCTGCGCCTCCACCTCGGCGCGCAGGGCTTGGCGAGCATGGCGGCGGTGCATTATCCCGGCTACGCCCTGGGCTTCGATGAGCTGAACGAAGCCCTGGACCGCCGCATCGCCGATGGCCCGGACGGCGTTCTGCTCGACGTCGCGCGTCCCGAGGATCTGGCGCTGGTCGGGCGGCTGATCTGGGACCGCGCCCGGCAGGCCCCCCTGCTGGCCGTCGGCCCGAGCAGCGTGGCCCAGGCCCTCGCCGCCTACTGGGCGACGGACTGGGCGACCGGCGAGCCTGCCGAGGATCCCGCGCCGTTTTCTCCAGCATCAGGACCGGTCTTCGTCATGGCCGGAAGCCTGTCGCCGCTGACGCGACGGCAGGTCGAGGCGTCCACCTCCTTCGACCGGCTGCCGGTGGATGCGGGGCGGCTGTGCGGCGACCCGTCCTATGGCCGGCGCGTTCTGGCCGACGTCGCCGAACGCCTTCGGGCCGGGCGGCACGTTCTGGCCTGGACCGCTCCCCCCGATGCCGCTCCCTCCGATTCCACCCCCTCCGATTCCACCCCGGACACCACCCAGGCCCCACGGGTGGCCGACGCCACGGCCCGTTTCGTGGCCGAGGTCGTGCGCGCGGTGCCGTTGCGGCGCATGGGCATCGCCGGGGGCGACACCTCCAGCAAGGCGGTGACGGCGCTCGGCTGCTGGGGCCTGTCCTACGCGACGACGCTGGCGCCGGGGGTCACGCTGAGCCGGACCCACAGCGACGATCCGGCCTGCGACGGGATGGAGCTGATGCTGAAGGGCGGCCAGATGGGCACCGAGCATCTCTTCGAACACTTGGTGCACGGCGGTCCACCCGCGTCGTGACATGGTTTTTCCGACGCCGTCGCGGCGGGGCAGGCGGCGATGCGCCTGCCTCCAACGGCGAAAGAAAACGGCCAACATCGCGCCGGCGGCGGAACAACAGCCTCCCATCGATACTTGTACGCATGTAGGACGCGTCAATAGCGAAAGAATGGGAGGGAAAACATGCTTAGACTGAAGGAAGCGGCCGTGTCGGCCAGCCTGCTCCTGGCGCTGGCCGCGTGCGGCAGCACGGACACCTCGCGCACCGCCACGGGCGCCGGTGGTGGTGCCTTGGCGGGGGCCGCGGTCGGCGGCCCGGTCGGTGCGGTGGTCGGCGGCGTCGGCGGAGCGGCGGCGGGTCACACCATGAACGAAGGGTTGGGGACCAAGACCGACCGCATGACCGATCAGGCGGCGAACAAGGCGTCGGAAGCGGTCAGCCCGTCCACCGACCGCCGGGAGACGGCGACGCGGACCTCGTCGGCGGGGCGGAACACGTCGATGAGCGCCGAGCGGGTCCGCAGCGTCCAGCAGGCCCTGAACGACAACGGCAGCCAGGTCGCCGTGGACGGCCGGTGGGGGCCAGCGACGCGCAAAGCCCTGGCGGACTTCCAGCGCGCCCACAACCTGAAGCCGACAGGCAAACTGAACGCCGAAACCCAGACGGCGCTGAACCTGGATCAGAACCGGACCGGCACGTCCGGCACCCGGTAGAGCGGCCCCGGCGGAGGGCGGCCCCGGCAGGGGCGGCATCACGGGCATCGCCGTGGTGTGCGCACCTCCTGCGCCGCCCTCCGCCGACCAATTGGAAGGGGGATGGAAACCGGGCACCCGCCGACCGCCGACCGCCGAGGAAATTTGACCGCGCTTGCCCTGTCGGAGTAACCCTTGCCACGTACGGCATCGTCGGCACGGGAACCACAATCATGACTGCACCGCGCGACCGGGTGCTGGACGTTCACGAGCGTCCACCTCCGGCGACCTTCCTCCTGCTCAGCCTTCAGCACCTGTTCGCCATGTTCGGGGCCAACGTCCTGGTGCCGATCCTGACGGGTCTCGACCCGTCGGTCGGTCTGGTGACCAGCGGGCTGGGCACGCTGATCTACCTTGCCTTCACGAAGTGGCGGCTGCCCGCCTATCTGGGCTCCTCCTTCGCCTTCATCGGGCCGATCGTCACGGCCACCCAGATCGGCGGGGCCGGCGGGGCGCTGGTCGGGGCCTGCGCCGCGGGGGCGGTCTACGTCATCGTGGCGCTGCTGATCCGCGCCTTCGGCGTGCGCTGGCTGCTGGCGATCCTGCCGCCGATCGTCGTCGGGCCGGTGATCGTGGTGATCGGGCTGGGCCTGGCCTCGGTCGCCGTGGGCATGGCGCAGAACACGGCCGGCGGCGGCGCCTACAGCCTGCCGCACTTCCTGCTCGCCCTGTTCACGCTGGGCAGCATCTTCGTCTACTCGATCGTGCTGCGCGGCTTCTTCACCGTGGTGCCGATCCTGCTGGGCATCCTGACCGGCTATATCGCGGGCGTGGCCGCGGGCATGGTGGACTTCACGGCGGTCGCCGCCGCCCCGCTGTTCCAGATCCCGAACTTCCACCTGCTGTTCTCCAACATGAAGGAGGGCGTGTCGGCCTGGGCGATGATCCTGCTGGTGGCGCCGGTCGCCATGGTGACCATTGCGGAGCACATCGGCGGCCAGATCGTGCTGAGCCGCGTGGTCGGCCGCAACTTCATCGCCGATCCGGGCCTGCACCGTTCGGTGATGGGCGACGGCGTGGCGACCATGGTGGCGGCGGCGCTCGGCGGCCCGCCGGCGACGACCTACGGCGAGAACATCGGCGTGCTGGCGGTGACGCGCATCTTCAGCGTGTGGGTGATCGCCGGGGCCGCGACACTGGCCATCGTGCTGGGCTTCGTGGGCAAGCTGTCGGCCTTCCTGTCCACCATCCCGACGGCGGTGATGGGCGGCGTGTCGATCGCGCTGTTCGGCGTGATCGCGTCCTCCGGCATCCGCACGCTGATCGAGGGCAAGGTTGACCTGGGCGACAAGCGCAACCTGCTGATCTCCTCCACCATCCTGGTGATCGGCATCGGCGGCGCCTCGCTGAAGTTCGGCGACGGCGGCTTCGTCGTGTCCTCCATGGCGCTGTCGGCGGTGCTGGGCGTGGGGCTGAACGCCCTGCTGCCGGGCCGCGGCACCGGCGGCGACGCCGAGGCGATCCTGTCGTCCGACCACATCTGATCGCTGGCCCTATCGGGTTGCTGGCCCTATCGGATCGCTGGCTGTGGCAAAGCCCCTCTCCCACGCATGGGGGAGGGGCTTTGTTTTGCCCGGACCGCATGGCGGGGCGGCGGATTCCGCCGATGCGGCGGCGCGGCATGCCGGCGTAGGGTGCCCGCCTGTTGAAGGGCTTCGGGCCGCGCGCGCCCTGAGCGTTCCCCCCACCGTCCGCAGGAGTCCCCTGATGTCCACCAGCGACGTCCGCCGCACCGACGCGCCCGCCGGGGCGGCGTCGCCGACGATTTCCCGCCCGCTGGTCACGATGCTGGCCATCGCCTGCGGCGTCATCGTCGCCAACATCTACTACGCCCAGCCGCTGGTCGGCCTGATCGGCCCGGCCATCGGCCTGCCGCCGGAGGCGAGCAGCCTCGTCGTCACGCTGACCCAGATCGGCTACGGCGTCGGGCTGATCCTGCTGGCCCCGCTGGGCGATCTTCTGGAAAACCGCAGGCTGGTCGGCGCGACACTGTGCGGGACGGTCGCGTCGCTGCTGGTCGCGGCCTTCGCGCCCACGGCGGGGCTGTTCCTTGCGGCCTCCTTCCTCATCGGCCTGACCTCCGTCGCCGTGCAGATGCTGGTGCCGCTGGCCGCCCACATGGCGCCGGAGGCGACGCGCGGGCAAGTGGTCGGCAACGTGATGAGCGGCCTGCTGCTGGGCATCCTGCTGGCGCGCCCGGTGGCGAGCCTGATCGCGGACAGCTTCGGCTGGCGCGCGGTGTTCGGCCTGTCGGCGCTGGCCATGGTCGGATTCGCCATCCTGCTGAGCCGCCGCCTGCCGGAGCGCCGCCCGGCGCGCCATTCCGGTTACGGCGCCCTGTTGGGCTCCCTGGGGCGGCTCCTGGTGCGCACGCCGGTGCTGCAACGGCGCACCGCCTACCAGACGGCGATGTTCGCCGCCTTCAGCCTGTACTGGACGAGCGTGCCGCTGCTGCTCGCCGCCCCGCCCTTCAACCTGACGCAGCGGGGGATCGCGCTGTTCGCCCTGACCGGCGCCGCCGGCGCGCTGGTCGCCCCCATCGCCGGGCGCATCGCCGACCGGGGCTGGACGCGGCCGGCCACGGGTGTGGCGCTCGCCATGGGGGCGCTGTCCTTCCTTGTGGCGCGGGTGGGGGAGGGCTCCATCGCGCTGCTGGTGCTCGCCGGGCTGCTGCTGGACATGGGCGTGCAGACCAGCATGGTGCTGGGGCAGCGGGCCATCTACTCCCTGGGGGCGGAGACGCGCAGCCGCATGAACGGCGTCTACATGGCGATCTTCTTCACCGGCGGGGCAGCCGGATCGGCGCTGGCCGGCTACGCCTTCGCCCGCGGCGGGTGGGAGCCGGTGACCTGGATCGGCGCCGCCTTTCCCCTGGCAGCCCTGCTGTTCTACGCAACCGAGTTCCGCAAAGGCGGCGCATCGTTCTGACCGCGCCCATCGCCAGTGCCTCGAAAGTGGAGCAGTTGGACGACCTGATCGCCGCCGCGCGGCTGCGCCTGGACGCGCCGGCGATGGACCGGCTGAACCGGGCGAGTGCCGGGTCTTGAAGCGAATTGCCATTCGCTTGGGATTCATACGGCTTCATTCTCCCGCCCCGATGATACGGTATCAGAGTCTACCGTTGCACCCTTCAGGGTGGGCGGCGACGGATGCAGGCTGGTTCGAAGCAGCGCCGCGTCACGACAGCGGAGTCCAGAGACAGAGGAGTCCGGACGGCATCAGACTGCTCAAACAGACTGCTCAGACGGCCGCGATCCAGGCGGCCGCGATCCTTTGCATCCGTCCGAAGCCAGCCGGAGCGTTCATGCCCAGCCGGAACGCCAGCGGGAGCATTCATGTCGGAAAAGATACGGTACGCAATGGACCGGTTTCCGGACTTGGCGCAGGCGATCAAGCAATACTGCGCGGACAACCGATTCTTTCACGGCTTGTGCGAAGACTACGGCGAGGCGGTCGAGGTCTTGCGCCAATGGGAACAGTCTGGGGAACAGTCAAGCGGGTCCGCGGAGTCCGAGCGCATCAGCACCTGTCGTGAACTCGTCACGGATCTGGAACGCGAGATCCTGTTGGAGCTGGAACGCTGGAACGGCGGTTGACGATCCGCCGATCCGGTTCGGCCTTTGCCCACCTGGACGCGGCTCGCAATGGGACTCGCCAAGGGAGGAGCGTCGCATGTTGCTTCAGGTCAGCCCGTACATAGCCACCACCCCGGCCACCATCCCGTACCGGTCGGCGCTCGTCCTTGCCGTGGGGGTGTTCGCCATTCTCCTCGGCGCCACGACGGCGCTGGCGCAGGACGCTCCGCTCCCCAAGCTGCCGCCGAAATGCGAGCAGGCCGCGACCGAGCGGATCAGCGCGATGGGCTTGGCCGACAGCGTTCAAAGGGGCGTTTCCTCGGAAGTCCGCAGCGGCGTCATCATCACGTCCGGCTATCGGGCGCGGTTCTACAACCCGACCTGCAACGGCTATGTGGTCATGAACTTCGACGGCCTGTGCAACATGGAGCAGGTCTACACCACGGGTGGCTGCCGCGTGTCGGGTATGGGCCACTGGTAGGGCCGCTCCGGCCGCGAATGCAGGCGTTGCGGCCCCGCGCCGGCTCCGCCGGTCCGACCCTGATACGGTGGAGGTTACCGTAGCAGGGCGGAACTGAACCGCTTGCTACTTCAGGAATGGCCTCCGATTGCGGCTCAATCGGCCCGTGGTTTCCCCTGCGGAGGCGCATTCCCGACCATGGCCCGCCCGTATTTGCATATCCCGAGTATGCAGGCCCTAAGCTTGCGTGCCCTGCGTTTGCGGATCCTGTGCCTGTATGCGCCGGCGCGCAGGCTGGCGGCGGCCGTGACGCTGCTTCTTCTGGCGGCGTCGGTGGCGACCTGCGCGGTCGTGCCGGCCGCGCGCCCCGAAGCCGGCCCGGCGCTGGAGCGCTATCGGGAAGCCTTCGCCGCGTTGCGGCCGGGCGCCATTCCGCCCTCCCCGGCAGACCCCAACTACGCCCTGTTCACCGACGTGCTGCGCCTCGTGGTGACGTCCTATGTGACGCCGACCGACCCGCAACGGCTGGTGGACAAGGCCATCGAGGGGTTGAGGGCGAAGAACCGGAACGATCCCGGCGCCGGGGAGCATGCGTTGACGGTCGGCGCCATCGAAGCGATGCTGGCCCCGCTCGACCCCTACACCGCCTTTCTCGACGCCGAGCATGTCCGCGACGTGAGGGAGCAGATGCACGGCGAGTTCCCCGGCCTTGGCATCGAGGTCGCGACCGACCGCGAGACCGGTCTGCTGCGCGTCGTCGCCTCCCACGACGACACGCCGGCGGCGCATGCCGGTGTGCAGTCGGGCGACCTCATCACCGCGATCGACGGGCGGGAAATCAAGGGCCTGAGCCTGCCCGACGCGGTGGCGGCCCTGCGCGGCCCGGCGGGGGGCGCCGTGAACCTGCAACTGCTGCATCGCGACGGCGACGCTCCCGTCCGGGTGTCCGTGACGCGCGCGGTGGTCCACTTTCAGCCCGTGGTGTCCTGGCTGGACGGCGACGTCGCCTATGTCCGCGTCGTCTATTTCAGCGAGCAGGCCGCCCGCCGCCTGCACGACGCCCTGGAAAGCCAATGGCGCGGAAGCGGCGGCCGGCTGGCCGGCGTCGTGCTCGACCTGCGGGACAACCCCGGTGGCCTGTTCGATCAGGGGATCAAGGTCGCCGCCGAATTCCTCGGGCCGGTGGAGATCGTATCGACGCGCAGCCGCGATTTCGGCGAGCGGCACCTTTACGGAAATTCGGATTCGGGCGGTGATGCGATGCCCAGCCTGCCGATGCCCAGCCTGCCGATGCCCAGCCTGCCGATGCCCAATCTGCCGATGGTGGTGCTGATCGACGGCGGCTCCTCCTCGTCGGCGGAGGTCGTCGCGGGCGCCTTGCAGGACCACCACCGGGCGCTGCTGTTCGGCGCGCGCAGCTACGGCAAGGGATCGGTGCAGTCGATCTTCGTGCTGCCGGGCGGGGAGGGGCTGCGCCTGACCACCGCGCATTTCTTCCGGCCGTCCGGCGCGCGCGTGGACTGCTTCGGCGTCCTGCCGGACCTGGAGATCCTGCCCGCCGAACGCCCGAGGATTCCGGAGGGCTTGCCCGAGGACGAGGAGGTGCGCCGCGATCCCGCGACCTGCGATCACCGCGACGCCGCCCCGGTGCCGCCGAAGGCCCGAACCATGGCGGCGCTGTGCCCCGAGCTTTCCGGAAGGTTGCTCTCCGAAAGGATGCTCTCCGGAAAGTTGCTTTCCGGAAGGCTGCCGGGGCGGGGGGTGGACGGCCCGCTCGAATGCGCCTTCGCCGCGCTGCGCGCGGGCCGGGTCGGCGTTGGCATCGGCGGGCCGTAGATGTGGCTCTACCGCCGGGCTCTACTGCCGGATCCGCTGCCGCAAGGTGGCGAACTCCCGCCGGTCGAGCTTCCCGTCGTGGTTCGCGTCGGCTCTCTTGAAGGCCTCATCGACGGTGTTGAGGAACTCGATGGTGTCGATCTTGCTGTTCGAGCCGGCGATTCGCGCGAAGACATCCGGGGGAAGGGGAACCTCGTCCGGCGTGAGGACGAGGTCCTTGTTGCGGTCCCAGATGTAGAACACCAGCATCTGGTTGTTCTTGAACTCCGGCAGGGTGATGACGCCGTCGTGGTTGTCGTCGAGAAGATCGAAGAGCTGCTTGGTTCTACGATCACCCGCCGAGACGTCCGCGGCCCACGCGTTCAGTGGAAGGACAGCGATCGCCATCAGAAAGCCCAGAAATTTCATCCCCATGATGCACCTTTCCTTTCGCTTTGCCATCACACCACTTAAGCGACGCGGGCGGCTTGCCGCAGGTACGTTGCCGCACATTACGCTCTCCGTTGTTCCCCGGGCCATCTTTCCCCGGGCCTGTTGAGGAGGTGGTCCATGTCTGCCCCGTTCCGTCGCCTTGCCGGTTGCGCGGTTCTCGTGGCCCTGGGGGCGAGCCTTGCGGGCGGTCCGGCCGCCGCGCGTCCAAGCGACCTGCGGATCACCTACGACCCGCCGAAGGACGCGGCGCATGAGCCCATACACCAGACCCTGCGGGAGAAGCGGGCGCTCGAACGCATCCGCGACCGGCTGGACGGCCTGCGGCTGCCCCGCCCGCTGTCCATCAGGGTGACCGGCTGCGACGGGGAGGTCGATGCCTCCTACGAGGCGTCCGACACGACCATCACGATCTGCTACGAGTATCTCGCCTACATCCGGGAGCTTGCGCAGAACATCCCGCCCGCCGGGGTCAGGGAAGGGCTTACCCCCGCGAACTACATCGCCGGTCCCTTTCTGGAGGTCGTCCTGCACGAGCTGGCGCACGCCATCTTCGACCTGAAGAAGATCCCCATCCTGGGGCGGGAGGAGGACGCGGCCGATCAGGTCGCCGCCTACGCCCTGCTGCGCATCGGCAAGGACGAGGCCCGACGGGTGATCGCCAGCGTCGCCGTCATGTACGCCAGCGAGGCGAAGGACGCGCCGCCGGACCTGAAGGACTTCGCGAACGAACACAGCCTGCCGGCGCAGCGCTTCTACAACCTGCTGTGCATCGCCTATGGCGCCGACCGCCGGACCTTCGGCGATTTCGTTGAGAAGGGCTATCTCCCCGCCGAGCGGGCCGCGCTCTGCGAGGAGGAGTACCGGCAGGTCAAGTTCGCCTTCGAACGGCTGGTCGCGCCCCACCTGAAGGAGGCGCGGTAGCCGTATCGTCCCAGGCCCCCTCACAAGGCCTCCTCAGGACAGGATGCCCACGATCACCGTGCCCCAGAGCGTCAGCACGATCTGGCCCAGCGCGTAGGGCACGGTGTAGCCCAGCACGGCGACCGGGCTGCCGCAGCGGTCCTGCACGGCGGCCAGCGCCGGGGTGGAGGTCTGCGCGCCGGCGGAGGCGCCCAGCGCCAGCACCGGGTTGAGGCCCAGGACGTGGCGCCCGACGAGGATCCCGACCAGCAGCGGCATGATGGTGCAGACGGCCCCCGCCAGCACGACGGCGACACCGTACTGGAGCAAGGCGTCGACGAAGTGCGGGCCGGCCTGCATGCCGACCATCCCGACGAAGGCGGCCAGCCCCATGGTACGCATCAGGTCGAGCGCCGCCGGGGGCACCTGCCCGAAGCCGGGCCGGCGGGAATGCAGCCAGCCGACGATGACCCCGGCCAGCAGTGCGCCGACGCTGGTGCCGAGCCCGATCTGCAACGGGCCGATCAGCATTTGCGGAATGCCCACAATGGCGCCCAGCACGATGGCAAGGCCGACCGCGGTCATGTCGGTGGTCAGGCTCTCCCGCTCGACGCGGCCGAGCGCCCGGCCGGCGCGCACCACGTCGGGCTCGCTGCCCACGACCTCGAAGACGTCGCCGCGGTTGACGCGCGTTTCCGGCAGCAGGGGGATCGGCTGGCCCAGCCGCACCAGACGCCGGACGAAGACGCCGCGGGTGTCGGGCGCCTCGCTCAGCTCCTTGATGGTCTTGCCGTCCGCCCAGGCGGTGCTCACGACGAGGTGGGCCTGGATCACGGCGAAGTCCAGCGCCTCCGGATCGTCGGTCTCGGCGCCCAGCGCGGGGCCGACCTCCATGACGGCGGCCCGCCGGCCGGTCAGCGTCAGCACGTCGCCCACCGCCAGCCGGGTGTCCTGCTGTGCCTCGATGATGCCGTCGCCGCGCCGGATGCGGTTGATGAAGACGCGCTGGGGTACGCTGTTTTCAAGATCCAACACCGTCCGTCCGCCGAGATCCGGGCGCTCCAGCCGGAAGGCGCGGGCGATGAAGATGGTGTAGGCGCTGAGCAGGCCCGGCGGCTTGGTCTTGACGCCCAGCTCCGCCTCCAGCCGTTGCGCCTCCAGCCGCGGGTCGATGCCGAGCAGGCGCGGGCCGGCCTGGCTCAGGAACAGGATGGCGCCCAGCGTGCCGAACAGGTAGGTCAGCGCGTCGCCGATGGCGACATGGGCGGCCAGAAGCTGGCGTTCCGCCTCCGGCAGGGGCAGGCCGTTGATCGCCTCCACCGCGGCCCCCAGCGCCGACGACTGGGTCAGGCTGCCGGTGAGCAGCCCGGCCGCCATGCCGGGGTCGAGCTTCAGCAGCTTGGCGAAGGCGATGGTGACGCACAGCGCCACCGAACACTGGATCAGGGTCAGCAGCAGGGCCTTCACCCCGTCGCCCCGCAGCGACTGGAAGAACTGCGGCCCCACCGCGTAGCCGTTCCCGAACAGGAACAGCAGGAACATGAACGACCGGGCGGTGCTCGACACCGGTATGTTGAGCTGCCCGACGACGAGCCCCGCGAACAGCGACCCGGTGACCGCGCCCAGGCTGATCGGCCCCAGCCTGAAGCCGCCGATCCAATAGCCGAAGCCCAGCACCAGGAAGACGGCCAGTTCCGGGTGATGACGCAGCACATCGCCAATCCAGTCCATGACTTCCTCCTGGGACATTCTCCTGGGGCGGGCTCCTGGAAATCCGGGGGGTGGGCTCAGGTCCGCGCTATCATCATTCTGCGAGCACCGAAGATAGGCCGGTTCTGGCGCCGAGCCCTTCTCCCCTGTGTGGGAGAAGGGTTGGGATGAGGGGGCGGCCGTCAGACCGGAAAGGTCTTTCCGTACGGGCGTTTACCCCTCACCCCAACCCCTCTCCCACAAGGGGCTATGGAATGCACAGATGTTGCGTGTGCGGTAAGCGGTTGACCCACCTTGGAAAAGCCCCTCTCCCTCGAGGGGAGAGGGGTTGGGGTGAGGGTGGCTACGGGCGGCAGCCCGGAAAAATCGCCACTATGCCTGCGTTTATAGCCCCTGGCGGGGCTCCCCCTCATCCCAACCCTTCTCCCGCTCTCGGCGGCCAAAGGCCGCCTGTCGCCGGCAGCGCAAGCTTCGCTTGCGCGAGAGGCCGGAGGGGAGAAGGGCTATCCGCAATGCCTCATCAATGACTTACCGCACCAGCGAAATCTGTGAATGCCGTAACTCACAAGGGGAGAGGGGCTTTTGACAACCGCCAATCTCCTCTCGGCCAATCTCCTCTCGGCCAATCTCCTCTCGATGGATGGAGCGGGCAGAAGAGTGCTATCCCGCCAGCATCATCGCGAAGTAGCCCATCACCGTCAGAAGGATGCCGGAGATCGCGTAGCCGACCGGGAAGCCGATCCAGGGGACGGAGCTGTTGATCTCCTTGGCGGCCTCGCGGGCCGGGCCGGAATGGCTGCGGGCACCGGCCACCCCGCCCATCAGCACGGCCGGGTTGATCTTGAAGACGTGATAGCCGATGGCCCACACCACGAAGGGCGGCACCGTGCAGGCGATGAAGCCGACCAGGAAGATCTTGGCGGCGATCGCCCCGGTGAGCTGCGACAGCAGCGCGGCGCCGGCGTTGATGCCGACGATGGAGACGAACACCACCAGCCCCATGTCCTCCAGGATGTTGCGGGCGGCGTTCGGCGTGTTGCCGAAGAAGCGCAGCCGCGACACCACGGACGACACGATGACCCCCGACACCAGCAGGCCGCCGGCGTTGCCCAGGCCGACCGACGCGCCGAAGGCCGGGAACTGGATCAGGCCGATCAGGAAGCCCAGGATCATGCCGCCCGACAGGGTCAGCAGGTCGGTCGCCGTGCTGGGCCGGGCGACCCGTCCCATGATGGCGGCGGCGCGCTCCACGGCTGACTTCAGCCCGACCACCTTCAGCACGTCCAGCTTCTGGAGCCGGGTGTCGGTGCCGATGGGGATCGGCACGCCGCCCCGCTCGATACCGCCCAGCTGGATTTGGCCGGCGAGGTCGGTGCTGCGGAAGTCGATCAGCGGCTTGCCCTCCACCTCCTTGCGGGTCACCAGGATCTCGGCCTGATCGAGCGGGATGTTCAGCGCCGTGGCGTCGGGAACCTCGGGACCGATCACGCCCATGTGCTCCGTCAGATCCTCCAGCCGTCCGCCCAGCGCCACCACATCGCCGCGCTCCAGCGCCACGTCGGCCCCGGCCCCCAGCGACCGCCCGCCGCGCACGACGTTGCCGACGCGGTACATCGGGTATTTGCTGCGGAACTCCGCGATGGTGTGCCCGACGGTGTCCGCACCCTCCACGCGGTAGGCGCGCAGGCCGAAGGGCCGGTAGCCGGTCAGGCCGGTGTCGTCCACATTCTGCACGCCGTGCGCCCGCTCGTAATCCAGGGCGGCCGCCTTGGCGTCCACGCCCCACCAGCGCGGCAGATACTTGCAGATCAGGATGATGCCGACCGTGCCCCAGATGTAGGTGATGCCGTAGGACAGCGCGATCATGGCGCTGACCTGATCCGGCGTGGTGCCGTCCGGCAGGGTCAGCGTGCCGGAGGTCACCGCCTGCTCCGCCGAGCCGATGGCCGCCGACATGGTCTGCGACCCGGCCAGCATGCCGCCGGCCGCCCCCATGGGCAGGTCGAACAGGCGGGCGCCGCCCACGACGATGCCCAGCCCGATGAAGCAGGAGACGAAGGCCAGGACGACGAACTTCAGCCCGTCGCCCTTCAGGCTGTTCACAAAGCTGGGGCCGACCCGCAGGCCGACGCCGTACATGAACAGGTAGTAGAACAGCGACTTGACCCAGTCGTTGAGCTGAAGCTTCACGCCGTAGGCGGACGCCCAGATCGCCAGCCCGGCCCCGACGATGATGGCCGCGGCGACCATGCCGAGCCCGTATCCCTTGATGCTCAGCCGTCCGATCCCGACGGCGGCGCCGACGGTGAAGAACAGCAGGATGTACGGGTTGGCCTGAAGGAACTGAAAGAACGCGTCCATCGCACACCTCTTCCGTCCATGTCCCGTTTCGGGGCCAAATATCGGACGCCAGGGGAATGGCAGGCGGCCGTCAGGCCGCCTCGCTCCGCAGCATCGCCTTCGCTTGCAGCGCCCGCGGGTTCAGCAGTTTCAGCCCGAGCGACGCCTGATATCCGTGGATTTCCTTGACGTCGAGCTTGCGCATGAACTCGATCGTCTCGGCGGTGATGACCTGTCCGGGCACCATGATCGGGAAGCCCGGCGGGTAGGGGATGACGAAGTTGGCGGACACCAGCTCCGGCCCGTCCTTCAGGCGCCGGTCGATCTCCTCGCTGTTCAGCTTGACGTGCTCGCACGCCGCCTCGTCGTAGGCGAGGTAGAAGGCCGACCGCATGTCCCCTTCCGTCGTGGCGCTGTCCGGATCCTCGCGGAAATGGTCGTGGAAGCGGCTGAAGTCCGGCATGTCGGGCACGTCCTTCATCAGGGACGCGACGCGCGCCTTGAAGGCCTCGGCCTCCGCGTCGCCGCCGGTGGACAGCCGTTCCTCGATGCCGCGGGCGATGTCCACCAGCACCTTCATCAGGTGGGCGACGTCGCTGCGCGTGTTGTTGATGTTGGTCTGCAGCAGGATGCTGTTGCGCGAGGTCTTGTTGATCTGGATGTCGTACTTCTCCGCCAGCAGCCCCTTGAAGGCCGTGCCGTCGAACCCGGCGGAGCCGCAGACCAGCGTCAGCCGCGTGGGGTCGATCACGAATTCGTCGTCCCAGATCGACCGGATCGCCTCGGTCCAGTTCGTTTTGGTCAGGCTGGACATGCCGGTCTCGCGGAACTCCGCCGGCACCATCTCGTCCAGGTCGAGGACGCGGAAGTACTTGGACACCAGCGGGTGGCCGTTGACCTGCTGCCGGATGCTGAGGGCGAGCTGCGTCGCCTTCATCACCATCTCGTAGCCTTCCAGCTCCATCTGGCGCCGGGCCACGTCCAGCGACGCGATGATCTGAAGGTTGGGCGAGGTCGAGGTGTGGGTGAAGATCGCCTCGTGGAAGGACTCCTCCACATGGTGGAAGTCCTGGTCGCAGACCAGGATCATGGAACCCTGGCGCAAGGCCGACATGGACTTGTGCGTCGAGTTGGTCTGGTAGACGCGCACCCTCACCTTGTCCGGATCGGGCACCAGACGGCGGTCGAGCAGGCGCGCGTCGGCGGGATCCAGCGTATCGCCCAGTTCGCGCCGCTGCTCCTCAAGCCGCATGCGGTATTCGCCGCCCGCGATGCCGCCCTTGATGAGGGCCGCAGCACCCATGGCCGTGCGCTGGCGGAAGAAGGGGGAGAAGCGGGCGAAGCCGAACCACGCCTCGTCCCACAGGAAGATCAGGTCCGGCTTGATCGCCAGACATTCCTCCATCACGCGGCGCACGTTGTAGACGTGGCCGTCGAAGGTGCAGTTGGTCAGCAGAAGCATGCGGACCCGGTCCAGCTTGCCTTCCGCCTTCAGGTCCAGCAGCGCCTTCTTGATGGAGCGCAACGGCACGCCCCCGTACATGGAGTATTCCATCATCGGGTAGGCTTCGAGATAGACCGGTCGCGCCCCAGCCAGCACCATGCCGTAGTGGTGCGACTTGTGGCAGTTGCGATCCACCAGCACGATGTCGCCGGGGCGCAGCAAGGCCTGCTCGACGATCTTGTTCGAGGTCGAGGTGCCGTTGGTCACGAAATAGGCGTGGTCGGCGCCGAAGGCGCGCGCAGCCTTGTCCTGGGCGTCCTTGATGTTGCCCGTGGGCTCCAGCAGGCTGTCCAGCCCGCCGGTGGTGGCCGAGGATTCCGCCAGGAACAGGTTGAGCCCGTAGAACTCTCCCATGTCCCGGATCCAGTTCGACTTGAAGATCGACTTGCCGCGGGCGACCGGCAGGGCGTGGAAGGTGCCCATGGGGCGCTGCGAATATTTCTTCAGATTGTCGAAGTAGGGCGTCTCGAACCGCTCGTTGATGCCCTTGAGGATGCTGAGGTGGATTTCCAGCGGCTCCTCCACCTCGTAGAAGACGCGGCGTACGGCGGCCAGATCGGGGCGGCCGGCCATCTCCTCCACCTTCCGGTCGCTGAGCAGGTAGAGGTCCAGTTCCGGCCGCAGGTTCTTCAGCATGCGGACGAGCGCCGGGGTCATCGCCTCGCCCGACAGATCGGCGGTGCCGGGCGGGATGTGGGTCTCCAGGAAGCGGTGCAGAAGCGGCACGTCGTGGGCGGAGGCGAAGTGGAAACCGTCATAGATGACCACGGCCTGGATCGCGGGGTTCAGCACGGCGCCGAGCGCCGCGTCCTCGAAGCTGCCGACGAAGACCGGCTCGTAGACGAACGGATCCTGGCGGCGGCGCATGCGGCGCAGTTCCTGCGCCGCATGGGGCCACTTGGCCGGCGACGAGGGGGTGACGATCAGCACTTCGAAATAGGGCCGGTGCGTCTCGGCGGGGCCGCCGTTCAGGGCGGACGGCAGGCGGTCGGCGTTGTCCAGCGACGCTTCGTCCCCGTCCCATTCGCCGGGATGGTTGTGGTAGGACTTCGACAGAAGGGCGGCGCTGAGCCTTGCGGTCAGCCGGGCGGCGCCGGCGGCATCCCCTTCCGCGACCATACCCGACAGGGTCGCCATGAAGGATCGGCCGGGGAAGGCGTAGAATTCCTCAAGCGAGCGCAGGCAGCCCAGAGCGCGGTCGACAGCCTGCTTGTCCGGAGCCTTATTGTCCGGCCCGGTCCCGGACGCGGCCCCGGATTCGGACCACGCGCGGACGGCGGCGTTCAGATCGCGCCAGGCGTCCAGGCGAGCCTCCATCGTCGATACCAGATGGTCGAGCGGCAGGGTGTTTTGAGCGTCGGCGGTCATGCTTCAACCCCATCGGTGCGGGTTCCGGAGCCAGCGGCCCGGCAAAACCAGATCTCGTCAAAACCAGCTCTTGGGCGCGGGCTGGATCGACACGGCAAGGGCTTCGCTGATGACGGCGGTGATCGTGTCGCCGACCTTCAGCAGGGGAAGCTTGGCTTGGCGGGCAGGATCGGTGACGTTGACGGTGACGACCTCGCCACCCTGCGGGTTGACGAGATCGACGCTGTGGGCTTCCAGGTCGATCCCGACCACCAGCCCGCTGACCCGCGTCACCTGCATGCCCACGCCGCCCGGCGCTTCGACCGGCCGCGCGATCGCCTGGCGGATCTCGTCCTCGGGCACGGTGGTGCCGGGCTGGGACAGCACGAAGGCCACGGAGCGGTAATACTGCGCGTCGACGGTGTCGCCCACCTTCAGCATCTCCAACCGGACGTTGGGGCCGGCCGTCAGGGTGACGGGCGTTCCCGACCGCCCGACCAGCGTCACCTGCCGCTTCACCGGGTCGATCGACTTGATCTTGGCGTGGATCGTGACGGCGGCGTTTTCCGGGATGGTGTTGGTCAGTCCGGGCTTGGTCTGGGCTGCCGCCGGTTGCGGCAGGGCCGCGGGGGCCAGCAGCGCGACGCTGAAGAAAAGCGCCGCCACGGCGGAAACCGTCGGAAAGGCTGCGCAAGATTTCATGGCGTCCTCCTGTGTTGGCCCGGCTGACATGTTCTGGTTTGGCTGACACCGCCGAACGGAAGTCCCGACACACCCCAAGCCCATCTCCCCAAACCGTCATGGCCGGGCTTGACGATGAACAATCGGATTTCTCTGCCTTTTCTTTACGGTACGCCGGGCGAAAGTCGGGGTCACCGCGTCTACCGTATCCTGCTACGGTATCGCTGCATGGCCGGGGATACGGTATCCCCACGGCCGGATGCCTCCGGGGCTCAATAGCCCGGAGGCGGCGCGACCGTCACGTAGGAGACGGCCCCGTTCACATAGCTGCGGTTGTACCAGGTGCCGCCGCAGCCGTAGTAGCTGACCCCCGCCGCCGTCACGACCGTCGGGGAGCAGGGAAGCACCGTCACGTAGGTCGGAGCGGCCGTGGCGGCCCCCGCCATGTAGCCGACGGTCGCCCCGACCGCCAGCCCGGCGACCCCCCATCCCCAGTCGTCGTCGTAGCCGTGGTCGTAATGGCCGTCCCAATCGCCGGCGATGTTCTGCGCGGCGCCGGAGCGGGCTTGCGTCCGTTCGGTCTGGCCTTGCTGGCGGGCCTCCGTGCGCTCCGTCTGCCCTTGCTGGCGCTGACCCTCCCGCTCGGTCCGCTCCCCGGCGCGGGTCTGCTGCGTCTCGTTGCGCTGGGCGGAGCGCTCCGTGGCGCCGCTCTGCCGGGAGGCGGTCTGCGCCGCCGCCGTCCGCTGGCCCGACCGCTCGGTCGCGCCGGCCTGCCGGGCGCCGGTGCTCGCGGCGCCACCGCCCGCGGGCCTCTGCGCGGCAAAGTTGCCACCTCCCGCCGAGGCGCGTTGGGACGAGAGTCCCCCGCCCCCGCCGCCGGATTTCGACGCGGAGAAGCCGCCGCCCGCCGCGGGGCCGGAGCGGGAGAAACCTCCCCCTCCGCCGCCACCTCCTGCCATGCGGGCGCCACCACCACCACCGCCGCCACCGCCACGGCCGCCGCCGCCGCGCGCCGCATAGCCGTCGGCGACGGATCCGGCGACCAGCAGAAGGGAGGTGATGATCGAGAGGGTGATTTGAGCCGAACGGGTGTTCATTTCGCGGCTCCTTCCGTGCTGCCGGCCGTGCTGCCGGCCGTACTGCCAGAGGTCCCCGGCGGGGTGGAGGTTGCGGGCGGCTGGCCGGTCGGGGTCCGGGGGACCCTGACCAGGAACGGGATGCGTTCCGCCCCTTGCGGCGGGGTGAAGGCAATCTGCGCGGCCGGAACCTGGGGATTGAGCGTCCAGTCGTTCAGGTCGGCGCGAAACTGCGGCTCGCCCTCGTCGTTCTTGTAGGTGATGGTGATCCGCTGCGGCAGCGGCGTGCCCTCGGCGGCGATCCAGACCTGGAAGTCCACCTCGTCGGTCTGTCCGGCCAGATGGTCCGTCGGCACGGGCGTGAGCGTGTCGCGCTCCACATAGTCCAGGGCCAGCAGCCGCTGGTCCAGCTCCGCCGGGAGCGTGGTGACCAGCATCAGCGCCAGCGGCAGCCGCACCTGGAGATCCTGCACCACATAGCGCACGGCGTCGTCCACGCTGCCCGGCTTCTCCACCTGCCCATAGACGTTCTGGTCCGGGTTGAAGACGGTGATCGCCTTGCCGTCGTAGGTCACCTGCGTCTTCTTGCCGTCGCTCTGCTGCGATTCGACGCGCAGCCCGTCGGGACGGTTCAGCGTGACGGTGCGGCGCTCCCCGAACTCGATCTTCTCGCCGGTGTCCTGCACCACGTCGTAGTTGGACCGGATGGTGACGCTGAAGCCCTTGGCCTGGGCCAGCGTGTCGGCCATGCGCATCAGGGCGTCCAGGGCTTGCCCGTCGATCGGATCCTCGTCCTCGGGGGAGGGGGCGTCGGCGGACGGCCCCGCCGCCGGCGCGGCGCTGTCGGGCGGCGACTCCCCGGCGGCCAACGCCGCACCCATGGGCGGGCCAAGCAGCAGGGGCAGACAGATCACCGGGCATGACAGCCACAACAGCCTCTTCATCGACGCATCCTCCTGATCCGAACGGCCCTCAGGCCCCCGCGCGGGTGCCGCCCTTGCGCGGCAGTTTCGCGATGGCCGCCGCGATGTCGCGGCTCAGCGCCGTCAGGTTGTCGTTCATCGCCGCCACCAGCGTCGGGTAGCCGTTGTCCGGCACGCGGGTGGCCAAATGGGTCTGGTCGCGGGCGAGGACCTTCTGGGTCACGCCGTCGCGGACCGCCCAGTGCGCGTCCAGCGCGCTGTCGCCCGCCGCGGTCCGCTCGAAGCGGTCGAACTCGACGGAGACCTCGTAGTCGAAGCGGTCGCTGACGCGCGAGGGCGCGGTGTGGACGCGGTCCGTTCCCAGAAGGACGGACAGGTTTTCCGCCAGCACGCGCGTGATGTTGGACGGCAGACGCTCCGCCCAGCGGTCGTCACGGTTGGCCGACAGTTCGTAAGGGCCGGTGTAGGACACGATTTCCGGCCGGTCGAGATACTCGGGCAAGGTGACGAGCTGCACGCCGACCGTCCGGCCGCCGATGGGGCTCGTGGTGCCGCCCGTGGTGCCGCTGGTCGCGGCGCCATTGGTCGCCGATTGCGGAAGCGGGCTCAGCACATAGAGGCGCGGCGGCGTGCTGGAGCAGCCCGGCAGGGCGGCGACGGCCACCAGGGTCCACAACAGTCTCCGGCGCGGAATCGCGGGTGCGCGCATGGGGTCACCGTCCCGTTATCAGGGTGTTCGGACTTCGGTCGAGCTGGTCGGCAAAGGAGCGCAAGGACTTCGACGCCATGGACAGATTGCTGAGCGTCTGTTCCAGGTTGTTGCGAAGCGGCGAGCGCGGGTCCAAGGCGGTGTTGACCGTCCGCAGCGTGCCGTCCGCCTGCTGCATGGCCTTTTCCGCCGCCAGCGCCGCCGCCTGCACGCGGGCGCTGAGGGGCTTCACCTCGCCATCGACCTTGCCGAGCACGGCGCGCGCGTCGCCGATGGCCTCGTGGATGTCGGTCTGAAGCGCGGTGATGGCGGCCTGCGTTTCCAGCGCCACGCGCTCCACATTGCCCAGCAGCGGGCGCGTCTCTTCGTTCGCCGTGCCCATGAGGGCCTGGAACTGTTGCAGCCCCCCGGCCAGCGCCACCACGGCGTCGCGCCATTCCGGCTCCGCCAGCAGCGTGTCGAGGCGGGTCAGCACCTGCACCGTGGAGGCGGCGATCTTGTCGAGCGGCAGGCTGCTCAGCGTGGCCTTCAGCGTTTCCAGGTCGGACTGCACCGACGGGATCTCGGTCACCGTGCCGGGCAGCCCGCCGACCAGCCGCGCCGGCGTGTCCGGGTAGTAGCCGAGTTCGATGGCCAGCAGGCCGGTGACGAGGCTCTGCGACACCAGCTTGGCCCGCAGCCCCTTGTCGATCAGCCGGCGGAATTCCTCCGGACGCAGCGGATGGTCGCTCCATTGGACGGAGCCGGGAATGAACTCGAACTCCACCGGCATCCGCGTCATCAGGGTCTGGCTGTCGACCTCCAGGCGGATCGACTTGACCTCGCCGACCCGGACCCCCTGGTAGGTGACCGGCGCGCCGACCTCCAGCCCGGCGACCGATCCCTGGAAATAGGTGCCGGCGAGCGGGTGCTTGACGAAGATGTTGCCGCCGCCGAACAGGGCGACCGCCGCGACCAGCAGGGCCACGGCGCCGAGGACGAAGGCGCCGACCAGCTTGGGATTGGCTTTGGCTGCCATGGGCTGTCTCCTTCCCGGTCCGTCACGCGGCCGCGGCGCCGGCTTCGCCGCGGCGCAGGAATTCCCGCACCTTCGGGCTTTCCGCCTGATCGACGAGGGCGCGCGGGTTGCCGTGCGCGATGGCCGTCCGGGTCTCCGCGTCCAGGAAGACCGCGTTGTCGGCGATCGCGAAGATGCTGGCGAGCTCGTGGGTGACGATGACCACCGTGCTGCCGAGATTGTCCCGCAGCTCCAGGATCAGATCGTCCAGCCGGCGGGAGCTGAGCGGGTCCAGCCCGGCCGAGGGCTCGTCCAGGAACAGGATGTCGGGGTCGAGCGCCATCGCCCGCGCCAGGCCGGCGCGCTTGCGCATGCCGCCGCTGATCTCCGACGGGTAGTACTCCTCGAAGCCGCGCAGGCCGACCAGCGCCAGCTTCAGCGCCACCATCTCCGCGACCTCGGGCGCGTTCAGTTCGGTGTAGAGCGTCAGCGGCAGCGCGACGTTCTCGGCCAGCGTCATGGAACTCCACAAGGCACCGCTCTGGAACAGCACGCCGAAGCGCCGGCTGATCGCCATGCGGCGGTCGGACCCTTCGCCGCTGAAGCTTTCGCCCCAGAAGCTTTCGCCGTCGTAGAACACGTCGCCGCGCGCGGGGTGGATCAACCCGATCATGTGCTTGAGCATGGTGCTCTTGCCGCAGCCGCTGTCGCCCATGATGACGAAGATCTCGCCGGGCGCGACGGTGAAGCTGACGTCCCGCTGCACCACGAAGCCGCCGAAGGCCATGTCGAGATGCCGGACCTCGATGCGGGGGGTGTCGACCGTGGGGTTCATGCCGGCCTCCCCTCACAGCCCGACGATGTTCAGCAGCACGGCCAGCACGGCGTCGCTGATGATGATGTAGACGAGTGCGGTGACCACGGCGGAGGTCGCGGCGTTGCCGACGGCGGCGGCGCTGCGCCCCGACTGGATGCCGCGCATGCAGCCGGCGATGGCGACCAGCGCGCCGAACAGGACGCTCTTGCCCCAGCCGACGAAGAAGTCGGTGAAGGAGAAGCTGGCCTGCGTCTGCGCCAGATAGGTGGTGCCGGTCAGGTCGAGCATGCCGACACTGACCAGAAAACCGCCGAGCATGCCCGCGAAGGCCGAATAGAGGTACAGCAGGGGCATCATCAGCATCAGCGCCAGCATGCGCGGCAGCACCAGGAAATCCATGGGCGAGACGCCCAGCGTGGTCAGCGCGTCGATCTCCTCGTTCGCCTGCATGGTGCCGAGCTGCGCGGCGAAGGCCGCCCCCGTGCGTCCGGCCAGCACGATGGCGGTCATGATCGCCGCCATTTCCCGCGTCATCGCCACGGTGACGAGGTTCGCCACGTAGATCTCCGCCCCGAAGGTGCGCAGCTGCACCGCGCCCACGAAGGCGAGGATCAGCCCGACCAGCAGGGAGATGACGAAGGCAATGCCCAGCGCCTGCGCCCCGCATTCCTGGATCGTCTGCATCAGGTCGGAACGGCGGAAGCGCGCCTTCCCGGCGGGCAGCCGCAGGAAGGACAGGGTGGCCTCCCCCAGGAAGGCGAGTGTGTCCTGGAACCCCTTCCAGGAGGACAGCGCCGCCTCGCCCACCAGGACCAGCAGCGACTTGCCGGCGCCGGCGCGGCGTGTTCCCGTCTTTTCCGGCACGGCCAGCGCCAGATCCACCAGACGGCGCACGCCGGGCGGCAGCCCGGTCTTGTCGAAGGGGATGGTCCGGGACCGGCACAGGGTCTCCAGACCGGCGACGAAGGACACCAGCGAGGCGTCCCAATGCCCCAGGCCGGCGGTGTGGACCGTCACCCGGCTCGGCGTCGGGGGCGTGGCCATGCGTCCGGCGACCTCCTCGACGGAGGGCATGCCGTGCCGCACGGTCCAGTCCCCGGCGACGGTGACCGCCAGGGTCCGGCCGTCGATGCTCTCAACGCGCACGGGCGCTTCCATGCTGTCACCCCATCGCGGCCCCCGACAGTGGGTGGTCAGTCCATGACGTGGTAGCCGCCGTCGATGTAGACGGTCTGGCCGGTGATCTGCTTTGCCGCGTCGCTCGCCAGGAAAGCGGCGGTCGGCCCGATGTCGTCCACGGTCACGAGCCGTTGCGTCGGCGCGCGCTCCGCCGTCCGCTGCAGCAGCTCGTCGAAGCGGTCGATGCCCGACGCCGCGCGGGTCGCCAAGGCGCCGGGGGACAGGGTGTTGACCCGGATTTTCTGTGCCCCGAGCTCCGCCGCCAGATAGCGGACGGAGCTTTCCAGCGCGGCCTTCACCGGCCCCATCATGTTGTAGTGCTCCACCACCTGCTCCGCCCCGTAGAAGCTGACGGTCATCAGGCAGCCCCCCCCCGTCATCAGCGGCTCGGCCAGCTTCGCCATGCGGATGAAGGAGTGGCACGACACCTCCATGGCGAGCGAGAAGCCCTCCTTGGAGCAGTCGACCACGCGCGCGTGCAGGTCCTCTCGCGGGGCGAAGGCGATGGAGTGCAGCAGGAAGTCCAGCCGGCCCCAGCGGTCGCGGATGGCTTCGAACACGCGCTCCAGGTCGCCGTCGCGCCGCACGTCGCAGGGCAGGATCAGGTCGGCGCCGAGCTGCTGGGCCAGCGGACGGACGTGCGGTTCGGCCTTTTCGTTGAGGTAGGTGACGGCAAGCTCCGCCCCCAGCTCGCGAAAGGCCTTGGCGCAGCCGTAGGCGATGCTCTGGTCGTTGGCGATGCCGGCCACGAGGCCGCGCTTGCCTTCGAGCGAGATCAGCGGCATGGCGGATGTCTCCTGTTGTAAAGCGCAGGACCGGTCAGCGGAACCGGTCAGGGGGACCGGTCAGGGGCTCGTGCGGCTGCTCTGCCCTTGCTGCACGCCGCGCTGGTAGGCCGATTCCTCGGTCCGCTTGTGGTAGTCGTAGAGCATGCCGCCAGCCAGACCCGCGCCGGCGCCGATGGCGGCACCCATCCCGGCGTTGCCGGCGATGGCGCCGATGATGGCGCCGCCGGCCGCACCCCCGGTCGTGCCGGTGAGCGCGCGCTGCTGGGTCGGCGTCATGTCGCTGCAGGCGGCGAGGGGAAGTGCCACGGCCGCGACGCAAAGAAGCTGTTTGGGAATCATGGCGGTGCCCACCTTGTCTATTTTATGGGGTCTGCTTTTCCGGGTCTTGGCGAAGGGCGGGGGTCACGCGCGACAGGGGTAGCGCTGGGCCAGATAGCGGAACATCCCTTCCACCGGCGGCGTGTTCATCTGGTTGGGATTCTGCTGCGCCCACACGATGAAGTTGGCGATGGCCTCGTTGCGCGTCGGCGGTGGGTTGGGCGCGCAGAACAGGGGCCGCTTGTTCTCGGCCGCCGCGACGATCTGGTGATACTGATAGGCGCCGACGGCGAAGCCCTGGCAGAAGTGCAGCGCGGCGATTCCCGTGGCGTCGGTCGGCTTGGCCTCGCACAGCCGCACGAGGTCGCCGGTGGTCTTTACCTGGAAATTGCTTTCGGTCGGGGCCGGCATCGTCGGGGCCGCCGTTTGGGCTGCCGTCTGCGCCGATGCCGCGGTGGCCGCGGTGAGGACGGTCGCGGCGGCGAGAGCACGGATCAGTCGATGGTTCATGGTCTGCTCCCGGCATTCGTCGTGTTCGATCATTGCGCGGTCGGGAAGCGCCATGCTGAGCGTGCCGTCCGGACAGATGGCATCACTGGTGGCATCCGGGCGACGTCCGGGACGATTGCTTCCGGGACGATTGCTTCCGGGACGATGGCCTCCCGGAGTCATTCAGCCGCATTCGGGGGCATGTTCAGAAGTAGCAAGCGCGCGGTCCGGCCCCTGCTACGGTAACTTTCCACCGTATCACGGTCAGGAACCGCACCGATGGGAGGGGGTGACCTCAACGCTCTTTGGGGGAGGTCCGTCCCTCGGTGGAGGCCCATTGAGGGGCGATGGGCAGGCCGGCCTTGCGCAGGCCGTCGACGATCCGCGCGATGGTGGCCGGCGCGATGTTGCGCCGTTCAAATTCGGCGATCGCCTTCTCTGCGAACCTGGGGTCGATCCGCAGGATTTCCCCAACTTCGGCGGAGGCTTCGGCGCCGTGGCCGGCCTCGGCGTGGATCATCGCCAGGGCGACGTGCGGGAGAACGGATTCCGGCACGTTGACCCGCTTGGCCTCGACCAGAGCCTCGTCGTACCGGCCGTTCATGTAATGGTGCAGGGCCAGCACGATGCGGTACCAGCTCGGCTGCGCCGGGTTGCGCGCATAGGCTTCGCGGATCAGGGGGATGCCCCGATCCCAGGCGCCGATAAGGCTGTAGCAGCGCCCGAGGTCGGCCAGGATGTCGCTGTCGTTGGGATTGAGGGCGCGCGCCTGTTCGTAGGCGGCGATGCCGGCCTGCGGTTCGCGGTGGAGCCAATAGGCCATCCCGAGCGCCTGGAGCGGCAGGGGCGTGTCCGGGCCAAGCGCCGCCGCATGCTTGGCCAGTTGCAGGCCGGTCGTGATCGGGTCGGGGCGGGCGGGGCTCGGGTTGAAGCCCAGCCGGGCCTCGTCGACGGTGACCATGGCCAGCGCCGCCCAGGCATCGGCGTACAGCGGGTCGGCCTTGATCGCGTGTTCCAGGCAGGTCCGCACCTGGGCGTGCAGGGCCGCGTTCAACTGGCGCCAGTATTGCCGGGTCCTCAGCATGCATTCGTAAGAGGACAGCGCGGTCGGAGGCCGCCCGGCGCTGCCGCGCGCTTCTTCCGAATAGATCACGCCGTGCGGCTGGGCCAGCGCGCGGGCGATCTGGGCGGCGATGTCCTGCCGCAGGTCGATCAGCGTGGCCGGCGTGACGTCGCGGCGGAAGCTGTCGGACCAGATGTAGCGGCGGTCCTTGGCGCTCATCAGCGTGACGGTGATCTGGACCTGCTCGCCGATCTGGGTGACGCTGCCCTTCAGCACATAGTCGATGTCGACGGCCGGCTCGGCATCGTGCAGCGCCGAAGCGGAACGGTAGCGGAAGCTGGTGTCGGCCCCGAAGACCAGCAGGTTCTTGAAGCGGATCAGCGCCCCGATCAGGTCTTCGGTAAAGCCTTCGGCGAAGATGTCCTGCGACGGGTTCCCGGTGCCGTTGGCGAAGGGCACCACCAGCAGCGACGGTCCGCGCACGGTGGCCGTGACGGCCGGCGGCGGGGCCGGCGGTTCCGTCCGCGCGAGGGGAACACCCCGAACGAGATGGAACGTCAGGGCGGCCAGGAGCAGGAGAACCGCCCCGGCGGTCAGGCCGATGAGGGCCTTGATCGGGGGCTTGACGGCTCTCAGCCCCCATCCACGCGCCGGCGGTTCGGACGGCGCCGGCGACGCCGGCGACGCCGGGTCCTCCGCCCCCGGTCCTGCCACCCGCACAAGAGCCGGCAGCACGGCTCCGGCGCTTGCCGGGAGAGCGTCCGAAGAGGGGTGCCGCAACAGGTCGAAGTGGGGAACGTAGCTGCCTTTCGGAATCGTGATCCGGACCGGATCCTCGGCCCCCTCGGTTACGTAATACTGCTCCAGACAGTGGCGGATGCGGCCCGCCTGGATGCGGACGACGGGATCGAGCAGCGGGTCGAAGCTGGCGTCGCGGTCGAACACGTCCACGGCGATGGTGTAGGCCTTGATCCGGTCGGCATGGCCGGCCAGGGTTTGCTCCACGATGAATTCAAGGAAGCGTCGCTTCCGCGCGGACCCACGGAATCCCCGGCTGGCGAGAACCCGTTCCAGCGCCTCGTCGATGAGCGCAGACGGGATCGCTTCGTCGGAGGCATGGGACATGACAAATCCTCCATTTTTGGCCTTGCATTCGATGGCCTCGCCCGGAGACTTTCCCGTCTCTTCGGCTCCTCTCCCCAGTCAGCCAGGGAAAGCCGACGGGGAAAGCTGAATGCATGCCGTTTCCGCGCAGCCATTCATTGTTCGAATAACGGGTTCGAATGCCCAACTCGAATGCCCAACTCGAATGATTGACGGCGCATCATCTCCGAAATCTTGGATTCCGGCGGCGTGAACCACAGCGCAAATGAAGATACTGATCTTCGAAAAGCAACACCAACGATATTCAAACGTGAACAAAGCGTAGAATTCAAAAATCACTGCCCTGGAAGGCTTGGTGGCATACCAGAGCGCGGTCTGGCAAAAACGACCTTACTGATAACCTTATATTAGAAGGCTCTTCTCGGCGAAACTGTCGCGGAAGATATACGTGCTCATACCCGTCTGCATGGTTTGGTCTACCCCATTCTGGAGCGGAGCTCTCACATCGTTTTGGCGATGGTGCGCAACTTTCGCTTTCGTTACTGTAACCTTGTCAACTGTTCCCCCCTTTGGCTCGGCGGCAATTTGCGGCATGCTCGCCGCGTTGGGATTCTGAAGTAAAGGCAGTGCCTTGCGGCCGGTCTGCAACGGCTCCGCGATGCTGGCGCCACTCAACGAAAGACATAGCCCTGAATCGGCGCCTCGCCGGCGTGCCGGCGCGCGCTGAGCGGAAGTCAACGAACAGAGAAATTGCCAGAATTTCAGTGCAATTCTGGTGCGATTGCTTCCGTGGCGGTAAGGGTGGTCAAGGGGGATACGGTAACACTGCCCGCAGCACCGCTTCGGTAACGGTTACGTACAGCTTCCCCCGGCCGCTTTCCCCTAGCCTAGCAACCGCACTCGCCGGGCAGGCCGAAACCGAAGGCGACCATCAAAGCCGGCCGGCGACCATCAAAGCCGACCATGAAAAAGGCCCACCAAAGAGGGCCACCAAAGAGGGATCGAACGTGATGCAAGAGCAGCGGCAGCAGCCCCTGGCGACGCAGCAGCCCCTGACGACCTGGCTTTCCGCCTGGAGCGCGGCGTTTCCCTTTCTGTCCGCCTTGAGCCAATTCGGCGGGCATTCCGGCGGAGGGCATTCCGGCAGCGGCAAAACCGCCCCCGCCGCCCCGATGCCGGCGTTTCCCAACCCGGTTCAGGACGCCGTCGACTACGGCTTCGACGCCATGCAGCGCTGGATCCTGTTTCTCGACGTCCTGCGCCGGCGCGGGGACCAGTTCATCGAGCATTCCCAGCAGGGAAAGCCGCCGGTCCTCAGCTTCCCGCATGAGATCGTGATGGACGGGCGGAAGCTGAAGCGCCCCTGCAACTACATGCTGCTGCGCATCCTGCCGGACCCCGGTGTCGGCACGGACCTGACGAAGCGGGCCTTCGTGATCGTCGACCCCAGGGCCGGTCATGGCCCGGGGATCGGCGGCTTCAAGCCGGACAGCCAGATCGGCACGGCGCTGCGCGCCGGCCATCCCTGCTACTTCATCGGCTTCTACCCCGATCCGGTGCCGGGCCAGACGCTGGCGGACGTGGGCGCGGCCGAGGCGACCTTCATCGAGCATATCGGGAAGATGCACGCCAAGGCCGACGGCAAGCCCTGCGTCATCGGCAACTGCCAGGCCGGCTGGGCGGTGATGGCGCTGAGCGCCGTGCGGCCCGACCTGATGGGGCCGCTCATCATCGCGGGTTCCCCGCTGTCCTATTGGTCGGGCGTGAAGGGCCAGAACCCGATGCGCTACCTCGGCGGGCTGTACGGCGGTGCCTGGATGGCGGCGCTGGCCGGCGACCTCGGCAACGGCCAATTCGACGGCGCGCATCTGGTGGACAACTTCGAAAAGCTCGACCCCGCCAACACCTACTGGAAGAAGGCGTACAACCTGTACGCCTCCATCGACACGGAAGGCCCGCGCTACCTTGAGTTCGAGAAGTGGTGGAGCGGCTTCTTCCTGCTCAACAGCGAGGAAATCGAGACCATCACCGACGAACTGTTCGTCGGCAACAAGCTGACCTCCGGCGAGATCATCGGCAAGGACGGCCGGCGGCTGGACCTGCGCAACATCCGCTCCCCCATCCTGGTCTTCGCGTCCTGGGGCGACAACATCACGCCGCCGCAACAGGCGCTGGGCTGGATCCTCGACCTGTACGACAGCGTGGACGAGATCCGGTCGCGCGAGCAGACCATCGTCTACAACCTGCACCAGGACATCGGGCACCTGGGCATCTTCGTGTCCGGCCGCATCGCGCGCAAGGAGACGGCGGAGTTCGTCGAGAACATCGACCTGATCGACCTGCTGCCGCCCGGCCTCTACGAGATGGTCATCCAGCCCAAGGACCCCGACGTTCCGGGGGCGGACCTGATCGCCGGCAACTACGTCACCCGGTTCGAGCCGCGCACGCTGGACGACATCCGCGCCATGGGCCGCAACACGCCGGAAGACGACCGGCGCTTCGCCACGGTCGCCCGCATCTCGGAGATCAACAAGGGGCTGTACGTCACCTTCGCCCGGCCCTGGATCCGCGCCATGGTGACGGAGCCCATGGCCCAATGGCTGCGCCTGACGAACAGCCACCGGGCGCAATACTACCTCTTCTCGCACCTCAACCCCTTCCTGGCGCCGGTCGAACGGCTGGCCGACATGGTGCGGGAGAACCGCCGGCCGATGCATCCGGACAACCCCTTCCTGAAGGCGCAGGAGCAGTTTTCGGAAGGCATCGTCCGGATGCTCAACGGCTACCGCGACCTGCGCGACAGCACCGTGGAGCGGGCGTTTCTGAACACCTACGACTCCCCGCTGCTCCAGGCGCTGGTCGGGCTGGCAGCACCCGGCGAGGAGGCGCGTCCCCCGCACCTGCGCGACGAGGCCTTCGAAGCGCTGGTCGAGAAGAGGAAGGCCGAAATCATGGAGCGCGTGGAGGACGGCGGGCTGCGCGAGGCCCTGCTCCGCGTCCTGCTCTACGCACGGCCGACCGAGGGCAGCGTCGACGAGCGCTCCTTCCACATGCTGCGCCAGATCCGCGACGAGTACCCGGAGGCCGGGCATGTGCCGCTTGAGCAGATGCGCGCGATCTTCCGCGATCAGTTCCTTCTGATGCTGATCGACGAGGCGGCGGCGATGGCGGCTCTGCCCCGCCTCCTGCCGGACGAGGCATCCCGCCGGGACGTCGTCGCGCTGGCCGAACGGGTTCTTGCGGCCTCCAGGCCGCTGACCGACGAGCAGCGCACCCGCCTGCGCGAGGTCCAGGCCATCCTGGCCGAAGAGGAAGGGGCGGAGGGCGAGACCGCGCTGCGCATCGTGCCGCTGAGCAGCGGGTCATCGGTCGCCAAGGCCGCCGCCGAAATCGGCAAGGCCGCCGGTCGCCGCCGCGCGGGTGCCCCCGCGAAAGCCAAGTGAATCCCAACCTCGTGAATCCCACCCTCGAACGAGGAGACACGCACCATGAGCAACGTCGATCGGCCCACGCCGGAGACCGCCGCCGGAACACCCGCCCCCTCCATCAGTGATGACCTGATCAGCCCGACGGAACTCCGCAAGATCGCCGAGGAGCGCGAGATGGCGAAGCTCCGCGAGGCGATGGAACGGGACAAGAAGCGCCATGACGAGCAGGAGACCATCCGCGAAGCCTTCATGAACCAGCACATCCGTCCGGACGCCAAGGAGCGCTTCACCCGCGCCGTGCGCGCGGCGGCGGAGCGCGGCGTGAACGAAATCCAGATCGTCCGCTTCCCCAGCAGCTATCTGTCGGACGGCGGGCGCGCCATCAACAGCTTCGAGCCGGACTGGCCGAACTCCCTGACCGGCTACGCCCGCGAAGCCTACGAGATCTTCGACAAGCACCTGAAACAGAAGGGCTACAAGCTCCGCGCCCAGATCCTGGAATATCCCGGCGGCATGCCGGGGGACGTCGGGCTTTTCCTGCGCTGGTGAGGGGGATCGGGCATGACCGACAGGCCAACGCTTGCCGACACGCCGCCCGCGCGCCGGCATGAGAAGTACGAGCAGCTGGTCACCGCCTGCCACGAGATCCCGCCGGTGCCGACCGCGGTGGTGCATCCCTGCGACGCCACCTCGCTCGGCGGGGCGATCGACGCGGCGAAGCAGGGCTTCATCGCGCCGATCCTCGTCGGTCCGGCCGCGCGCATCCGCGCCGTGGCCGAGGAGGGCCACATCGACCTGTCCGCCGGCTACGAGATCGTCGACGTGCCGCACAGCCACGCCGCCGCCGCGGCGGCCGTGGAGCTGGTGCGCCAGGGCCGCGCCCAGCTTCTGATGAAGGGCAGCCTGCACACCGACGAGCTGCTGCACGAGGTGGCAAGGCGGGACACGGGGCTGCGGACGGAACGGCGCATCAGCCACGTCTTCATCATGGACGTCCCGACCTACCCCAAGGCGCTGTTCATCACCGACGCGGCGGTGAACATCGCCCCGACGCTGGAGGACAAGCGGGACATCATACAGAACGCCATCGAGCTGGCGCACGCGCTGGGCAACCCGCTGCCCAAGGTGGCGATCCTGTCGGCGGTGGAGACGATCAACCCGAAGATCGCCTCCACGGTGGAGGCCGGCGCGCTGTGCAAGATGGCCGACCGCGGGCAGATCACCGGCGGCGTTCTGGACGGCCCGCTGGCGCTCGACAACGCCATCAGCCCGGAAGCGGCGCGCATCAAGGGCATCGACTCACCCGTCGCCGGGCAGGCCGACATCCTGGTCGTGCCGGATCTGGAGGCGGGCAACATGCTCGCCAAGAACCTGACCTTCCTGGCGAACGCCGATGCGGCGGGGATCGTGCTCGGCGCGCGGGTTCCCATCGTGCTGACCAGCCGGGCCGACAGCGTCATGACCCGCATGGCCTCCTGCGCGGTGGCGGCGCTCTACGCGCACCGCACGCGGCTGGCCCAACCGGTGAAGGGGTGACCGCCATGGCCGAGACCATCCCCGCCGGGACAATCCTTGTCCTCAACGCCGGCTCCTCCAGCATCAAGTTCCAGCTGTTCGATCTGGCGGACGGAACGCTCCCGCCGCTCCTGAAAGGACAGATCGAGGGGATCGGCACCCGTCCCCGGCTGGTCGTGCGCGGCGACGGCGGGGAAGGGGCCGGGGGAGGGGGTGGCGAGCACCCAATCACGGCCGACGGCGTGCCCGGCGCGCTCGCCTTTCTGGGGGCGTGGCTGCGGGAACGGCTCGGCGGGGCGCTGCCGGTGGCGATCGGGCACCGCGTGGTCCATGGCGGGCCGCTGTACGACACCCATGTGGTGGTGGACGACGCGGTGATCGCCGCGCTGGAGGCGTACGTCCCGCTCGCCCCGCTGCACCAGCCGAACAACCTCGCGCCGATCCGGGCGATCCGCAAGATCATGCCGGACGTGGTGCAGGTGGCCTGCTTCGACACGGCCTTTCACCGCCGGCATCCCGAACTGGCCGACCGCTACGCGATCCCGGAGGAGCTGTACCGCGACGGCGTGCGCCGCTACGGCTTCCACGGCCTCAGCTACGAATACATCGTCCGGCGCCTGCCCGACGTGGCGCCGGAGGTGGCGGCGGGCCGCGTCGTCGTCGCCCATCTGGGCAGCGGCGCCAGCATGTGCGCCATCCAGGACGGGCGCAGCGTGGACAGCACCATGGGCTTCACGGCGCTGGACGGGCTGCCGATGGGGACCCGGCCGGGGCAACTCGACCCCGGCGTGGTCCTGTACCTGATGGACCGGGGCCTGGACGCCCGCGCCATCGAGCGGCTGCTCTACCACGACTGCGGCCTGAAGGGCCTGTCCGGCATCAGCAACGACGTCCGCGACCTGCTGGAGAGCGCCGACCCGCGCGCCCGGTTCGCGCTCCGGTATTTCGTCTACCGGGCCAGCCTCTCCGTCGCGTCGCTCGCCGCGGCCATGGGCGGCATCGACGCGCTGGTCTTCACCGCCGGCATCGGGGAGCGCGCGCCCGCCATCCGCCAGGGCATCGCGGAGCGGTGCCGCTGGCTCGGCCTCGACCTCGACGCCGCCGCCAACGCGGCGGGGGCGCCGTGCATCAGCGCCCCGGACAGCCGGGTCAGGGCCTACGTCATCCCGACCGACGAGGAGCGGATGATCGCGTCCCACACCCGCGACATCCTCGGGAAGCGGCATCAGAAAGGATGACGGTACCATGTCATGGACCTCGAAATCCGCTTTCCTTGCCAGCCTGACTCTCCTGGGGTGCGAGCAGCCGGCGCCGCCCCCGGCCGAGGCGACGCTGATCCGCGCCGTGCCGGTGCAGGAAACGACCTTCGACCGCACCGCCGCCCTGACCGGCGAAATCCAGGCCCGCCATGAAAGCAACCTGGGCTTTCGCGTCGGCGGAAAGGTCGTCGAACGGCTCGTGGATGTCGGCGCGGTCGTCGCCAACGGCGACCTGCTGGCGCGGCTCGACAGCCAGGACCAGCAGAACGCGGTGCGCTCCGCCGAATCCGACGTCGCCGCCGCCCAGGCCTACGTCGAGCAGAGCCGCACCCAGGAGGAGCGCCAGCGCTCGCTGCTCGCCCAGGGCTTCACCACGCGGGTCCAGTACGACAACGCGTTGCGCCGCTTCACCCAGGCCCAGGCCGAACTGAATTCCGCCCAGGCGAAGCTGAGCGCCGCCAAGGACACGCTGTCCTACACGGAGCTGCGGGCCGACCGCGACGGCGTCATCACCGCGAAGGCCGCGGAGCCGGGGCAGGTGGTCGCCGCCGGGCAGATGGTCCTGCGGCTGGCCGATCCGGGCGAGCGGGAGGCGGTGTTCCAGGTCCCCGGCTCCAGCACCCGGCTGGAGGGGGAAAAGGAGCTGCCTCCGGTCGAGGTCCGCCTCGTCAGCGATCCCAAGATCGTCGCCGACGGCACGATCCGGGAGGTGTCGCCGGGCGTCGACCCGGTCACCCGCACCTACACGGTCAAGGTCTCGCTGCCCGACGCGCCCCAGGCCTTCCTGCTGGGGGCGGCGGTCACCGGGCGGGCCAAGCTGCCGGTGCGGCCGGTCATCAACCTGCCGTCCTCCGCACTCTTCCAGACGGCCGACGGCGGCACGGCGGTCTGGGTGGTGGCGCAGCCCGCCGCCACGGTCAGCCTGCGGCCGATCTCCGTCCTGCAATACGACACGGGCACGGTGACCGTCGCCAGCGGGCTCGCCAGCGGCGACATCGTGGTGATCGGCGGCGTGCAGAAGCTGCGGCCGGGACAGAAGGTCACCGTCAAGCAGGAGGGCGGGGCATGACGCGCGCAACAGGCACAAAGCTGCTTTCGGCCGCCGTCCTGGCCGCCATTCTGGCCCTCCCGCTTGCCGCCTGCCAGGAGCAGGCGAAGCAAGAGGCCGGGCATGGGGCCGACACCGCCCCCGTGATCCGCCCCGTGCGGACCGTCACGGTCGAGCCCGTGACCTTCCGGCTGGCCAACTCGGTGACCGGGTCCATCGAGGCGCGGGCCGACGCCGACCTGGGCTTCCGCATCGCCGGCAAGCTGATCGAGCGCAAGGTGGACGTGGGCAACCAAGTCAAGGCCGGCCACCTGCTCGCCCGCCTCGACGACCAGGACCAGCGCAACGAGCTGCGCACCGCCGAGGCCAACCTCGCCTCCGCGCAGGGTGAGCAGGTGCAGGCCCGCAACGAGGAGAACCGTAAGCGCGAACTGCTGGCCAACGGCAACACCTCCCAGGCGCTCTACGACGCGGCCCTGCTGGCGATGCGCACCGCGGACGCCAAGGTGGTCGCGGCGCAGGCGGCGCTCCAGTCGGCGCGCGACAAGGTCGGCTACACCGAGCTGCGGGCCGACCGGGACGGCGTGGTGACCACCGTCGGGGCCGAGCCCGGGCAAGTGGTGGAGGCCGGCGAGATGGTCGTGCGGATCGCCCAGCCGGAACAGCGGGAAGCCGTCTTCAACGTTGCGGAGGCCGGCCTGCGGGCCGCCCCCAAGGACCCGGTGATCGAGGTCGCGCTGGCCGGCGCGCCGGACGTCACGGCGATGGGCCGCGTGCGCGAAATCTCGCCCCAGGCCGATCCCGTCACCCGCACCCACACCGTGCGGATCGCGCTTCAGAACCCGCCCGACGCGCTGCGCCTGGGCGCCACCGTGACCGGGCGCCTGAAGCAGGACCCGACCCCCGTGATCGAGCTGCCGGACACGGCGCTGGTCGAGGAGCAGGGCAAGAGCTTCGTCTGGGTCGTCGACCCGAAGGAGCAGACGGTCCGGCGCCGGGTCGTGTCCATCCGGCCCAGCGAGGGCGAGAGAACACCGCCCGGCAACACGGTCCCCGGCGGCAACACGGTCATTGTCACCGATGGGCTTGCCCGGGGCGACATCGTGGTCATCGCCGGGGTGCACAGCCTTTCCGAAGGCCAGCGCGTCCGGCTCGGCAAACACATCGAAACGGCGGCGGCGGCACCATGACCAGCTTCAATCTTTCGGAGTGGGCGCTGCGGCACCGCTCCTTCGTCTGGTACCTGATCCTCTCGCTGACGCTGGCGGGCGGGCTGGCCTACATGCGCCTCGGGCGGGAGGAGGATCCGGCCTTCACCATCAAGACCATGGTCGTCCAGACGAACTGGCCCGGCGCCACGATCGAGGACACCATGAATCTGGTGACCGACCCGATCGAGAAGAAGCTGGAGGAGATCCCCTACCTCGACTACGTGAAGAGCTACACGAAGCCCGGTGTCTCGGTCGTCTACGTCAACCTGAAGGACTACACGCCGGCCGAGGCGGTGCCCGACCTGTGGTACCAGACCCGCAAGAAGATCGCCGACATGAAGTCCACCCTGCCGCAGGGCGTGCAGGGGCCGGGCTTCAACGACGAGTTCGGCGACACCTTCGGCACCGTCTACGCCTTCACCGCCGACGGCTTCAGCTATCGCGAGCTGAAGGACTTCGCCGAAACGGCGCGGGCCGAGATGATGCGCGTGCCGGACGTCGGCAAGGTGCAGTTCGTGGGCGTCCAGAACGAAAAGATTTACCTGGACTTCTCCACGCGCCAGCTCGCCGCCATGGGCATCGACCGCGACGAGGTGGTGGCGGCGCTGCAGGCGCAGAACGCCGTCGCCCCGGCCGGCGTGGTCCAGGCCGGCGACGAAAAGATCAGCATCCGGGTCAGCGGCGCCTTCACGTCGGAAGACAGCCTGCGCGCGATCAGCCTGCGCGCCAACGACAAGTTCTACCGGCTGGCCGACGTGGCGCAGGTTCGGCGCGGCTACGCCGACCCGCCGACCCCGCTCTTCCGCTACAACGGCCAGCCGGCCATCGGCATGATTATCTCCATGGCGGCGGGCGGCAACATGCTGACCTTCGGCGAGGGCATTCACGAGAAGATGCGGCAGGTCGAGGCGAACCTGCCCGTGGGCATCAACGTCCATCTCGTCGCCAACCAGTCCGTGGTGGTTGAGGAGTCGATCGCCGGCTTCACCAAGGCGCTGAAGGAAGCGGTCATCATCGTGCTGGCCGTCAGCTTCGTCAGCCTGGGGCTGCGCGCCGGCATGGTGGTGGCGACCTCCATCCCGCTGGTGCTGGCGATGACCTTCATGGGCATGGAGTTCTTCGGCATCGAACTCCAGCGCATCTCGCTGGGCGCCTTGATCATCGCGCTCGGCCTGCTGGTCGACGACGCCATGATCACCGTGGAGATGATGATCACCAAGCTGGAGGAGGGCTTCAGCCTGGATAAGGCGGCGACCTTCGCCTACACCTCCACCGCCTTCCCGATGCTGACCGGCACGCTGGTCACGGTGGCGGGCTTCATCCCCATCGGCTTCGCCCAGGGCGGGGCGGCGGAATACTGCTTCTCGCTGTTCGCCGTGGTGGCGATGGCGTTGCTGTTCTCCTGGATCGTCGCCGTCCTGTTCGCCCCGCTGATCGGGGTGAACGTGCTGAAGCCCAACCCGAAGGCGCAGGCGCACGGGCCGGGGCATGGGCACGAGCCGGGCCGCCTGATGCGGATGTTCCGGGGCGCCCTGCGCATGGCGATGCGGGCGCGCTATCTGGTGATCGCGGTGACGGTGGCGATGTTCGCCCTGTCGGTTTTCGGCATGAAGTTCGTCCAGCAGCAGTTCTTCCCCGCGTCGGACCGGCCGGAGCTGCTGGTCAACCTGACGCTGCCCCAGACCGCCTCGATCAACGCGACCCGCGAGGTGGTGGAGCGGTTCGAGAAGGTGCTGGCCGCCGACCCGGACGTCGAGCACTGGAGCTTCTACGTCGGGCAGGGCGCCATCCGCTTCTACCTGCCGCTCGACGTGCAGCTCGCCAACGACTACTTCGCCCAGGCCGTGGTGGTGACCAAGGGCTACAAGGTCCGCGACGGCGTCCGCGCGCGGCTGGAGAAGGTGCTGAACGAGAATTTCTCCGACCTCAACACGCGCGTCAGCCCGCTGGAGATGGGGCCGCCGGTCGGCTGGCCGGTCCAGTACCGCGTCTCCGGCCCCGAGGTGGACGAGGTGCGCTCCATCGCCAACCGCATGGCCGACACCATCGGCACCAACCCCTACACGCTGCTGATCAACTACGACTGGAACGAGCCATCCAAGGTGGTGCGGGTCGACGTGGACCAGGACAAGGCCCGCCTGCTCGGCATCAGCTCCAAGTCGCTGGGCGAGGCGCTGAACGCCACGGTGTCGGGCGCCGCCTTCACGCAGCTGCGCGACAACATCTACCTGATCGACGTGGTGGCCCAGGCGAGCAACGCCGAGCGCAGCTCCATCGAGACGCTGCGCAACCTCCAGATCGCCATTCCCGAGGGGCGCACCGTGCCCCTGCGCGAGGTGGCGACCCTGCGCTACGAGCTGGAGCAGCCCGTGGTCTGGCGGCGCTCCCGCCTGCCGACGATCACGGTGCAGGCCGATCTGGTCCCGCCGCTCCAGGCCGCGACGGTGGTGCAGCAGCTGGAACCGGCGGTGAACCAGCTGCGCCGCAGTCTGCCGCCCGGCTACACGATCGAGGCCGGCGGCACGGTGGAGAACAGCGCCAAGGGCATGGCCTCCATCACGGCGGTCTTCCCGATCATGGTCTTCGTCATGCTGACCGTGCTGATGATCCAGCTGCAGAGCTTCCAGAAGCTGTTCCTGGTCATCAGCGTGGCGCCGCTGGGCCTGATCGGCGTCGTCGCGGCGCTGCTGCCGACCGGCACGCCGCTGGGCTTCGTCGCCATCCTGGGCGTGGTCGCGCTGATCGGGATGATCGTCCGCAACTCGGTCATCATGATCGCCCAGATCGACGAGCATCTGGCGATGGGCGAGCATCCCTGGGACGCCGTCATCAACGCCACCATGCACCGCGTCCGCCCGATCCTGCTGACCGCCGCCGCCGCCAGCCTGGGCATGATCCCCATCGCCCCGGAGGTCTTCTGGGGGCCGATGGCCTACGCCATCATCGGCGGCCTGATCGTGGCGACGGTGCTGACGCTGCTGTTCCTGCCGGCGCTCTACGTCACCTGGTTCCGCATCAAGGAGCCGGCGCCGGAGGCGGCGGAAGCCGCCCGGCCGCCCCGGCACGACGGGACCGCGCGCCCGCAGGACCAGCCCCCGACCAAGGGAGTGCCCAGCGGTGCGTGATCGGCGAGCCATCCTCCTGGCCGGGTTCTTCCTGTTCCTGGCGATGACCGGCCCGCTGCACGCGGCCGAGACGGCGGCGCCCGTCCAGGTGCCCGCCCCGGTGGTCGGGACGGTGGTCGAGACGAGGGCGGCCGAGACGGGCTTGCAGGAATACGCCCGCCGCCTGGACGAGATCGCCGCCGTCTACCCCCGCCTGCCGGGCATCCTGGCCGAGACCTTCCACCACCCGAACGGCACGCAGCCGACCATGGCGCCGCAGCGGCTGGCGGGGGGGCTGGCGATCCTGCTCGCGGCCGGGGCCGTGGCGATGTTCGCGGCCCGGCGGGCGCTGCATGTGCGGGATGCGGCCACGCCGCTGCTGCGGTTGGGCACCGGGCTGGCCGAACTGGTGGCCTTCGCGCTGGGCGCTCTGCTCGCCTATGCCGTGCTGCGCCCGCCGCACCCGGCGGCCCCGGCGATCCTGCTGGCGTTGCTGCAGTTTTCCGTGACCGTCCTGCTGATCGACCGTGTTCTGCGCGTCCTGACCGCGCCCGACGATCCGGAGCACCGGCTGCTGCCGCTCGACGGGGCTGCGGCGCGTGGGTTGCAGCGCACGGTGATGACGGTGGTGGTGCTGACGGCGGCGGCGCTGGGGCTGCTCGACCTGCTGCGGGCGCTGGGCATGCCGCGGGAGGCGGCCGTCGCGCTGGGGATGCCGCTCGGGACGCTGCCGTTCCTGTACCTGCTCTGGGTGGTCTGGCGCGGCCGGGCAACGGTAATGCGGGTCCTGGCCGAGCCGTTGAAGCTGGACGCAAACTCCTTGCCGATCCTGGCGGCGTGGCCGGCGCTGGCGACGCTCTGCCTGATCGGGCTGTGGATGATCGTCGTCGCGGCGGCGCTGCGGCTGGAGCATGGAATCGGCCTGCGCCTGATGGCCAGCCTGCTGCTGGCGATCGGCGTGCCGCTGGTGGCGCTGCTGCTGACCCGGCCGCTCGCGCACTTCTACCGCGCGGGGCTGGAGGAAGCGGAGGCCGAAGAGGCCGGGAAGCAGGTGGTGCGGCTGACGCGCGCCATCCTTCTGGGAATGATCGTGCTGGGCGTCGTCGGCACGGCGATGATCTGGGGCTACGGCCCCGAACGGAGCGAGGGACCCGGCGCGCTGCTGATACGGCTGCTGTTCAACGTGTCCGTCGTGCTGCTGCTGGGCTATGTGGCCTGGGTGCTGATGATCCGGGCCATCGACCGGGCCTTGAGCGCCTCGAAACGCAACTGCCCCTCCACGCGGGCGCAGCGCATGGTGACGTTGCTGCCGCTGCTGCGCAAGTTCCTGCAGGTGGTGCTGGTGGCGGTCGTGGCGATGATCATGCTGTCGTCGCTGGGCATCGAGATCGGGCCGCTGCTGGCCGGCGCGGGCGTGGTCGGCATCGCCATCGGGCTTGGCGCGCAATCCACCATCGCCGACATCCTGGCCGGCGTCTTCTTCCTGCTGGAGGACGCCTTCCACATGGGCGACTACGTGGAGGTCGGGCAGCTGCGCGGCACGGTGGAGGGCATCTCCCTGCGCTCCCTCAAGCTGCGGCACCACCGGGGGGCCGTCCACACCTTGCCCTTCGGCCAGATCAAGGCGCTGACCAACTACAGCCGCGACTGGGCGCTGATGCGGCTGGAGTTCCGCGTGCCGCCGGACACCGACCTGGAGCTGGTGAAGTCGCTGGTGAAGACCATCGGCAAGGAACTGGCCGCCGATCCGGAGATGGGGCCGAACTTCATCGAACCCCTGAAGTCCCAGGGCGTGCGGCGGGTGGAGGACGATGCGCTGATCATCGGCGTGAAGTTCACCGCCAAGCCCGACGAGCAGTTCGTGATCCGGCGCGAGGCCTACCAGCGCCTGATCCGCGCCTTCAACGAGCATGGAATCCATCTGGTCGGGCGCGGTGTGGTGGTGCGGGTGGAAGACCCCAACGCCGCGTCCAACGTGATCGGCTTCGCCGCGCAGGAAGCGTTGCGGCGGCCGGGGGACATCCCCGTCAGCGCCGAGTGAATCAACAAGACGGCAAACCAACAAGACAAAGTGGGAGGCTCCGATGCCAGAGGCGGGTGATCGACGGGGAACCGGCGCGACGGCCGAACAGGTCCGGCTCGACCAGACGCGCGAGCAGGGCGTCCCCTGGAAAAAATGGGGACCCTATCTCAGCGAGCGGCAGTGGGGCACGGTGCGCGAGGATTACAGCCCCCACGGCAGCGCCTGGGACTACTTCCCGCACGACCAGGCGCGATCCCGCGCCTACCGCTGGGGGGAGGACGGGCTCGCCGGCATTTCCGACGACCGGCAGCGGCTGTGCTTCGCGCTGGCGCTGTGGAACGGGCGCGACCCGATCCTCAAGGAACGCCTGTTCGGGCTGACCAACAGCGAGGGCAATCACGGCGAGGACGTGAAGGAATATTACTTCTACCTCGACAGCACGCCGACCCACTCGTACATGAAGTATCTCTACAAGTATCCGCAGGCCGCTTTCCCCTACAACGACCTGATCGAGACGAACCGCCGGCGCAGCCAGCGCGAACTGGAGTACGAACTGCTGGACACCGGCGTGTTCGACGGGAATCGTTACTTCGACGTGTTCGTGGAATACGCCAAGGCAGCGCCGGAACGCATCCTCGTCCAGATCACCGTGCACAACCGCGGGCCGGAGCCCGCCGACCTGCACGTCCTGCCGACGCTGTGGTGGCGCAACTGGTGGTCCTGGGGTGACCAGTCCGAAGGGGCCTCCGTGCCGAAGCCGTCCCTCGTCGAGGCGGCCGGTGCCGGGCACCGCGCGGTTCGCGCCGCGGATCCGGAGGGAGGGGAGGCGTTCCTCCATTGCGACGGCGATCCGGCGCTTCTCTTCACGGAAAACGAAACCAACCTGTGGCGCCTGTTCGGCGTGCCGAACCGGTCCCCCTACGTCAAGGACGGCATCGACGCCTGCGTCGTCCATGGCAAAGCGGAGGCGGTGAACCCGGAGAAGTCCGGAACCAAGGCCGCCGCGCACTACCGCCTGACGCTCGGCCCCGGGGAGAGCCGGACCATCCGCCTGCGCCTTGACGCCGACGGGGCGGAGGGGGACGGCGACAACGTCTTCGGCCCGGCCTTCGCCGACCTGATGGACACCCGCCGGGGCGAGGCCGACGCCTTCTACGCCGCCGTCACGCCGCCCTCCCTCGGCGCCGACGGGGCCAACCTGTTCCGGCAGGCGCTCGCGGGCATGCTGTGGAGCAAGCAGTTCTACCAGTACGACGTCGACACCTGGCTGGAGGAGCACGGAGCCAGCCCCCACAAGGGGGCGCACGGGGCAGCCCCCCGCAACGCCCACTGGCACCACATGGCGAACGCCGACATCATTTCGATGCCGGACAAGTGGGAATATCCCTGGTACGCGGCCTGGGATCTGGCCTTCCACGTCATCGCCCTGACGCTGGTCGATCCCGACTTCGGGAAGGGGCAGCTGGACCTGATGCTGCGGGAACGCTATCTGCACCCCAACGGACAGATCCCCGCCTATGAATGGAACTTCGGCGACGTCAACCCGCCGGTCCACGCCTGGTCCACCATCTTCACCTACCGGATGGTGAAGTCGCGCGACCGGGAGGAAGACCGGCACTGGCTGGAGCAGATCTTCCAAAAGCTCCTGCTGAACTTCACCTGGTGGCTGAACCGCAAGGACCGCGAGGGCAGGAACGTCTTCGAAGGCGGTTTCCTCGGGCTCGACAACATCGGCGTGTTCGACCGCAGCGCGCCGCTGCCGACCGGCGGCTATCTGGAGCAGGCGGACGGAACCGCCTGGATGGGGCTGTTCAGCCTGAACATGCTGGAGATCGCGGGCGAGCTGACCCTGCACAACCCCGTTTACGCGGACATGACGCTGAAGTTCGCGCAGCATTTCCTGTGGATCGCCTCGGCCATGACACGGTTGGGCGAACAAACGGGCATGTGGGACGAGGAGGACGGCTTCTTCTACGACGTGCTGCGCCTGCCGGACGGACGGGCGCAGCGGCTGAAGGTCCGCTCCATGGTGGGGCTGCTGCCGCTCTGCTCCGTCTGCGTCTTCGACGGCGAGGTCCTGGCGAAGCACCCGGACGTGGCCGAACGCTTCGGCGCCTTCCTGGCCGCCCGCCCGGAGATGGTGGGCGCCATGCACGACCCGCGGGTTCCCGGCCGGCAGGGCCGCCTGATGGGCGCCGTCCTGAACGAGGACCGGCTGCGCCGGGTGCTGGCGCGCATGCTGGACGAGGGCGAGTTCCTCAGCCCCTACGGCATCCGTTCCCTGTCCCGGCACCACGCCGACCATCCCTACGTGTTCTCGGTCGGCGGTCAGGAATTCCGGGTGCCCTACCTGCCGGCGGAATCCGACAGCGGCATGTTCGGGGGCAATTCGAACTGGCGCGGCCCGATCTGGATGCCGGTCAACGCGCTGATCGTGCGCGCCCTGGTGCAATACTACATGTATTACGGCGACGACTTCCGCGTCGAATGCCCGACGGGGTCCGGGCGCATGATGACGCTCTATCAGGTCGCCGAGGAAATCTCCCGGCGTCTGGCGAGCATCTTCCTGCGCAACGAGGCCGGGCAGCGTCCGGTTTACGGCGGCGCGCGGACGTTCCAGGAGGATCCCGACTGGCGGGACTGCATCCTCTTCTACGAATATTTCCACGGCGACAACGGGGCCGGCATCGGCGCCAGCCACCAGACCGGCTGGACGGGGCTGGTCGCCCGCCTGATGCACATCTTCGCGACGAACACGGCGCAGGATTTCCTCGACGAAGGAAAGGAAGCCATCGTTCCCACCCTCACGGAGGCGACGTAGCCCATGGCACCCGCATCGCGCATCCTGACGGCCGCCGCCGTCCTTATCGCCGTCCTTATCGGGGTCCTTGCCGGCACCCTGGCCCTGTCCGCGCCGGCGTCGGCGCAGTTCAACATGCTGTTCGGCGGGCGTGGGGGAAAGACCTTCACGTCGGAGGACTGGACCATCTTCAAGGACACCATGCGCCAGCTTCTGGACAGCGGCAAGGCCGGCAGCCGCGCCGACTGGCGCAACGAGCAATCCGGGTTCCACGGCGACATGCGTGTGGAGCGCGTGTACCAGCGGGAAGGACTGCCCTGCCGCCACGTCGCCTTCAACGTCATGCGCGCCAAGGAGCGCGTTCCGTACCGGATGAACTTCTGCAAGACGGATGAGGGCAACTGGGTGATCGCGCCCTGAAACTCCAAGCCCTGGAATTCCATAAGGAGCAGAGCCATGGCGGACTTCATGCAAGACCGGCTGATGCCGCACGGCGACCTGTCGGACGCACCGGAACGCGATGAGAAACGCCATGAGATGGGCTATGTCCGCAAGGCGCTCGTCCTGACCCTGATGCTGGTGCTGGTGGTCGGCTGCTTCGTGGTGCTTCGGCCCTTCATCGCGGCGATCCTGTGGGCGGTCATCCTGACCTTCAGCACATGGCCGCTGCATTGGCGCCTCGAACGCGCGCTCGGCGGGCGCACGACGATGGCGGCGGCCATCATGACGCTGTTGGTCATGCTGCTGCTGGTCGGACCGCTGGTCGTGCTGGGGGTGAAGATGTCGGAGAATGTCCTCCGCGTCTTCGAAACCGCGCACACCGCCATGGAACGGGGGCTGCCGCCGCTTCCCGACTGGGCGGCCCGGCTGCCGCTGGTCGGCGACCGGCTGAACGAGGGCTGGAGCGCGCTGGCGAGCGGGGAGGCCACCCTGTACACGCTCCTGCAGCCCTATTTCGGGCGCGTCCGCGACTGGGTGCTGGAGGCCGGTGGGGGCCTGCTGTCCGGCACGTCGCTGATCGCGATCAGCGTCCTGATCGCCTTCTTCCTGTACCGGGACGGCCGTGCCGGCGTGCTCCGGCTGCGCAACGTCATGGGGCGGATCGCCGGCGCGCGGGCGCGGCAGTCGCTGGATGTGGCGGGCGACACGATCAACGGCGTCGTGCATGGCGTGCTCGGCACCGCCCTGGTGCAAGCCATCGCCGCCGCCTTCGGCTATTGGTTCGCCGGACTCCCCGGCGCCTTCTTCCTGGGATTCGTGACCTTTTTCCTGACGCTGATCCCGATGGGGCCGGCCGTCATCTGGGTGCCGGCGGCGGTCTGGCTGGGCGCCCGGGGCGAAACGGGCATGGCGATCTTCCTGGTGGCGTGGGTCGGCCTGCTGGTCGGCAGCCTGGACAACATCCTGCGCCCCATCCTCATCGGGCGGAGCAGCGATCTTCCCTTCATCGTCATCTTCCTGGGCATCGTCGGCGGTCTGGTGGCCTTCGGCCTGATCGGCATCTTCCTCGGCCCGACGCTGCTCGCCGTCGCCTACAGCCTTATCCGCGAATGGAGCGGCGGCACCGGGGAGGCACCGGCGGACTGACGCCTTCGGCGATGGGGGTGAGGTGGTTTTTCGGTGTCGTCAGCGCCACCCGCCACCCCCGGCTGCAAACATGGGGCTTGCCCGCGTTGCGGGAAAAGGCCGTTCCGGAAACGGAATGGCAGAACCCCCGATCCCTCACCGAAACGCACGGGACGCTGCGGTGTTCGCTGCATAGAGGATCCATGAGGGGGGATCCATGAGGGATCGGCGACCGGCGGGGGGCTTTCCGCCGGTCCGGCATTCGGGAGGATTGCCATGAACGAGACGGTTTCCACGCCCCACGCTCCCGGCCACGGCACACCGCAGGGTTCGCGCCGCGACTTCCTTTATCTGACGACCATCACGGTCACCGCGGTTGGCACCGCCGCCGCAATCTGGCCGATGATCGACAGCATGAACCCGGCCGCCGACACGCTGGCGCTGGCGTCCATCGACGTGGACCTTGCCCCGGTGCAGGTCGGCCAGTCGATCACCGTCACCTGGCGCGGCAAGCCGGTCTTCATCCGCCACCGCACGGACAAGGAGATCGAGGAGGCGCGGGCGGTCAACGTATCGGACCTGCGCGACCCGGCCACCGACGCCTCCCGCGTCAAGAAGCCGGAGTGGTTGGTCATCATCGGCATCTGCACGCATCTCGGCTGCGTGCCGCTGGGGCAGAAGACGACCGACCCGCGCGGCGATTTCGGCGGCTGGTTCTGCCCCTGCCACGGCTCGCAATACGACACGTCGGGCCGGATCCGCGTCGGCCCGGCCCCGGCCAACCTTGTGGTGCCGCCCTACGCCTTCCTGACCGACACCAGCATCCGTCTCGGCTGACCGGACGCATGCCCCAGGAACGTATGACCCAAGACTCCCCCAACGCACCCGAATTCAAGTCCGGCGGCCAGAAAACGGAGGGCCAGAAAGCTGAGGGCCAGAAAGCTGAGGGATCGAAAACGGAGGGATCGACGGCGGTGGTCTACGCCGCCATCGCGGCCAACCTCGCCATCACCGTCACGAAGTTCGTCGCGGCGGCGATGACCGGCAGCTCGTCCATGCTCAGCGAGGCGGTGCACTCCGTCGTGGACACCGGGAACGAGGCGCTGATGCTGATCGGCATCCGGCGGTCCCGCAAGCCGCCGGACGAGCGGCACCCCTTCGGCTACGCGCGGGAGCTGTATTTCTGGCCCTTCGTGGTGGCGCTGGTCATCTTCGCCGGCGGCGCGGTGGTGTCGGTCTACGAGGGGGTGGAGAAGATCCTGCATCCCCGGCCCATCGAATCCGTGTGGATCAACTACGCCGTGCTCGGCGTCGCCTTCGTCATGGAGGCGGTGAGCTGGGTCGTCGCCTGGCGGGAGTTCGACGCCCGCCGGGGCGGCGCCGGCGTGTTCGAGGCGGTGCGCGCCAGCAAGGACCCCACCGTCTTCATCGTGCTGTTCGAGGACAGCGCCGCGCTGATCGGGCTGCTGATCGCCGCGGCGGGCATCACGGCGGAGGTGATGCTGGACCAGCCGGTGTACGACGGCATCGGGTCGGTGCTGATCGGCGGCGTGCTGGCGCTGACCGCCGCATTCCTCGCCTACGAGACCAAGAGCCTGCTGATCGGGGAATCGGCGCGGCGCGACCTCGTGGACGGCGTGCGCGCCATCCTGGAGGCCGAGCCCGCGGTGGATCGGGTCAACGAGGTGCTGGCCCTGCATCTCGGCCCCGAGGTGGTCATCGCCAACGTCAGCCTGGACTTCCGCGACGACGTTGCCGTCGGCCGTGTGGAAGAGGCACTGGAGCGGATCGAGCGGACGGTGAAGGACCGCTACCCCGAAATCCGCCGCGTCTTCACGGAAGTCCGCGCGGCGCGGCGTCCCGGCCACCAACTCACCGGATGATGCTCACCGGCTGATGTGGCCGCCCAGCACCGGAATGATCTCCCCGGTGATGTAGCTGGAGCAGACGGGGGCGGCCAGGAACACGTAGGCCGGCGCCACCTCCTCCGGCTGGGCGGGGCGGCCCATCGGCGTGTCGCCGCCGAACTGCGCCACCCCCTCGGCCGGCTTGTCGGCGGGGTTCAGCGGCGTCCAGACCGGCCCCGGCGCCACGGCGTTGACGCGGATGCCACGCGGCAGCAGATGCTCCGACAGGGAGCGGGTGAAGGCGTGAATGCCGCCCTTGGTCATGGAATAGTCCAGCAGATCCTTGTTCCCCGTCAGCCCGGTGACGGAGCCCGAATTGACGATCGACCCGCCGGCCTTCATGTGGAGCACGGCCGCCTTCGCCATGTGGAAGTAGCCGTAGAGGTTCGTCTTGATGGTGCGGTCGAAATGCTCCTCGGTCAGGTCCTCGAAGCGGGAGACATGCTCCTGGAAGGCGGCGTTGTTCACCAGGATGTCCAGCTTCCCGAACTCTTTGACCGTGCGGCCGACGGCGTCGCGGCAGAAGGCCGCGTCGGTCACGTCGCCGGGGATCAGCACGCAGCGCCGGCCTTCCGCCTCGACCGCCCGTTTGGTCTCCTCGGCATCGGAATGTTCGTTCAGGTAGACGATCGCCACGTCCGCGCCCTCGCGGGCGAACAGCACCGCCACGGCCCGCCCGATGCCGGAATCGCCGCCGGTGATCAGCGCCGCCATGTCCTGAAGCTTTTCGGAGCCTTTGTACTGCGGCGCCTTGTACTGCGGGCGCGGGTTCAGGTCGGATTCCAGGCCCGGCTTCTCCAGATGCTGTTCGGGCAGGGGTGGGGCCGGGTGGGGCCGCGCGCCGGCCTGCACGGCCTCTTGCGAGCCCGATTGCGGCTGCCGGGCGTCCTGCTGGTCGACCTGCTCCTGGATGCGGCGCTGCTCGGCAACGGTTCGGTCTGGGGCTGTGCGGTCGGCTTGGCGGGCGTGCTTGTCGAAGGGTTTGTCGGTCATTGCGGGTGCAAACCTGTTTTCGGGAACACTGTCTTTGGGATCGGCGGCCCGGACGGGCCGTTGCGTCCACCAACCCCTTCGCGCGACGCTGGTTCCCCGCCCGGCTCCCGGCGGCGCATCCTCGCTTTGATCGGGAGGGGCTAATGGTCCTGCCGAACCTGCGCGTGGTTGATGAGCGCCACGAGCCCCACGCCCCCGATCACGTTCCCGATCAGCGACGGCAGCAGGAAGCCGACGGCGTAGGCGCCCCAGGTCACCGCCCCGGTCATGGCGGCGAAGGACACCTCGACCGACCCGGCGACGACGTGCGCGAACTTGCCCAGAGCGATCAGCCAGGTCAGGGCGACGATGACGAAGAAGCGCGCCTGCCCAACCGACGGCGTGATCCACACCAGCAGGGCGATCAGCCAGCCGGCCAGCACGCCGTGCAGCGTGGTCTCCCAGAAGCCGCCGTCCGCGGCCTTGACGCCCAGATCCGCGAAGGCGGCGTGAAGCGGCGGGCTGAAGGCCGGGGTCCCGGCGGCGAAAGCCGCGAACAGCAGCGTGCCGGCGACGTTCGCCGCGAACACCAGCGTCCACAGCCGGACCACCCGCAGCAGCGTCGTCCTGCGCCAGCAATGCAAAAGCGGCAGGATGACCGTCAGCGTGTTCTCGGTGAACAGCTGCTGGCGGCCGAGGATGACGATCAGGAACCCGAAGGAGTAGCCGAAGCTCGCCAGCAGGGGCCGCCACTCCGCGTCCGGCAGATGCGTCTGCAGCAGCGCCTCCCCGACCATCGAGAAGCCCATCGACAGCCCTGCCGCCAGCCCCGACCACAGGAGGGAGGCGGTCGGGCGCTTCAGCTCCTCCTCGCCCTCCAGGCGGATCGCCTCGTGCAGGATCAGGGCGGGCGGGTTCGAGCGCTCATGAATCTCCTCGCGCTCGCGTTCGTCGAGACGTGGATCGTGGGCATCGGGCACAGGCGGTCTCCGGCAAGGGGGCGATGCCCTCTCAACCGGATCGCGCGGCATTCGGTGCGCGGCAAGGGCGGTGTGCGGCAAGGGCGGTGTGCGGCCGGGGCGATTTGACAAAACGGCTCAACCGCCTTACGGAAATGGACAGTTCAGCGTTCCAAATCGGCGGAGTCCGGCGACGATGACCACCACGGCGATGGACCAGCTCGACGAGAAGCTGATCACCCTGCTGCGCCACGACGGGCGGCGCAGCATCTCCGACCTCGCGGCGGAACTGGGGGTGTCGCGGGCAACGGTGCGCTCGCGGATGGAGCGGCTGGAAAGCGCCGGCATCATCATCGGCTACACGGTGATCCTGCGCGCGGACACGGTGGAGGCGCCGGTCCGCGGCATCATGCTGATCGAGGTGGAGGGCCTCGCCGCCGATCGTGTGGTGCGCACGCTGAGCGGCCTGCCCGAGGTGCTGGAGATCCACAGCACCAACGGGCGCTGGGACCTGATCGTGGAGCTGTCCTCCTCCAGCCTGCCGGAATTCGACGCGGTGCTGCGCCGAATCCGGCTGATCCCCGGCATCACCACCAGCGAGACGAACCTGCTCCTGAACACGCCGCGCAGCACCCGCGCGCGGTTGTAGCGTCCCGCGTTTAAAGCGGATTTCAATCCGCTTTGGACCGCGACCGCGGTCCCGGCCGCCCGTGCGGCCGAAGCCCGGCTGGCGTGTGAAGCCATTTGAATCTAAAGCGAATGACAGTTCGCTTTAGAAAAGGGATGGGCGCCCGGTCAGGGCGCCACCCCCAGGCGCTGCCCGATGATCCCCGCCACCCGGAAGGTGGTGGCGGCGATCGTCAGGGTGGGGTTGCCGGTGGCCGAGGTCGGGAAGACGCTGGAACCGACGATGTACAGGTTGTCGTGCTCCCAGGACCGCTGGTCGGCATTCACCACCGACGTAGCCTTCGAATTGCCCATGCGGCAGGTGCCCATGATGTGGCCGGCGCCGTAGTAGTTGAACTCGGCCGTGTCGCCCAGCCCGTCCTCGACCGTGAAGGTGGTGGGGGATTTGGGATCGGTCGCGGTGTACTCCTTGGCTCCCATCCAGGCGTAGATCCGCGAGCTGGCTTCCTTTGCCGCCAGGAAGCCGCGCCGCGTGTAGTCGTCCAGGCGGTAGTGGACCACCGGGCGGCGCAGGCCGAGGTGGTCGGTGTGCTGGTCCGACAGGGTGATCCGGTTGGACGGATCGCCCAGCTGCTCCACAAGGCAGGCCATGCGGAACTGGCGCGTCAGGCGGTCGTTCATCGCCTGGATCAGGGATTGGCCGAACAGCTTCACGCGGTCGGGGTTGAGGCCGTTCTTGTTGGTGCCGTCGATCAGGTCCTGGACGGTGGTGTAGGGATCGCTGCCCGGGAAGTTCCAGCCCTCGTTGCCGATCTCGATGCGGAAGGCCGCGCGCTCGTGACGGAACGGGCCGTCGCGCAGCGTTTCGATGCCGGAGGTGGAAAGCGGCCCGCGCATGCCCCAGACCGGGGTCGGCGCCATCGCCCAGCTGAGATAGAGCGGGTGGTCCATCAGGTTGCGGCCGACCTGATCGCTGCCGTTGGCGACCCCTTTGGGCAGCGCGTTGCTGTACGAATTGAGCAGCAGCTTCGGCGTTTCGATCGCGTGGGCGGCCAGCACGTAGACGTCGCCGATGGCCGGTTCCTGGACGGTGCCGGGGCCGTCCGGCTCGTTGTAGGTGATGTACTCGATGCCGGAGATCCGGCCGGTGACGCCGTCGACCAGCACCCGCGAGGCCACCGCCTGCGCCAGCAACGTGACGTTGCCGGTCTCCAGCGCCTTGTTCAGCAGCACGGTGGCGTCGAACTTGGCCTGGACCGGGCAGATGGGGATGCAGTTGGTGTTGCCGGCGCAGGTGCGGCGCTCGTCGAACGGCTGCGAGTTGCGCGCCGCCGTGGTCGTGGAGACCTTCAGCGGACGGCCGAACAGCGTCTTGCCGTCCACCGCCCCGGCCACCGCCTGATCGACCAGCGACTTCAGGATCCCCGGCATGGGGAAACCGGTCGGGCGATGGGGGTCGAGATAGTCGAGGTCGGCCGGATCGCCGGAAACGCCCAACTCCTGCTCGGCCCTGGCGTAGAAGGGCAGCAGGTCGGTGTAGGCGACGGGCCAGTCCTCGCCCACCTCGTAGGTGGACTTCATGGTGAAGTCCGTCTCCAGCAGGCGCAGCGAGGTGCCCAGCCAGTGCCACATCGTGCCGCCGGCCAGCCGCTCGTAGGTGCTGGCGAAGGGGGTGCCGCCGGTCCCGGTCGGGTTCTGGATCAGGTAGCTCTTCGTCGCGTCGCCGGGCCACTGGAGGTCGAGCGTGGTCGGGCGCGGCGCGTTCAGGCCGGCGGGGTTGGGCTTGGCCGGGTCGGGCGGGTAGGGGGATTCCGGCACCTTGGCGTTGGCCAGATAGAATTGCTCCATGTAGGCGGCGCGGTTCGGCGGGTCGGCCGGGCCGGCTTCCAGCACCAGCACGCTCTTGCCCTTGCGGCCGAGTTCATAGGCGACGATGGCTCCGGCGACACCGGCCCCCACGATCACCACGTCGTATTTGGTCATCAGCGGATTGGTCATGGGGTCACCGGGGGCACGAAGTTGGTCAGGGACGGGGGTTCCTTGGCCCAATAGCCGTAGGAGAACATGCTGTAGCCCATGGGATGGCTCTGCGCCGCGCGCCACGCCCAGCCTTCCTTGTAGGCCTGGTCGGAGATGACGTGCTCCTCGCCCAGTGGGTTGTCTTGCGCGTCCCGGGGCGGGATCCAGCTTCCCAGCAGCCACATCTTGATGACGGCGCGGGCCAGATTGCCCAGAACGGGCTGCATCAGGATGCTCGCCGCCGCCGCGCTGGCGGGCAGGCCGCCCGCCGTCAGCGTCGTGAACTGCTGGAGCAGATGCGCCGTCACATCGGCGCCGGCGTTGGCCACGAGGGTGTCGTAATAGGCCTGCTTCAGGTTGATGGGGTCGAGCCGTGGCGCCAGCGAGTCGGCCGAAATGCCGGTCAGGGCGACGGACAGGGCGACGAAGGTGTCGAGCGCGGTGCCGGTCGCGTCGGCGACCGCATCCGTGGCGGTGGTCATGGCGTTTCCTCCTGCTTTCTGTGGCCGGGCTTATTTCGACGCCGCGCCCGCGGCTGGCGCAGCGGAAGCGGCCGGCTGGGCGAAAGACAGGGTGTAGGTGAAGTCGGAGAAGGCGCCGGTGGTGTCGGTGGCGTTGGCGTGGCATTCCATGCAGGTCGACGACACGTTCGGCACGGTGCCCTGCGTGTAGGATTCCAGCGTGGAGTTGGCGAGGAACATCGGCGTCGGCGCCTGGAGCGGATCGCCCGTTTGCGGCAGTTCGCAGTTCGCGACCTGACCGGTCGGCCATTGCGTGCCGACGAGGATGTAGTTGAGCCACACCGACTTCGGATTGACCGCCGCCAGCGCCCCGTGCCAGTCGGTGGTGACGCCCTGGGTCACGTCCTCGATGGGGATCTCGCGGACGATCTGCGACGGCGGCCCGCCCGTCGAGGGGTTCCATGGGCGCGGCGGCGGGGTGTTGACCGCGCAGTCGGTGCAATTGGGGTTGTAGAAGTTGTACTTGGCCCGGTCGATCGGCTGGCCCTTGGTCGGCACGTTGTTCACATGCTCGAAGGTCGCCCAGATCCATTGCGGCGTGGTGTGGATCTTGTAGCCGATGTGGAAGCCTGCCAGACCGACGTCGGCCACGGTGCAGGATTCCTCGACCTTGGGGTTGTCCGAGGGCGGCGTGTAGACCAGCGCGCGGGTGCTGTGGAACTGGCCGGGGTCGTCCACACCCTTTTCCAGCACCTTCCAGGCGGCCTTGACCATGATGGCGCCGGGGGTCTGCGGGGTGGCGCACGGGAAGTTCACCTTGTTCCCGGCGGCGGCGAAGGCCTTCTGGCCCTGCTGGTTGTACAGGGTGTTGTTGACGACATAGTCGAACATCACGCGGTTGACCGAGATCTGGAACCGCGCGTACCGGCCCTGCTGATCGATGATCGGCCCGGTCTTGAACGGCTGGATGGAGGCGTTCAGCAGGTTGGGAGTCTTGGAGGTCTGGGTCAGCAGCTTGGTGCCCGTCGCCGCCAGGCCCTGGCAGGCTTTGGGAAGCGTGCGCGGGGCGTGCCAGGTCGGCGCGGAACCGTCCGGCAGGAAGACGTCGGTGAACTCCGGCCACGCTTCCCACACCGTGGGCGCGTCCACGGCGCCGATGGTGCGGCTGGTGTCGGGGGAGCCGTCCGGATTGGCCGGCCAGTTCAGCCCGACGAAGGTCTGCCAGCCCAGCGTGTCGAAATCGTGCTGGAGGTCGTGGAGATTGAAGCCGCCGGTTTTCTTGCTGTCGTCCGGAATGTTGGGGGAAAGGACCGGGGGCGGCGGTGCGGTCTGGGCGCGCGCCGTGCCCGGCGCCAGCTGGGCACCGACGGCCAGGAGGGCGACGAGCCCCGCAGCCGCAAGTCTGTGATTCATGGACGTCCTCCTGAGCGTGTCGTGCCGGGCCCTGTTCCGTTGCGGATTTCTTCAGGCGGCAAAGCCTATGATTGATAATTTTCCATGATCAACGCCGAAAAGGACACGCATCGTAACGGAGTTAGCTGAAACGCGATTACAGTTAAAGGATAGGCTATCAAAAGTAGCATGCCATTGCGTGCCGTTGACACATGACGGCCGGGAATGACCCTCACGCCCATCCGCGATCTAAGAGTGTATTTCTTGTGTTAAATGCGCCAATTCGTTTCGGAAAAGCCCCGCTCCACGTACCAGAAATTGCTTGACATGGCTGGGTTGCGAACCGTTCATGGGTATGCCTGGGCAGGAAAGGCGGAGCCATGGCGGAACGAAGCAACCAGTGGGGCGGGCAGCAGGGCGGTCCGAGTTCCTCGGCGGCTCCATTCCTTTTGGAGCGGCTGCCGCTGCCGCTCTACGTCGCCGATCGGGACGGCCGCCTGCACCTGACCAACGACGCGTTCCGCCGGATGGTTGGTCTGGCGCCGGACGCGCTGGAGGCGCGGCGGCTGACCGACGTGCTGCCGGCGGACCTTCTGTCCAAGGGGGCCGGCACCCTGACCGACGCTGAAGGACACGTCCGCGACGTGCTGCTGCACCAGGGCGGGAGCGACGGCCAGGAAGCCGACGGATGGACCATCGGCTCGCTGGTGGACGTCAGCCAACTGAAGGCCGTCCAGCGCGACCTGCTCTACCAGAACACGGTCATCAAGACGCAGCAGCAAGCCGCTCCCGACGGCATTCTCGTGATCGACGAGAAAGGCGCGGTCGTGTCCTACAACGACCGGTTCGTCACCATGTGGCGGATCCCGCAGGCCGCCATCGATTCGCGCGACGATGGGCAACTGCGGGCCTCGGTCATCGGCCTGCTGAGCGATCCGGAAGGCTTCCTCGCCCGCGTCAACTATCTCTACGCCAACCCGCTGGTCGACGACCGGGACGAGGTCGCCCTGGTGGACGGGCGCACGTTCGAGCGCCATTCGACGGCGCTGGTCGCTCCGGACGGCACCAACTTCGGCCGCATCTGGTTCTTCCGCGACATCACGGAGCGCAAGAAGGCCGAAAGCGAACTGCGCGCCGCCAAGGAGGAAGCCGAAACGGCGCTGGGCCGCCTGCGCGACGCCCAGCAGACGCTGATCCGGACCGAGAAGATGGCAGCGCTCGGCTCGCTGGTCGCCGGGGTGGCCCATGAGATCAACACGCCGGTCGGCAACGCCACCACCGGCGCCTCCCAGCTCGGCAAGGAAATCGCCGAACTGGAACGGCTGTTCCAGGAGAAGAAGCTCCGCGCGCAGGATTTGCAGAAGTTCCTCCGGGACGCCGGGGAGGCGTGCAACCTGATCCTGTCCAACTGCCAGCGCGCCGCCCATCTGGTGCAGAGCTTCAAGCAGGTGGCCGTGGACCAGACCGGCGGCGAGCGCCGCGTTTTCGACCTGCGCGAATATCTCGACGAAATCCTGCTGAGCCTGCGGCCCCGCCTGAAGCACACGCCCCACACGGTCGCGGTGGAATGCCCGCCGGATATCCTGGTCGACGGCGATCCCGGAGCCTTCTCCCAGATCATCACCAACCTCGTGATGAACGCCCTGCTGCACGCCTTCGACGACGGCCGGGCGGGGCACATCCTCATCCGGGGCCGGCAGTTGCCGGACGACCGGATCGAGATCGTCTTCCGCGACGACGGGAAGGGCATCCCCAAGGACATTCAGGACAAGGTCTTCGATCCCTTCTTCACGACCAAGCGGGGCGGCGGCGGCAGCGGGCTGGGGCTGCACATCCTCTTCAACCTCGTCACGGGCAGCCTGGGCGGCAACGTCGAACTGGAGAGCGTTCCGGGCGAAGGCACCGCGTTCCACATTGTTTTCCCTCGCGTCCTGAAAGCGGCGGCGAGGAAGGCGTAACTCCCGAGGGACGGCCATGAGCGACGATTTCCTGTTCTGCGACGACGACTCCCTGCTGGACGAGCCGGAGGCCGAGCCCGCCGCGCCGTCGGGAACCTGGACCGTCCTGATCGTGGACGACGACGCGGAGGTGCACGCCGTCACCCGCTTCAGCCTGCGCAACGTCACCTTCCGCGGCCATTCGCTGGAGCTTCTGAGCGCCTATTCCGGCAAGGAGGCGCGCGAAATCCTGCGCGAGCGCACCGACATCGCGCTCATCCTGCTCGACGTGGTGATGGAAACCAGCGACGCCGGCCTGCAGCTCGTGCAGGTCATCCGCGAGGAGATGAAGAACCGCGCCGTCCGCATCGTCCTGCGGACCGGCCAGCCCGGTCAGGCTCCGGAAGACCGGGTCATCGTCGATTACGACATCAACGACTACAAGGCCAAGACCGAGCTGACCGCGCAGAAGCTGTTCACCACCGTCATCGCCGCGCTGCGGGCCTACAACGACATCATGACCATCGAGGCCAGCCGCGAGGGCCTGCGCAAGATCATCACCTCGTCGGCGCGGCTGGTCGAACGCAACTCCCTGCGGGAATTCGCGTCGGGCGTCCTCACCCAGATCAGCGCGCTGCTGGATGCCCAGCCCAACGGAATCATCTGTGCCCAGAAGGGCGTGAACGACAAGATCGTCCTTCTGGCCGGGGTGGGGCGCTACACCGTCGACGCCGACGGCTGCATCGACGACCTGCTGTCGCATGGCGACGTCGTGGCCGGCGTGCGCGAGGCGTTCGAGCGCAAGAGCACCATCTTCGGCCAGGAGGCGGTCACGGTCTACATCCCCACCGACCACGACCACGAGATCGTGGCCTGGGTGGTGACCGAGCGGGAACTGTCGGAAAGCGATCACGACATTTTGCGGCTTTTCCTGGAAAGCCTGTCCTCCAGCTTCAGCAACGCCGTGCTGTTCGAAAAGCTTCAGGAAGCCAACGAAGACCTGGAGCGGCGCGTGGCCGAAGCCAACGCACGGCTCGGGCGCCTGGGCGAGGCGCCGGTCTGATACGGCCCCGCAACCTTTTCCCCGTCATGGACGGGATAGGCCCGGCCGTTCACGCCGGTGTGGGTTCGAGCCGGGACCGCCGTGGATGCCCGGCTCAAGGCCGGGCATGACGGAAAAGGGAAGCGATTGACCCTGCAAGTACAGTAAGGGTGAGTTTGCGCGGCCGCTTCCGCTGAAAGCAAAGAATCATTGTTCAGGCGAGATTCGTCCGTTGGCGCCGTCCAGTGCTGCCGGCGTGATCGGCGTGCCGATGATTCCATGAATACTTTTAATGCAAACGCATATATTTGCGTGTGTTTGTAAATTTCTTATATCGACACGACCAAAACATATATCTTAAAGAGAAAATGTGGTAATATCTTCCCCTATCCATATGTATTCATTTCGTGGGGGAAATCATGAGAAGAGGCTGGTGGCTGGCCGGACCGCTTTGCGCGGTCGGCTTGGCGTTTTCCACGGCGACGCTGGCGGCGTCCGACAATCCCTTCGCCATTCTGGAAAACAGCGACCAGGCGAGCAAACAGGTGGCGTCCGACGCCAACCGGTTCGCCTGGGACGTCTTCGTGGCGCTGAACACGCCGACGGCGCCCAACGGAGTGCTGCCCTGGGAAAACCTGCGCCAGACCAGCACGGTCTATCTGCCCAACGGCGCGAAGCCGCCGGCCTGGGGCCAGCCGGTCCCGCCGCCGCCCGCGTCGGTGACGGAGCAGGCCCAGGCGATCGGCATGGACATGAACCAGCCGTTCAACAACCTCGATTCCATGGTCCAGGCCGACGGCTTGCCGCTGAAGGACAAGTGGAACAAGTACACGCGCTATCAGATCCTGATGAGCCAGTACGCGCTGGACTACATCATCGACAACACGCTGTACAACGTGAACGGCCAGCAGGCCTTCGCGGCCAAGGGCGTCAACGCGGCCTTCCCCGCGCCGGCTTTCGAGGTGAAGACCTCGTGGATCTTCATCGGCAAGGACAAGGCGCTGCGCGACGAACTGGCGGCGAAATACGTCATCGCCAACACCTATTATGAAATCATCGACGCCGACGGCAACCGGACCGGCACCTACGACGTGGGCTGGGGCGCGATGACCGGCATGCACGTCATGAGCAAGGCCCTGCCGGAGTGGGTGTGGATGACCTTCGAAAACGTCAACAACCCGGCCTACACCCAGACGTCGCTGACCGTGCCGATTCCGGACAACGTGCAGGCGCTGAACAAGGAATACCAGCAGAAGCTGGCGGGCTCGGTCCTGGCGAATTACCAGCTCGACGGCACCCAGACCACCTTCAACGGTCCGCCGCTGGTGCTCGCCAATTCGCAGATCGAATCGGCCTTCCAGCACGCCTCATCCTGCATCAGCTGCCACGCGACGTCGGCTTATTCCACGCAGAACGGCTATTTCAACTACGCTCTGCAGGCCGGAACCGGCGGAATCACCTATCCCGTGGGGGATTCCATTCTTCAGAGCCTGAACGGATACACGCAGTTCGACTACGCGTGGTCGCTCAAGCGCGCCTCCCGCGTTCCCAACTGATCCGACGCCCTTCATCACGAGGAACCGACCATGAGCGTCCTGTCGTTCCCCCGCATCTACATGCGCGGCCACATCTCCTGGGATCCGGCCACCGGCAACAACAACGACTACATCAACACCTACGCCGCTGGCGCGGCGGCCCTGGATTACAGCATTCTGGAAGCCCAGAACCCGCCGATCACGCCCGAGAACTACCGCACCACCTTCCGCGACTGGGCGACCCGCGTCAAATACAGGGAGACTTCCAATCCCGCCTTTTACGTTCCCGGCGAGTGGAATCATTTCGGCAGCCACGCGACGTCCTTCGTCGACTACAACGACAAGGTGACTCTGGTCACCGGCGGCGTTCTCCCCAACGGCCAGCCGGCGGCGAGCACCGATCCGCTGCTCAACGCCCCCATCCAGATCGAAGGCGACGTCTTTGGCGACGCGCCGAGCGAGGCGCGTCTGGTCGACAACAACCCCATCGCCTTCTGGACGTCGCAGATCTTCTTCAAGCGCCTGACGGTCGGCAAGGGTGACATCGCCATCAACGGCGATTGCCGGTACCGGATGCACTCCCGCTGGTTCAACGGCAACCGCAACGTCCTCCTGCGCAGCGCCGGCGTGGCCAGCGTGATCTGGCAGACCGGCATCCCGCGCGAGGCGCTGACCATCACCAACACCGGCAATTCGCCGCTGCTCGCCTCGCTGGCAGAGGCGATGGACGCGCCGGGCGCCAAGGGCCTGATGCTGCGGTTCTGCTCGTACTTCACCCTGTACAACCAGAACGGCATCTTCAACGACTTCACGCCGCAGCCCCGCCTGGCGCTTGACGCGGCGCCGGACTCCCCGGAAGCGAAAGCCTATTACGAACAGCTGGGGGAATGGTACCGGCAGGCGCTCGCCAACCAGATCCCGCTGTTCGCCAACCCCGCCTACAGCGCGGTGGTGGGCTCCATCGGCGTGTGGAACGACGGCGAACTGGCGACGGCCCCCACCGGCCGCTACCTGGTTCCGGTGAAGCCCGCCACCCCGCTGTCGACCGCGGCCTCCGCTCCCGCCCTGGCTGCCACAGTGCCGGCCGGGATCCGGCGGGTCGAGCGCGGCCTGGCCGTCCAGGCGTCGTCGTCCTCGTCGTCGATTACCGCCCTGCTCGGGCCGGCGGTCGCCCAGGAGGATTACAGCCGGAACCTGCTGTCCATCGACCTGTCCGACGCCACTCCGGAAGCGACCCTGAACAAGGACAAATACGATTTCGGCCCGCTCACCGTCGGCGTCGTGAAGGACGGGGCCTTCACGTCCATCGGCACCATCAACTACGCCGCCACCGCCGACGCGCCCGGCTACGACAAGGCCGCCTACGAGGCGTCGGCCGGTATCGTCGACCTGCCGTTCGACCCGAAGTTCGCCGAACTGCTCCAGCAGGGACAGCTGGTGGTCCGCCAGCAGGACACCGACATCCTGGCGGAAAGGACGCTGAGCGCCGACTCCGACGACCGCAACACCTACATCGACCAGGGTTGCGAGGAGGCCATCCGCATCGCGGTCTACCGCCGGGGCAAGCCGGTGGAAAAGGGCGTCCGCGTCATGGTGGTGCAGTACAGCTACGTGAACTGGGACAGCAATCTGGTCGGCCCCGACGACACCGACGCGCCGCTCCGGTTCCTCAACGGCGAGGTGACCGTGGTGAAGTCCACCAACCCCGGCCAGTGCGCCCAGGCCTGCATCGTCGAAACCGACGACACCGGCATCGCCACGCTGCAGGTCCAGGCCAACCACCAGGGCTTCGCCACCTGCTTCTTCCGTCCGCTGGAGCCCGGCGAGCCGCTGCCGTCTCCCTATCCGCAGCCGAACCAAAACGGCTACAGCACCGAGGCCCCGGAACAGGAGAACTACCAGACCAGCCACTTTGTCGACATCCGGGTGATGCCGTTCGACGACTACAAGCCGGCCGAGTTCGCCAAGCTGTGGAACGAAAGCTACGATTCCGCCAAGGCGTGGCAGTATGTCTACAACGAGATCCTCGGGGTTTACGACATGCTGTTCCCGATCATGCTCAACTACATGCCGCTGGGCGAGCGCGCCCGCGTCGAGGCGGCGATCGGGCAGCTTCTGGTGCTGGTCCAGCAGCCGTACCAGCAGGCCAGCACCATCTACATGCCCATCACCCGCGACCTGTCGCGCGGCAAGCGCAAGGTGCTGGAGATGTGGGGATCGCTGGTCCGCCGCCAGTATCCGCCCCAGCCCATCCAGCCCTGAGCGGAGCGGGGGAGGGGAGCCTGACCGTCGCCGGTCAGGCTCCTCCCGGCTGGCCGGCGAAGATGTGGGCCAGCAGCAGATCCTTGACCTGCGTCGCCGGCAGGGCATCGCCCTCCGGCAGCAGGTCGGGGTCGGAGGTGATGAGCAGCGGCCCGTCCTCGGCGCGGTCCGTGAGGCGCCCGTGCGAGCCGCGGACCAGCGACGCGTCCAGCGGGATCACGTCCATCAGCGTGCGGAACCCCGCCGCCTTCTTCAGCAGCCTCCAGGCGATCGCCGCCTTCGGCGCGCGCAGCGCCGGGTCGAGGAACAGTTCCACCGGGTCGTAGCCGGGCTTGCGGTGAATGTCCACGGTGCGGGCGTAGTCGGGCGCCTTGGCGTCGTCCAGCCACCAGTAATAGCTGAACCAGCGGTCCGCCCGGCTGACCGCCACCAGATCGCCGGCGCGCGGGTGGTCGAGGCCGGCGGCCCGCTTGCCCTCGGCATCCAGCACCGTTTCGACGCCGTCCAGCCCTTCCAGTAGAGCTTTCACTTTCGGCAGCAGCTCCGGCCGGCGGACATGGACGTGCGCGATCTGGTGGTCCACGACGGCGAAGGCGTCGGAGGCGCCAGGATCCAGCTTTTCCTGTCCCAGCTCCTCGCGCCAGCGCAGCCAGCCCGCCTGCCGCAGGGCGCGGTTGATCGCCACGGCGCCGTCGACGCGGGTGATGCCGTATTCGGACAGCACAACGACGCCCAGGCCTTCGCGCTCCGCCTCCTCGATCAGCTCCCCGGTGATGGCGTCGATGGCGGCGACCTCCGCCGGGATGGCCGGGTCGTCGGGACCCAGCTTTTGCAGCGGGTAGTCGAGGTGGGGCAGATAGACCAGCGTCAGCGTCGGCTTGCGCGTGCGCAGGGTGTGCCGCGCGCAGTCGGCGATCCAGCGGCTGGACGTCAGGTCCGCCGCCGGTCCCCAGAACTTGAACAGCGGGAACGGCCCCAGCGCCGCCGTCAGCTCGTCGCGCAGCTCGCCGGGGTGGGTGTGGATGTCCGGCAGCTTGCGTCCGTCGGCGCAGTAGATCGGGCGAGGCGTCACCGCCCAGTCCACGGCGGCGTGCATGTTGTACCACCAGAACAGCTTGGCGACGGTGAAGCCGGGGTCGCGGCGGCGCGCCTCGTCCCACAGCTTGGGGCCGTCGACCAGGGCGTTGCTCTGCTTCCAGAACATCACTTCGGCAAGGCTGCGGTCGTACCAGCCGTTGCCGACGATGCCGTGTTCGGCCGGCGGCCGGCCGGTCAGCAGCGTCGCCTGCACGCTGCAGGTCACCGCCGGCAGGATGGTGGACAGCGCCCGCATCCCGCCCCGCTGCGCCAGCCGCCGCAGGTTGGGCGCGTGCGCCAGCAGCGCCGGGGTCAGCCCGACGACGTTGAGAACCAGTGTGCGGCGCATCTCAGCCCTTCACGGCTTCCAGTTCTACCGTGGGCTTTTGGCCGCGTAGCACGGTGTTGCCCTCGAACAGCAGGCGCTGGTCCACGGGCAGCACCTGTTCCACCTCCGCCGGGTCGAGGCGGCCGCTCTGGGCGTAGAAGGCCAGCGGGTTGCGCCAGACGATGGTTTCGATGGTGTCCCCGGCGATGCCGGCGTCGCGCATGGCCTGCACGGTCTTGGGCACCTTCAGCGGGTCGCTGATGCCCCAGTCGGCCGAGCTGTTGACCATGATCCGCTCCGCCCCGAAGCGCTGGACGATGGCGACCATGCGCGGCTCGTCCATCTTGCTGCCGGGGTAGATGGTGTGGCCGGCCCAGCAGCCCGCGTCCAACGCCAGGGCGACGGTTTCCTCGTTGTTGTGGTCGATCAGCACCCGCTCCGGCGCGATGCCCGATTCCCGGACCAGCGCGATGGTGCGCAGCGTCCCTGCCTTCTTGTCGCGGTGCGGGGTGTGGATCAGCACCGGCAGGTCGTGATCGACGGCCAGGGCGATCTGCCGGGCCAGCACGTCGTCCTCCGCCGGGCTCATGTCGTCGTAGCCGATCTCGCCCACGGCGACGACGCCCTCCTTCTCCAGATAGCGGTCCACCAGGACGAGGACGCCGTCCACGAGTTCCGGGGTGTTGGCCTCCTTGGGGTTCAGGCCGATGGTGCAGAAATGGCGGATGCCGAACTGGCTGGCGCGGAACCGCTCCCAGCCGACCAGCGACAGGAAGTAATCCTCGAAGCTGCCGGCGTGGATGCGCGGCTGCCCCAGCCAGAAGGCCGGCTCGACCACCGCGACGATGCCCGCCCGACGCATCGCCGCATAGTCGTCGGTGGTGCGGGCCGACATGTGGATGTGCGGGTCGAACAGCTTCATGGCGTCAGGGCTCCGGATGTCGGGTGAAGGAGGTCAAGGTCGGCCGGCACCGGCCGCCCGGCCGCCTGCCGCTCGCTGCGGAAGGCGCCGGCCATGCGCGCCAGATCGGGGGTCAGGCGCGTGTCCAGCGCGACGACACCGGCCAGCGGCACCCCCAGAAAGACGGCCTTCAGCACCATCCGGTTGAAGGCGTCGGCAGGCAGGTGGGCGGCGGCGAAGGGGTTGGCGACGGCCACCGCCTCGAACACGTCCTGCACGCTGCTGCGGCAGGCCTCGGCGGCGAGGTCGGCGAAGCGCGCGGGATCCGGCAGCAGGGGCAGGGCGCGCAGCAGGGCGGTGCGCTCGCCGGTGTCGCCGCTGCGGAACAGGCGCGTGACCAGCGGCGCATGCTCCTCCGCCGGCAGCGCACCCGTCGCGTCGAGCAGGAGCAGCGCGCGCCCCAGCGCGGCGGGCCGGGCGCCCGGCGCCGAGGGGTAGCCGGCCGCCGCCAGCGCCTGGACTTGCGCGGGGGACGGCTGCACCGGGGACCCGGCGAGGCGCCGGTGGGCGGCGGTGAAGACGGCGGGCAGCCGCGCCGGATCGCACGCCGCCGCGCGGGCGGTTGCCAGCCAGCCGTGGGCCGCCGGCGGGGTGTGCTGCTCGACGAGCGCGGTCAGCAGTTCAGTCGGTTGCATGGCGTGCTCAGAGTTTATAGGGACCGTGCTGAGAGAGGTTCGAGGTTCGGAACGCAACGCGTTGGAACACAGGATGCACGTCTCTCGACCGTCATCCCCGCGAAGGCGGGGATCCAGCCGCTTCAAGCGCTTATGTGCGGAGTTTCCTGGATCCCCGCCTTCGCGGGGATGACGGGGAAAATCCCTTGCCAATAAAATCACAGCCTTTCACGTCCCCGGCACATGGCGTTGGAACAGGTGCGTCAGGACGAAGGCGACGACGGCCGCCCCCGCCAGCGCCGGCTGGCCGTGGCCGGCGATCAGCAGCGCGTCCAGCAGGGCGATTCCGGCGATGAAGGCGCCCACCGCGCGCTTCACGTCGCGCCGCTCCGGGATCAGCACCAGCGACAGGGCGTGCAGTACCCAGGCCAGCAGCGCGGCGAACAGGGCCGCCGACAGCGGGGTGATCGCCAGCGCGACCGGGGCGTACAGGAACGGCACGGCCAGGGCCGCCAGCGGCCAGACGGCGCCCAGGTCGTTGACCTGCTCCTTCTTCGCCACGTAGGTCAGCCCGATGACGTAGCAGAGCAGCACCGCCGCTCCCCCGGCCAAGGCGGGGGTGAGGGCGCCGGTCAGGGCGACGGCGGCGCCGGCATAGACCAGCGCCCGGCACGCGGCCATGACCACCGGGCTCAGTGGGTTGCCCTTGTGGTTGCGGTCGTAGGCGACGATGACCGCCGCCAAAGCCAAGCCGGCGACCAGGGCGGCGACGCCGTTCAGCGCCAGCAGCAGCACCCCGGCCCCCAGCATGCCGAAGCCGGCGGCGAACACGGTGCGGGCGCTGACCAGCCCGGCGGGGATGGGGCGATTGGGACGCTCCCGCGCGTCGATGGCGCGGTCGAAGGCATCGTTCAGGTACATGCCGCCGACGTAAAAAAGCGAGAAGGCCAACAGGGAGAAGGCCAGCATCGCCGGCCCCAGCCGCGCGCCGGCGTTTAACCCCGCCCCGGCCAGCACGGCGCCGGCCAGCGTGTTGCTCCAGACTGTCGGCAGGTTCGACACGCGCCCAAGGCGGAGCGCGATGCCGATCCCGGTCATCGCAGATGTTGCAGAACCCATGTCAACTCGCGGGCAAGACTGTCGGTGAGGGTGCCGGGACGCACGGCCGGCGGCAGCACGTCCCAGGTGTAGGTTTCGACTTCCAGATGGGCGGACAGCGGCTGGCGGCGCTGCCGCTCCAGAATCGCGGCCAGGAAGTCCTGCGTCGTGGCGAAGGGACCGCAGCGGTCGGCCCACACCGGGACGTGGAAGTGGACGCGCCACTCCGCTTCGTCCTGCGGGCTCGCCCCCGCGCTGGCCAAGGCGTCGGGCAGGTCGGGGAAGGTCACCGGCTCACCGTCATCCTGGCGCGCCGCGACCTGATGCAGGTAGACATCCTCGGCGAAGGGGGCGAGGGCGGCGCGCCCCTCGGCGGTCGCGGAGGGCAGGACCAGACCGGAGCTGAGCTGGATCTTGGCGATGCGGATCCCGGCGGCGAGGAGGCAATCCACCGCGCCCTCGGCGCTTTCGAACATCACGGCGGCGTGGCAGGTGTCCAGGCAGACGCCGAGATGCCGGCGCAGGGCCGCTTCCGCCTCGCCCCGTCCCAGCCCGGCCAGCCCGGCGAACCGCGCCACCGCCGCCCCCGAGAACAGATGCTCCTCGAAGAAGGCCACCGTCTCCGCCGTGGTTTCCAGCAGGCATCCCGGCTCCGGCTCCAGCGCCAGGGCGACGACGCGGCCCCGGTCGCGCGCCAGCCGGTCGAGCGTCACCGCGTGCCGCAGCAGGTTGTCGGCGATGAGCGCCCGGTCCGCCGCCCCGGCCAGATGAGCCTTGTAAGCGCCGGGCACCGTGCTGACGCTGCCCTCGACGCCGGCGGGCTCGCCCTCCATCAGCGCGACCAGCAGCCGGGCCAGCGCGTCGGCGTAGGTGAGGCGTTCGGGCTCCCGCCAGTCCGGGCGGTACACCGTGTCCTTGACCCGCGTGCCGTGGAAGGTGCCCTGGGGAAAGCCGTTGATGGTGAAGACATACAGGCCGTGCGCGGCGAGGAAGGCGCGGAAGTCGTGGAACTCGACGCTGCCGGGGCGCAGCACCGCGGCGGCGTCCGCCGACATGCGCAGCCCGATGCCGAACCGCTCGTCCGGCGCCACCAGCGCCTTGACCGCCGGGACATGCCGGCGGATCTGCGCGGCGATGTCCGGCCAGCCTTCGCCCGGATGCACGTTGGTGCAGTAGGTGAGATGCGGGACCGCGCCGCACCCGGTCATCGCGCGGCCACCCCGGCGGTCACGAAGCGGGCTGCGGCCGGCAGGCCGATGGCGGCGATGAAGGGGGCAAGCGCGGTCATGCCGCCGTCCCAGGCCCAGGCGCCGGCCGCCGCGTAGGCCGCCGACAGCCCGAGGTTCGACAGCAGGGTGGCAACGACGAAGCGGTTCAGCGGCAGGCGGAGCATGCCGGCCATCACCACCGAGATCTCGGCCAGGACCGGCACCCCGCGCAGCATCACCAGGGCCCACACCCCATGACGGTCCATGACGGCGGACACGCGCGCGGCACCGGCGGGGCTGACCAGCCGGGCGAGACGCTCGCCGCTGAGGAAGCGTCCCATCCCATAGCCGATCAGACAGCCGCCGGTCAGCCCGGCCGTGGACACGGCCATGCCGACCGGAAAGCCGAACAGCACGCCGCAGGCGGTGCTCACCATGCTCGACGGCACCGGCAACAGGATGTCGCCCGCCAAAAGGCCGCCGAGGACCGCCGCACCGCCCCAGCCGAAGGCCCCCTCGGCGACCGAGGCGGCCAGGGCATCCATCTGGTCGGCGAACAGGAGAAAGGGAACGACGACGGCGGCAACCAGCGCAGCGATCAGCATCGTCCAGCGCCCCCAGGCAGGGAACGCGATGGGGGCAGGTGCCGGTTTCATGAGCCTGTGTCCACTCCAACGTCGCGGTCGGAGGGGCATGGTGCCCGCATCGGCGTTCTAAATCAACCAAAGCGATAATTGAATTCGTATGTATCTACCGAAGAGGACGTGATTCTCAGAATTATCCCTCATTACGTGTTCATACTGCTCCCGAAGCCGGTAGGTGGCCTTCCTGCACGGCCGGCGGGGGCCGGGTTCCCAACTCCACCGGGGTAATCCCAAGAAAGCGGCTCCAGCCGGGCCTTCGCGTGTTAGCAAGGCATCGGACCATCGGATGGAACAGGAAACCGGAGGTGCATGGGGTGGCTCACCCTCAGGCGGCGATCCTGCGGGCCTTGCCGCAAGTCGAACGGCTGATGGGCAGCGCCGAAGCCGCGGCGCTGATCGCCGTGCACGGCCGCCCCCCGGTCCTGCGCGCGATCCGCCTTTATCTGGCGGAGCTGCGGGCGCGGCTGCGCGAGGGCCGCGGCGATGCCCCGGCCATCAGCGCGGCCGGCATCCTCGCCGCGGCTGGCGAACGGCTGGACGAGGACGCCGTCCCACGCCTGCGCCGGGTCATCAACGCCACCGGCATCGTCCTGCACACGAATCTCGGACGGGCGCCGCTGGCGCCGCAGGCGGTGGCAGCGGTGGTGGAAGCGGCCTCCGGCTACATGAATCTCGAATACGACCTCGACGCGGGGAATCGCGGCTCGCGTTACCAGGGCGTCTCCGGTCTGCTGTGCGAGCTGACCGGGGCGGAGGCCGCGCTGGTGGTCAACAACAACGCCGCCGCCGTGCTGCTGGCCCTGGCGGCGCTGGCGGTGCCGGGCGAGGCGGTGGTGTCGCGCGGCGAACTGGTGGAGATCGGCGGCTCCTTCCGCGTCCCCGACGTCATCGCCCAGAGCGGCGCGCGTCTGGTCGAGGTCGGCACCACCAACAAGACGCGGGTCGGCGACTACGAGAGGGCGATCGGGCCGGACACCCGCGTGCTGCTCAAGGTGCACCCCAGCAACTACCGCATCCAGGGCTTCACCGCCGCGCCGGAGCGGGCCGAACTGGCGGCGCTGGCCCGCGCCAGGGGCGTGCTCGCGGTCGAGGACCTGGGCAGCGGCAGCCTCCTCGACCTGCGCCCCATCGGCCTGCCGCATGAGCCGACCGTGCAGGAAAGCCTCGCCGCCGGCATGGACCTCGTGACGTGCAGCGGCGACAAGCTGCTGGGCGGTCCGCAGGCCGGCCTGATCCTCGGCCGGAAAGAGGTGGTGGCGCGGCTGAAGGCGCACCCGCTGCTGCGCGCCCTGCGGGTGGACAAGCTGACGCTGGCGGCGCTGGAGGCGACGCTGAAGCTCTACCGCGCGCCGGAACGGGCGGCGGCTGGGGTTCCGGTGCTCGCCATGCTGGGCGCTCCGGTGGAGGCGCTGGACCGGCGGGCGGAGCGGCTGCGGGCCGCCCTGGCCGCCGATATGGCCGAGTTGCCGGGAGTGGAGGTCACGGTGCTGGCCGGAACCGGCTTCGCCGGCGGCGGCGCGCTGCCGGCGGCGGCAATCCCGACGCGGATCGTTGCCCTGCGCTGTGTCTCACCCGGCATCGAGGAACTGGCGCGGCGCCTGCGGCGGCACCGGCCCGCCGTCGTCGGGCGGATCAAGGACGGGCGGCTGCTGTTCGACCTGCGCACGGTGACGGACGACGAGGTGCCGGAGATCGCCGCCGCCTGCCGCGCCGCGCTGGACCGGGGAGGGCCGGCATGAGGACGGTGGTCATCGGCGTCGTCGGCCATGTGGACCACGGCAAGACCGCGCTGGTCGGCGCGCTCACCGGCGTCGACACCGACCGGCTGGCGGAGGAGAAGCGGCGCGGCATCTCCATCGCCCTGGGCTTCGCGCACGCGACGGCGGAGCGCGGCACGCTGGCCTTCGTCGACATGCCCGGTCACGAGCGCTTCGTGCGCACCATGATTGCCGGCGCCACCGGGATCGACGCCGTGCTGCTGGTGGTCGCCTCCAACGAAGGCGTCAAGCCGCAGACCGTCGAGCATCTGGACATCGCGCGGCTGATCGGCGTGAGGCGCGGGGTGGTGGCGGTCAGCAAATGCGATCTGGTCACGGCGGACGAGGCCCGGCGCACGGCGGCGGAGGTGCGCGCCCTGCTGGCCGGAACCGGGCTGGCGGACGCTCCGGTCGTCTTCACCTCGACGGCCGCCGGGCAGGGGCTCGACGCGCTGGCCGGCGCGCTGGCCAAATTGCTCGACGAGGATGCGGAGCGCCCGGATGCGGGCGTCTTCCACCTGCCGGTGGACCGGGCCTTCGCGGTGCCCGGCTTCGGCCCGGTGGTCACGGGCACGCTGCGGCGCGGCGCGATCCGCGTCGGCGATGCAGTGGAACTGTGGCCGGGCGGAACGGCCGCCCAGGTGCGCGGCCTCCACGCTCACGGCACGCCGGTCGCGGAGGCCGCCGCGGGGAGCCGGGTCGCGGTGAACCTGCGCGGCGTGGAGCTGGCCGACCTGCCGCGTGGCTGCGCGCTGGCGACGCCCGGCCTGCTGGCGCCGTCCCGCTGGCTGGACGTGCGGCTGGAGCTGCTGGGCGACGCGCCCAGGCCGCTGCGCACGGGGCAGGCGGCGCAGCTCCTGTTCGGCACCACGGACACCGCCGTGCGCGTCCGCCTGCTCGACCGCGACGCGCTGGAGCCGGGACAGGCCGCGCCGGCACAGCTCCATTGCGCCGAAGCGGTCAGCGTGCCGGCGGGCGAGCCCTTCATCCTGCGCCTCGGCTCCCCCGCCCGGACGGTGGGAGGTGGGCGCATCGTCGATCCGGCGGCGGCGCGGCGGCGGCGCTTCGACCCGGCCGTGGCGCGCACCATCCTGGCGCTGGCCGAGGGGCGCGCGGCGGAGGCGGTGGCGGAGCGTCTGTCCGCAGCGGGCGGCCGTGGCGTGCGGATCGAGGATTTGGCCCGGCTGCTCGGCTTGCTGCCCGACCGGCTGGACCCCGGCGCCTGGGGCGCGGAGCGGCTGCCCGACGGGACGCTGCTCGCCGGCCCGGTCTACCGCGACCTGCGGGAGGCCGCGCTGGCGGCGGTGGAGCGCGTGCAGCGCGAGCGGCCCACCGAGCGCGGCGTCCCGGCCGACCGGCTGCCCGCCGAACTGCCCGCCGCGTTGCTGACGCGCCTCGTGGAGGAGGGGGCGCTGGTGCGCGACGGTGGGCTGCTGCGCCGGCGCGGCCTGGACGCCGCCGCCCTGCTGTCCGCCGCCGACCGCGCCGTGCTTGACGCGGTGGAATCCGCCTTCCGGCAGGGCGGGCTGTCGCCGCCGGACGTGGCTGAGGTCGCGGGGCGCGATGCGGGCCGACACAAGGCGCTGCATTATCTGGTGCGCAACGGGGTGCTGGTGCGCGCCCTCGACCGCGTGCAGAAGCGCGAAGTGGTCTTCCACCGCGACACCGTCGCCGACGCGGCCGGGCGGGTGGCCGACGCGCTGATGGAAGACCCGGTGGGCCTGACGGTGAGCGAGCTCGGCCGCCGGCTCGGCATCTCGCGCAAGTTCAGCGTTCCGCTGCTGGAACATCTGGACAGGCTCGGCGTCACCCGGCGCATCGGCGACCGCCGCGTCCGGGCCGACCACCCGGCCCATCCGGGTAATGGCGCGTCCGGACCGGGCGCGCCATCTCAGGATTGGAGGCGATAAGGGTCTGGTGGCCCTCCTGGTCTTCAAAACCAGTGGTTCGCCGAAAGCGAACGGTGGGTTCGATTCCCATCCGCCTCCGCCATCCGTCAGCCGTTGTGAGTTTATGGGGACCTTGTCGAGATAGGCCCAGAGTTCGGGACACGATGCGTTGGAACACACCATGCACGTCTCTTGGCCGTCATCCCCGCGAAGGCGGGGATCCAGACCGATCAAGCACTGAGACGCGAAGTTTCCTGGATCCCCGCCTTCGCGGGGATGACGGGGAAAATTCCTCTCCTATAAACTCACAGTCTCTCAATCTTACCCCTCCTGAACCTCGCGCAGCAGGTCGCGCGCCTTCTCGATCCGCTTGCGGCGGACGCCGACCAGCGGGTATTCGCCGCCGAAGGTGACGCTCAGCACCGCGTTGACGTGCGCCAGCCGTTGGGAGACATCCTCCCCGGCACGGCTGCGCGCGATCAGGGAGTCGCGCATGCGCACGAGGCAGCGGGAGGCTTCGGCCATGGCGTCGTAGGTGTCCTGGACGGGGATGTCCTCCGGCGGTGCGGCGAGGATGCGGTCGAGCGTGGCGAGGGCGTCGCCGCAGTCATTGCCGGGGTTGGCGTGCTCCGGCTTCATCCGACGCGCTCCGATGGCAGGGGGTTGGGCAGGCTGCGGCCGGCGGAATGCGGCGGCTGGGCGAAGCGGAAATAGTCCTGCGGGCGCTGTGCCGAACGGTTGCCCGCGTGCAGGATGGCGGAGCGCAACGCCATGCCGCCGGCCAGAATGGCGAGCGCCCCAAGCACCGACAACGCCGCCGAAGGCCGGCGCCGTGCGGCGTTGACCGCGTGGCAGACCACCGGCACGGCGGCGCCGACGGCGATGGCGCCGACCTTCTGGACCGACGCCCAGACGGTGTCGTCCACCGGGCCGGCGACGCCCTCGGCGTGGTGCTCGCGCTCCGACGCCAGCGAGGCGACGAGGTCCACCGCGCTGGCCGCCAGCGCCACCCGGTCGAGCGTGCTGGTGTTCTCCGGCCGCCCGTCGATGCGCTCTCCCAGCGACAGCGCCGCCGCGGCGCAAGCCATGGCCGAGCTGCCGAAGCGCACCGCCAGCAGGCGCGGGGACGAGGCCCACAGCGGCGTGCTGGTCGCGGACAGCAGCGCCGCGGTGTAGACGCTCATGCCCGCCCCGGCGACGGCGGCCGGCACCTGTGCCGCCCGCGCCACCCGCGCCAGCCCCACCCATTGCGCCTCCAGCGTCAGCGCGCTGAAGGCGCCGAAGCCGGTCAGGATCCAGCTGCCGATGGACATGGGCGAGGTGCGCCGGAAAATGCGCAGCATGTTGTAGAAACGGCTCGGCGTGTGCAGGTCGCCGATCAGCAGCAGCGCGCCCAGCGTCGGGGCGGCCATCGCCACGTGCCGGGCGTTGCGCACCAGCGGCCCCGATCCCCGCCGGCCCGTCAGGTCCGCCGCGGTGCCGATGATCTGCGCCGAGCCGGACAATCCGGCCAGGAAGATGTAGCCGCTGGTCTTCCAGCCGAACGGGCTGGGTTTCAGCGCCGGTCGGCCATAGTAGGTCTCGCCCTCATAGGGCCTGGCGGCCGGGCCGGGGAGGCGGGGGGCGTTGTCCTGCGCCATGGGGAGTTGGGGCATTGCTCTTCCTAACGGCGGTCGGTGGCGAACAGGGCGACGGCGGCCAGCGCCAGCCCGGCCATGGTGGCGAGCCCGGCGGCCAGCGCCGGCTCCACCCGGTTGGAGGCGCGGGTCGGCGCGGTGGGGAAGCCGTAGGTCTCCGGCCGGTCGGTTAGCAGGAAGAAGGCGTTGAGGTGGCCGAGGCCGCCGGTCGCCCCCGGCGAACCCGGCGCGCCGTAGAGATAGGCGTCCTTCGCGCCCTTGCCGTGCAGGTCGGCGACGCGCTTCTCCGCCATCTCCACCAGCGTCGGCACCTCGCCGAAGCGGATGGAGTCGGTGGGGCAGGACTTGGCGCAGGCCGGCTCCAGCCCGCCCTTCAGGCGGTCGTAGCACAGCGTGCACTTGTGCGCCTTGCCGTCGTCGGGGCTGAGGTCCACCACGCCGAATGGGCAGGCCGGCACGCAGTAGCCGCAGCCGTTGCAGATGTCCTGCTGCACGACGACCGTGTCGAACTCCGTGCGGAAGATGGCGCCGGTCGGGCAGGCCTCCAGGCAGGGGGCGTTGTGGCAGTGCTTGCACACGTCGCTCATCATCAGCCAGTGGCTCTGGAACGGCGGCATCTCGGTGGCGCGGTTCCCGTTCCGGCTGATCTTCTCGACGAAGGCGACGTGCCGCCAGGTGTTGGCCGACAGCCGGCCGGTGTTGTCGTAGCTGGTGCCCGTCAGCCGCATGTCGTCGGCGGGGAGCGCGTTCCATTCCTTGCACGCCACCTCGCAGGCCTTGCAGCCGATGCACAGCGTGGTGTCGGTGAAGAAGCCGTAGCTCTTGCCGGGCTCGATGGTGACGCCGGCGGTCAGCTCGGACTCGTTTGGAATCATGCCGGGCAGGACCGGCTCGGCGTAGTCCAGCGCGCGGGCGGGGACACCCATGCCTATCCTCCATTTCCGGGGCCATCTCCGGGGCGCTCCAGGCGCCCCTTGCGCAGGGCGCAGGTCAGCGCCTTGTTCTCGTGCATGCCGGTGTTCGGGTCGCCGATGACGGCGGTCAGCACGTTGGCGATATCGCCGGTGGCGAAGCCGTTCCAGCCGAAATGCCAGGGCATGCCGATCTGGTAGACCCGCTGCCCGTCGATAAGGAAGGGCCGCAGCCGTTCGGTGACCAGCGCACGGGTTTCGACGGCGCCGCGCGGGGTGGAGAGCACCACCCAGTCCAGCGTCCCAATGCCCAGCTCCGCCGCCAGTTCCGGCGGAATTTCGCAGAATCCCTCCGGCTGCAGTTCGGCGGTGGACGCCACCGAGCGGGTCGGGGTGCCGCCGGAATGGTGCTCGGTCAGGCGGTAGGTGGTCAGAACATGGGGGTAGCGCGGGTCGGCCGCCTCGTGGGTCGGGTTGTCCGGCCGGTCCCAGATCTTGGCGGTCGGGTTGTGCTGCTGGCCGTAGAAGGGATTCCTCACCGGCGATTCCACCGGCTCGTAATGCGTGGGCAGCGGGCCGTCCTTGATGCCCGAGGGCACGAACAGCGCGCCGCGCCCGTCGGCGATCATGATGAAGGGGTCGGTGCCGCTCAGCGCGTCCATGCCCGACGGCTCCTTCGACCAGTCGGGGCAATAGTCCGGCGCCTTGTTGGTGGAGAAATCGACCTCGTCGTGCCCCTCCCATTCGCCCTTGTCCGGGTTCCACCACGCCAGCCTCTTGCGCTCCGACCAGGGCTTGCCGGACGGGTCGGCGGAGGCGCGGTTGACCAGAGTGCGCCGGTTGGACGGCCACGCGAAGCCCCAGCCCAGATGCGTGCCCGGCCCGTCCGGTCCGTCCGCCTTGCGCGAGCGCGCGTGATTGTGGCCGTTCGAGGGGAAGACGCCGGTGTAGATCCAGCAGCCGCAGGCGGTCGAGCCGTCGTCCTTCAGGTGCTTGAAGTCGGGGATCTGCTCGCGCCCCTCCTTGGTCTCGGCCCAGCTGTAGCCGTTGATCTCCTTCAGCACCGCTTCAGCGTCCGGCTCCTCGCGCTCGCCCGTCGTGAGGTAATCCCAGGTGAGGTAGCGGATCGGCAGGTCCTTCGGGTCGGCGCTGGTGCGGTACAGCTCGTTCAGCCGCCGGCCGAGGTGATAAACGAACCACAGGTCGGAGCGGCCGTCGCCCGGCGCCTCCACCACCTTGTCGTGCCACTGGATCAGGCGGTGGGTGTTGGTGAAGGTCCCGGCCTTCTCGCCGGCCAGCGCGGTGGGGAGCAGGAACACCTCGGTCTTGATGTCCTTGGGCGCCAGCTCGCCGTCGCGCACCGGGTGGCCCTTGTACCAGAAGGACGCGCTTTCGGTTTCGGTGAAGTCGGTCACCACCATCCAGTCGAGGTTGGCCAGCGCGCGCTGCACCAGCGTCGAATTGCTGCCGCCCACCGCCGGGTTCTGGCCGAGCAGGAACAGCCCCTTGATGAGCCCGTCCTTCATGGCGAGCGTCATCGGAAGTTGGGAATGATCGCCCATGATCTTGGGCAGCCACTCGAAGCCCCAGCCGTTCTCTTTCATGCCGTTCTCGCCGTACCAGGCGCGCAGCAGGCTGACGATGTATTTCGGAAAGTTGTGCCACCAGCCCGTGGGCGTCGCCTCGTGGTCGATGTAGTCCTGGAGCGAGTGGTGGGGCTTCAGCGCGTGCGGCTGCGGCAGATAGCCCGGCAGCAGGTTGTACAGCGTCGGGATGTCGGTGGAGCCCTGGATGCTGGAATGGCCGCGCAGCGCCAGGATGCCGCCGCCGGGCCGCCCGACGTTGCCCAGCAGCAGTTGGATGATCGCCGCCGCGCGGATCATCTGCACGCCGGTGGAGTGGTGCGTCCAGCCCACGGCGTAGCAGATGGTTCCCGTCTTCTCCGGCCCCGAGGCGCGGGCCAGCGCGTCGGCGACCTTGACGAAGGTCTCCTTCGGGCAGCCGGTCACACGCTCCACCATCTCCGGCGTGTAGGCGGCGAAGTGGCGCTTCAGGATCTGGTAGACGCAGTTCGGGTGTTGCAGCGTCTCGTCCTTGGGCGTCGGTCCCTTTTGCAGGCGCTTGGTGAGGTCGGAGAAGGACTCGGTGGTGTTCACGAAATGCTCGGCCAGGGAGGAGGGCACGAACTCGCCCTCGTATTGCCAGCTTTCAAAGCTGTAGGACTTCTTCGTCTCGTCCCAGCCGGAAAACCTGCCGTCGTTCCGGCTCGCATCCTCGAACCTGTCGTCGATGATGGTGGCGATGTTGGTGTAGTTCAGCGCGTAGTCCTTGAACCACAGGTCGTGTTCGAGGATGTGGTGGATGATACCGCCGAGGAACGCGATGTCGGTCCCGGCGCGCACCGGCGCGTAGACGTCGGCCAGCGCCGAGGTGCGGGTGAAGCGCGGGTCGGCGTGGATCAGCGTCGCCCCCTTCTCCTTCGCCTGAAGGGCGAAGCGGAAGGCGATCGGATGGTTCTCGGCCATGTTGGACCCCATCACCAGGATGCAGTCCGCGTTGGCGAGATCCCACTGGGGCAGGGTGGCCGCCCCTCGGCCGAAGGAGGCACCCAAACTGGGCACCGAGGAGGAGTGTCAGACCCTTGCCTGGTTTTCGATCCACACCATGCCCAGGCCGCCGCTGAACAGCTTCTTAATGAGGTAGTTCTCCTCGTTGTCCAGCGTGGCGCCGCCCAGCGACGCCATGGCGAGCGTGTGGTTGACGATGGTCCCGTCTGGAAGCTTATGGACAAAGCTCTCGTCGCGGGTCCGCTTGGTCAGGTGCGCGATGCGGTCCATCGCCCAGTCGAGCGGCTTGCGCTCCCAGCGGTCGGAATGCGGGGCGCGGTAGAGGACCGTGCTCATGCGCGTCTCGCTGGTCAGCCAGCCGAAGGTCGCCGCCCCCTTGGGGCACAGCGTGCCCTGGTTGATCGGGCTGCGCGGGTCGCCCTCCACATGGATGAGCCGGCCGTCCTTGGCGTACATCAACTGGGCGCAGCCCACCGCGCAGTAAGGGCATATGTTGGTGCCGACCGTGTCCGCCTCCTCCAGGCGCGGGCGCAGCGATTCGGAGCGCGTGCTTCGGGCGGCGTCGGAGAAGGGGCTTTCCCCGCGCATCTGCCGGGGCACGGACCATTCCCGCAGGAAGCCGCGGGCGCGGTCGGCGAGGGTGCGGCGGCGGATGGGCGTCATGCGCGGGGCTCCTCTGCGTATCCGATGTCGTGCACGATCCCCGCGATCAGGCCGGGGCGCTCGTCGTAGCGGACGGCGACCCGCGCCTTGGCGCGGGCGAGCGGGGGCAAATCCTGCGGCTCGATGGGCGCGTCGTGCGCCAGCACGAACAGCTTGGCGATCCCCTCGTCGCCGACGAGCTGGAAGCGCCCCTCCTGCGAGAGCGTGATGATTCCTTCGACCGTGCGCATCGCTATGACCGGCGGTTCCGTGGTCCCAGTCGCCTCAACTCCGCCCGTTTGGGTTCGGTTCGCTCCTCCGGAAAATTTAATCTGCCCGACAGACGACGTGCGGCAGACCGCCGGCTTGGCGCTCCACGGTGCCGATCACGGCGGCGTGCGCATAGCCCGAGGCGCGCAACGCGTCGAGACAGGCCGCTGCGCGCTCGGCCGGGACGCCCGCGAGCAGCCCGCCGGCCGTCTGCGGATCGAAGAGCAGCGCGACGCGCGGGTCCCCGATGTCCCCGGACAGGCGATTGGCGGCGCGGGCGTTCTCCGGGTGCAGGGTGCTGGCGATGCCGGCGGCCAGCAGGTCCGCCGCGCCCTCCAGCGCCGGCAGCGCGCCCAGGTCGAGCGCGGCGTCGGCGCCCGAGGCGTCGAGCATCTCCAGCAGGTGGCCGAGCAGCCCGAAGCCGGTCACGTCGGTGCAGGCGGTGGCGCCGTGTTCCAGCAGGCAGGCCGCCGCCGCGCCCGCGGACATCTGCATGCCGTCCAGCGCCGCCGCGATCCAGCGCGCCTTCGCCGCCCCCCGCATCTCCGCCGCCAGAAGGACGCCGGTCCCCAGCGGCTTGGTCAGCACCAGCGCGTCGCCGGGCCGCAGGCCGCCCTTGCGCAGAATCCGCGCCCCGGCCACGCCGGTGATGGAAAAGCCCAGCCCAGGCTCCGCCATTTCGGCGCTGTGGCCGCCGACGAGACGGGCGCCGGCCGATTCCAGCACGTCCGTCCCGCCGCGCAGCATCTGGTACAGGTCGTCCTCCAGGATCCCGGCGCGGGCGGGCGGCAGCCCGGCGACGGCCAGCGCGGTCAGCGGCGTGCCGCCCATGGCGTGGATGTCGCCCAGCGCGTGGGTGGCGGCGATGCGGCCGAAGACGTAGGGGTCATCGACGAAGGCGCGGAAGAAATCAACGGTCTGGAGCAGCGGCCCGCCGGTGGGTGCTTCGATCACGGCGGCATCGTCGCCGGCCTCCCCGACGCCCAGCCGGTCCAGCACACGGCCCAGCACCGCGGCCGGGACCTTGGCGCCGCAGCCGCCGCAGCGCATCTCCGGGAGTGCCGCGGGGGGAGGGGGCGGGCGCATCGCCGGCAAGTCCTGGTAGCCGCGCATCCAGCGCCGGTCGATCCACTCCTTGAGCCGCCACGCCCACGCCCCCTCCGCGACCAGCGGTCCCTTGATGGCGACGGCCCGGCGGTCGCCGGTGCCGATGAGTGACAGGAAGCGGCGCTGCGGCGTGAACGGCCGGGGCGCCTGTCCGGCCAGCGCCCGCCGCAGGTTCTCCGCGAGCGGCGGCCCCTGCCGCACGGCGAAGACGCCGGCCTTCGGGCGCGGGTGCGGCTGCACGTCGGCCACGTCGCCGGCCGCGAAGACCAGCGGGTCGTTGACCGAGCGCAGCGCGGCGTCGACCGCCACGAAGCCGCGCTCGTCCAGCGTCAGGCCGGTGTCGGACAGCCAGTGCGCCGCGCTGGCCTGCGTCGCCCAGACGACGGCGTCGCAGGGCAGGGCGGAGCCGTCGGCGAAGACCAGCCCGTCCGCCTCGACCCGCGCCACCTCGGCCTCCTCGCGCAGCGCGATGCCCCGTTCGCCCAGCACCCGGCGGAAGATCCGCGCCGCCGCGTCCGGCTGGCCGGCGAGCAGGCGCCCGCGCGTCACCAGGGTGAGGCGGGGCAGGGCGGCCGGGCAGCGGTGGCGGAGCGCATGCTGCATGGACAGCGCCACCTCCACCCCGGCCGCCCCGCCGCCGACCATGGCGACGTGCAACGGTTCAGCCGCCGCGCACAATCGATCGGACAGACGCCTCCAGCGCTCCGTCAGGCCGTCGATCGGCTTCAGCGGGATGGCGTGCCCGGCGGCACCCGGCGGGTCGAGCGCCGGGCGGGAGCCGATGTCGAGCGACAGCAGGTCGTAGCGCAACGGCGGGCGGCCGCGCAGCAGCACGCGCCGCGCCGCGCGGTCGAGCCCGACGGCCTCCGCATGGACCATCCGGGCCCCGGCGAAGCGGGCGAGGCGCCAGAGATCGATGTGGCAGTCGTCGTGCGTGTAGTGCCCGGCGATCATGCCGGGAATCATGCCGGAGTAAGGGGTTTCGACATCCCGTGCGACCAGCGTCAGCCGCACGCCCCGCACCGGGCGCATGCCGAAGCTTTTCAGCACGTGCACATGCGCATGGCCGCCGCCGACGAGCACGAGGTCCTGTTCGACAGGGCTGGTCTGCATGGGGCCTTTCATTGCGCCGGGCGGGGCGGCGCCGCAACCCGGACAAACGGCGGGGCGGCTCCACCGGAAGGCTTGCCCGCCCCGCCTCATCGGCCGCTCAGAATCGGCTGCTCAGAACGCCGCGCGAACGCCGGCGTACACGGTGCGTCCCTCACCCGGATAGAAGATCTGGGTGCCGGCCTTGCGGGCGTCGGTGATCGTGCCGATGTCGCTGACGTAGTGCTTGTTCGTCAGGTTGCGAGCATCGACGAACAGCAGCACGCCGTTGGGCAGGTCGACGCCCGTCTGAAGCCCCAGCAGCGTGTAGCCCGGCGCGCGCAGGGTGTTCGCCTGATCCGCCCAGGCGCCGTTCGGCACCCAGTCCACCGTCGGCGTGATGTAGAAGCCGTCGGGCCGGCTGTAGGTGAGCGTGGTGCGCAGGACGTGCTCGGGCACACCGGCGACGGTGTTGTTGCCGTACTGCCGGTCATCGCGGAATTTGAAGTCGTTGAAGGTCCACACCTGACCGAGGACCAGCTTGTCGCCGGCCCCGGGTCCCGACAGGTCCCGCACCAGATCGGCGCGCGCGCCGAACTCGATGCCCTGGTGCAGCGTGCGCCCGGCGTTGAAGGTCGCCGCCGGGATGTCCGGGTTGGTGGTGAACTGCAGCATCTCGCCGCGCAGCATCGAGCGGTAGGCCGTGATGTCCCAGGCGAAGCGCCCGATGTCCCCGCGCGTGCCGATCTCCGCCGTCCAGGCGCGCTGCGCCTGCAACGGCACGAAGCCGGGCCGCCCGTTGGCCTGCGTCTGCGTCAGGTCGCCGAAGTCGGGCACGTCCTGGCTGCGCGTGACGTCGGCGAAGACCTGGACGTCGGGCCGCGGCTCCCACAGCAGGCCGATTTTCGGGTTCACGCCCTCGTAGGTCTGGCTGGAATCGCGGCGCGGGTTCCATTTGTCGGTGAATTCCCGCTCGTTGCGCAGGAATTTGGCGCCGGTCATCAGGGCGACGGTCGGCGTCAGGAACAGCCGGTTCTCCGCGTAGGCCTCGTAATTGCGGGCGTCCTGGCGGGTGTTGGCGGTCTGCGCCCCCCGGCTGCCGGCGATGTTGACGAACTGCAGCGCCGTGGTGTTGCCGGCGAAGGCCCGCGCCCCGACGACCAGATCGTCGCGCAAGCCCCCCACCGTGAAGGAGGTCGTGTAGCGCGGCGCCACGCCGTAGGTCCAGCCGTCCTGGTCGATGACCTGGAAGATCGGGTGGAACAGTTTCTTGTGGATCGCCCAGCTGTCGAAGTCGATCTGCCCGCCGTCGAGATGGACGGTGGTCCGGTTGGCCAGACGCTCCGTCCATGTCATGCGGGACTGGTTCCCGGTGACCGCGCTGGGCGCCGCCTTGGTCGGGTTGTGCAGCGCGTCGCTGAGGCTGAGGGAACCCGGCAATTGCTGATCGACGACATAGGCGCCGACGTAGAAGCGCGTCTCGACGTCCGGATTGAAGCGGTAGCCGAGGTTGCCGTTGATCAGCTCGCCTTGCTGGCGCGAATGGTCGCGGTAGCCGTCGGCGTGGGTGACCGTGCCGCTCACCAGGAAATCGGCGTCGCCAAGGACTCGCGAGACCTGCCCGCTGGCGCGCGCCGTGCCGTAGCTGCCGCCCTCCAGGCGCAGGATGTTCGGCGCCACCGCCGTGCGCGCCGTCGGGGTGACGAAGTTGATGGCGCCGCCGAGCGTCGAGGAGCCGTAAGCCAGCCCGTTGCCGCCGCGGAACACCTCCGTGTAGCGCAGCGCCAGCGGGTCGATCTGGTAGAAGTCGCCGCTGCCGTCGGCGAGGTTGACCGGGATGCCGTCCTGCAGCACCTCCAGCCCGCGCAGGTGATAGCCGCGGCCAAGGCCGGAGCCACGCACCGACAGCCGGACCTCCTGGCCGTAGCGGCTCTGCACGAAGACGCCGGGCGTGTCCTGGAGGACGTCGCGCAGGTTCTCGGCGTGGCGGCCCTTGTAGGATTCGCTGTCCACGAAGCCGACCGAACCGGGCGTCCGGTTCAGGTCTTCGCGCGCCTGATCGGCGGTCGGGGCGGTCAGGGAACCGGCGGCCTGCGCGTTGATGGTCAGCGTGTCCAGCGTGATCGGCTTGTCCGACGCGAGTGTTTGGGTCTGCGCCGAGGCCGGCGACAGGGCGGTGGTCATCATGAGGAGGGTGGCGAGCGCCGCGGCGCCGGAACCAATGTGTGCGAAGCGAGTCACGAAAGGTCTCTCCAAGGGCCGGCGATGCCGCCGGCCGGGTGTTCACGTCGTTGAGGCGGAAGCGGGCGGAGACGACCTGGGCGGGGCACGGGCGTTGGCGCGGCGGCCGCGCGGCCGGCGGCGTGGGAGAGGTCTGGAGGGATTCGACCGGAGCAGCGCCGAAAGCCATGGCCGCGGCAGCTCGGCGTCCGCTGCGGGGAGGGCGGCCGGCAGGGTGCAGCACACCTGACAGGCCAGGCATGGCGCATGGTCGTGCCGAGCATCGGGAGCGTCCGACGGCTTGCCCTCCTCGCCGCCGTGCACGCCGGTCTCGTGCACGCACATCGCCCCGTCCGCCATGGCTTGGACCATCTCGGCCGCCAGCATCGCCACGGCCTGCCGGGGCACCTGGACCAGGAGCATCAGCAGACAGGCGGCCAGCACGCCGGCGAGCGTGGCGGTCCAGGGGAAAGGGGGGCGAGGGCGGCGCGTCATGCGAAGGTCCGCCTCCTCACTGCAAGGCGAACTGCACGGGGAGGACGATGTCGAGCCGGTCGGCGACGATGCTGTCCGGGATGGGCGGTAGGGGTGCCGCACGCTCGACCATCACTTCGACCTGACGGTCCAGGCTTGTGAAGCCCGAGCCGCGCTCGATGCTCCAGGACAGCACCCGCCCGTCGCGCGCGACGGCGAAGCGCAGCAGCACCGTGCCCTGCTCGCGGGCCAGCTGGGCGGCGCGCGGGTAGACCTTGTGCCGGGCGAGGCGGGCCTGGATCGCCGCGAGATAGTCCGGCGGCGGTCCGGCGGCGCGGACGGGGGCCGGAGCCGCCGTGGCGCCCGGAGGAGGCGGGGCCACGGACGATGGCGGCGCGGAAACCGCCTCGCGCGGCATGGTGGCCGGCGGCGCCCGATGCGTCACCGGCGGGAGCTTCGCCGGCGGCTGGGGTTTCGGCTGGGGCTTTGGCTGAAGTTTCGGGGGCGGCGGAACCGGCGCCAGCACGGGCGCGACCGCCGGAGGCGGCGCATCGGGAACCGGCGGTTCCGGATCGGCGGGCGGCTCCGCCAGCGGTGGGGGTTCAACCGGCTCGACCATCGGCTCAACCGGGGGCTCGCTCACCTCGGGAACGGGGGGAGGCTCCGGAGATGGGGCGGCCTCGGCGACCGCTTCCGTTGGCGGCACGGTCAGTTCGATCCGCAGGACCGGCGGCGTCGGCCGGGGCGGCTCGTGCAGCGTGGTCAGACCCGCCAGCACGACCGCGTGGGCCGAGACCGACAGGAACGGCGCCCATCGGCGGATCATCCAGCCCATGGCCCAAACCATGACTCAAGGCCTCCCGGAGCCGGCCGGAAGCGCCGCCGGCCCCTCGGCCATCAGCGAGACGCGGGTGAAGCCGGCCCGGCTCACCTGACCCATCAGCTCCATCACGCGGCCATAGCTGAGGGACTGGTCCCCCCGCACATACACGACCGTCTCGGGATCCTCCTTGGCGAGCGCCGCCAGCCGCGCCGGCATGTCGGCGGGCGCGATCTCGTCGGCGCGCAGGAACAGGCGGCCGTCGCGGTCCACGCTGACGACGACCGGCTGGCGCGGCTGGCTGACCGCCTGTGCGGCGGTCTTGGGCAGCTGCACGGGGACCCCCGCCGTCATCAGCGGGGCCGCCACCATGAAGATGATGAGCAGGACCAGCATCACGTCGATGAAGGGCGTGACGTTGATCTCGGCGACGGGGCGGTAGGAGACGTCGTCTCCGGTCCCGAGCCCCGCACCGCCGTCGGTCGGTGCCATCCCCATCACTCGGCCGCCTTCAGGTGGACCATGCGCTCCCGCGCCATGCGGCCGGCCAGGCGGCCGATGGCCACCGACAGCCGTTGCGAGAGCCGGCCGAGCGTGCCGGTCAGCGTGTTGTAGGCGACCACGGCGGGAATCGCCGCGACCAGCCCGATGGCGGTGGCGAACAGCGCCTCCGCGATGCCGGGGGCCACCACGGCGAGGCTGGTGTCGTTCGACTGGGCGATGGCGGTGAAGCTGTGGACGATGCCCCAGACCGTGCCGAACAGGCCGACGAAGGGGGCCGAGGAACCGACCGTGGCGAGCAGCGGCAGGTGCGCGTCGAGCCGGCGCAGCTCCTCCACCATGGCGACGCGCATGGCGCGGTCCATCCGCTCGCGCGCGGCGGCGCGGCTCTCGCCGGCCTCGTGGTCCAGCCACTCCCGGCGGGCGGCGGCGACGATGGCGGCCGGCAGGCCGGGCGCGGCGGCCTCGTCGAGGTCGGCGCCCTCGGCGACGGCCACCTCGAAGCGGCGGGCCTGCCGCTTGGCGCGGCCGAGCGCCAACGCCTTGTCGAGGATGATCGCCCAGCACATCACCGAGGCGAGGATGAGCAGGATCATCACGCCCTTCACCACCGGATCGGCGGCGAGGAAGAGTCCGATGACCGAAAGATCATGGTTCGGCATGAATGCCTCCCTGGTCCGCGCGTGGACCGGCCACGCGCGAAGGCCACGCGCGCGGTGGCGCGCGCGACGTCGTTCGTGAATTCGCGAATGGGGAGAGCCGGCGGGCTGGGCCGCTCAGCGGCTCGGGGCGGCGGTGAGCGTCACGGTCGGTGCCGGTTCGCGCCCTTCCGGCTTTCCGGGCTCGGGAAGCTCGATCCAGCGGCTGGCCGTTGCCCCGCATTCCTGCACGACCGGGAAGGCCAGCACCGTGCCGGCCGGCTGTTTGGGCAGCAGCGCCTGGAAGACGAACTCGTCGTACCAGGCGTCGGGCAGGGAGCCGCCGGTCCAGGCGATCTCGGTGACGCCGCGGGTGATGGTGCGGCCGTGCGATTCGTAGGCTTGGGCGTAGTCGCTTTCCTTGGTCGCCAGCTCCCAGCCCGGCTTGGGCATCGGCTTGACGCCGATCACCCCTTCCGGCAGGCGGACGCGGATCGCCGTGGTGGCGGCGCCGGCACAGCCGTGCGGAACGTGGAGGACGGCCTTGTAGTAGCTGCCGGCGGGGGCCTCGCGGGTTTCCAGCGAGACATGCGCCGAGGCGGTGCCGGCCGTGGCGGCGAGGCACAGAAGCCCGGCGCCGAGCGCCAGAGCGTGGACGTGTTTCATGGTGGCTCCGAACAGGGATCGGGCGTAGGGAATCGGGTGTGGGGATCGGACGTGGGGATAGGACAGGGGCGCGATCAGGCCTGTTCGGCGGACGGCGGCGCGCGTGGTCCGCTGCCGACGAGGAAGAGCTGCGGTGGGCGGATCCCAGGCCGTGCGAGGATCACGGTCGTCGTGTAGCTCACCGGAACGGCAAGCTCCGCTCCGGGATGGGGCGGCGTTCCGTGCGTGTTCAGCGCGAGACAGAACGCACAGACATCCTCGACCTGATGTCGGTCCGCCGGCGCGGGTTTGCCGGGCTGCGCCGCTCCGTCCCGGTGTTGGTGATCGGCATGATGGATCTGCTGCGCCGTGGCTGCCGTGGCTTGCTGCCGGGCCGCGTTGCGGGCCGCCATGGCGAAGTCCGGGACGATGGTCTGCACCAGGATCGCCAGCACCGCCAGCCACGCCGCCATCCCGGCCCATCCTCGGGCCAGCGGCCGGCCGCTCGATCCAACCCCATGCGATCCAACCGCATGCGGTCCGGCGAAGCCGCCTGAAGCGGTTCTCCCAGCGCTGCGATTGCGGATGAGGCGGCGGCCCGTCATGGCGGTTGGACGGCTCGAAACTGGTTGAGCGTGTTGTCGGGCTTACCGATACCTGCTCATGCGGATCCGACGCTTGTCCTTAATCAAGTGTCAGGGGGATTTTTTGCGGTCAGAGCACCCCCCTTGTGATCACGCTGCCAAAGGGCGTGCGGTCGCGACCCGAGAACGTCGCATTCATGAGCCCGGTCGATAGGCCCATGCGCCTTGGGGCCGCTGATCGCATGCGTCGGCGTGAATTACATTGTTGCTCAACAGCAGCCCCGGACGGGGCAAAAACCGGAGGATCGAAATCATGAACATCACGCGCGTCGGCTCGCAGCCGTCCGCCAAGGGACCGGCCGACTGGTTCACCGGCACGGTTCGCATCGACCCGCTCTTCCAGGCGAACGCCCCGGCGCGCGCGACGGCCGCCAGCGTGACGTTCGAGCCCGGCGCCCGTACGGCGTGGCACACCCACCCGCTGGGGCAGACGCTGATCGTCACGGCCGGCTGCGGCCGGGTGCAGCGCGAAGGCGGCCCGATCGAGGAGATCCGCCCCGGCGACGTGGTCTGGTTCCCGCCCGGCGAGAAGCACTGGCATGGCGCGTCGCCCACCACCTTCATGACGCACATCGCCATCCAGGAGCAGCTTGACGGCAAGGCCGTCGACTGGATGGAGAAAGTGACGGACGAGCAGTACGGCGCGTAGTGCATCGGCCGCCGCGCAGCACGGCGTAGGGCCAAGCCTTCGGTGCGGTCCCCACCACCCCTGTGGGCGTGACGCCGCCCACAGGGGTGGTGGGGTTAGTTGGCGATTACTTCTTGACCAGCGAGCACTGGCTTTCGGCGATGGGGAGGAAGGCCTCCTCCGCCGGGATGGTGCGTACGATCTTGTAATAGTCCCACGGCCCCTTCGATTCCTGTGGGGTCTTCACCTGGGCCAGATACATGTCGTGCACCATACGGCCGTCCTCGCGGATGCGGCCATTGCGGGCGAAGAAGTCCTCGACCTTCATTTCCTTCATCTTGGCGACCACCTTGTCGGTGTCGTCGGTCCCCGTGGCCTCGACCGCCTTGAAATAGTGCATCAGCGAGGAATAGACGCCAGCCTGGACCATGCTGGGCATCTTGCCGACCTTGGCGTGGAAGCGCTTCGACCACTCGCGGGTCTTCTCGTCCATGTCCCAGTAGAAGCCGGTGGTCAGGTTCAGGCCCTTGGCCGTCTCAAGACCCAGCGAGTGAATGTCGGTGATGAAGACCAGCAGGCCCGCCAGCTTCTGGCCGCCCTGGACGATGCCGAACTCGTTGGCGGCCTTGATGGCGTTGATGGTGTCGGCACCGGCGTTGGCAAGGCCGATCACCTCCGCCTTCGATCCCTGGGCCTGGAGCAGGAAGGAGGAGAAGTCGCTGGCCGGGAACGGGTGCTTGACCGCACCCAGCACCTTGCCGCCGGCCGATTTGACGACCTTGCTGACGTCGTCCTGCAGGTTCTGGCCGAAGGCGTAGTCGGCCGTCAGGAAGTACCAGCTCTTGCCGCCCTCCTCCACCATGGCGCGGCCGGTGCCGATGGCCATGGCGTAGGTGTCGTAAGTCCAGTGAATGCCACCCTTGAAGCAGTCCTGATTGGTGATCCGCGACGAGGCGGTGCCGGAAATCAGGCTGATCTTGTTGTTGGCCTTCGCGATCTCGTTCACGGCCAGCGCCACGGACGTCGTGACCAGCTCCGCGAAGACATCCACCTTCTCGACGTCCACCCATTCGCGCGCCTTGTTGGCGGAGATGTCGGCCTTGTTCTGGTGGTCGGCGGTCAGCAGGACGATGGGCTTGCCGGCGGCCTTTCCGCCGAAATCCTCGATCGCCATCTGGGCCGCGGCGACCGCGCCGGCGCCGGCGAGGTCGGAATAGGTCCCGGACATGTCGGTCAGCAGACCGATCTTCACCGCATCGTTGGAAATCTGGGCCTGAGCGGTCCCGGCGGCCATGCCGGCCGACAGGGCGCAGGCAGCAATACCGTAGGCGAGCGACGTAAGAAAACGCATGGACGTTGCCTCCTGCTGTTCGTGATCGTGGTTTCTTGGTTGTTTTCGCGAGAGGCTAAAGGCGTCGCCGAGTTTCCACAATCAGCCATAGGTAACAGCGATCACCAATCGCGCCGCAGGGCTGTTCAGCGCTGCATGGCCGTGCAACCAGGGCACGTCACGACGGCTTCCGCAGGGGCGAGGAATTCGAAGCCTTGCGCGAAAGGGGCTCGGCGTCGTCCAACGCGCTCGATCTCGTCCGGTTTCCCGGTTGCCGAGCCGGCGTCGTTGGCGCGATCCTGAATCCGTGGAGGCCTGAATCCGTGGAGGATTGATCATGCCGCACCACACGACGCAGCATGCGTTCAACAGGCACATGGAAAAGCTCGGCCTGGACTACCGCCTCCAGATCGACACCCTCGGGCTCTTTTCGGTCTGGGATGGGGAGGCCGAGGTTTACACGCTGCACCATTGCCGGGGCCACAACGCCGAGGCGCGTGCGGCGCGCGAAGCCGACGCGTTTGTCGCCGGAGCGCTGCACGAGATGCGCCACCGGTCGATGCTGTTGGCCGCGAGCGCCCATGCGTGTGAGGCGGCGTGGCCCAATGACCTTCCATAGACCGGGAGTCATTGACCGCAAGACAGCGACCGCTAGACTTTGTTCCGCATGGCCGATCCTCGCCCGTGCCGGGATCGGTGGCTGAAAAGAAGAAGTCGAGCGGGAAGGGTCCGGTGCCCGCCGCCGGGTGGGTCTTGTCCAGCATGCGGTCGAAATTGAACGTCACCGCCTCTGATACGGCCGGAAAATGATCACTTCCATCATTTTCCGGCCGTGAAACCCGGCAGATCAATGCTTTAGCATTGATCGAGAGGGGCATGCCGACGGCGCCTTCAGGTGCCGTCGGCATGAGCAGGTCAGCCGCTTGCGCCCAGGGCGGCGGTGAAGACGGCCCAACGCGTCTCGAACAGCTCAAGCGGGGACGGGCCGTCACCCGCTGTCTCGTCATGCAGGCGGATCCGGTTGTTGACGCCCTCCAGAAGGTCAATGAGGATTCCGCCGACCGCGGCGGGGTCGCCGGGCCGCAGGGAGCCCGCCGCCTGGGCGGTCGCGACGGCCTCGACCAGCGGCTCCAGCGCGCGGCCCGACCATTCCGCCAGCCGGGCGCAAAGGGCGGGCGAGACGGCGGCCTCCGCGATGACGGAGAGATAGAAGGCCGCGTACGTCCGCGACGACCCGACCTCCACATAGCGCAGCGCGGCGCGGCGCAAGGCGTCGAGCGGCCCTGCCCCGTTGCCGGCGGCGAAGGACAGGGTTTGGCGGAACTGCTCGATATCGCGCGCGACCACGGCCTCGAGAAGAGCCGCCTTGTTGGCATAGCGGCGGTAGAGCGTGTGCTTGGAGATCCCGAGTTCGACGGCGATCTCCTCCACGCTGCTGTTCGCGACGCCCTTGCGGCAGAAGACGGACCGGGCGCCGTCGAGAATGCGCGCGTCAATGGCGGCGGCCTGCTCCCGGGTCGGTCGCCCTCCCGGCCTGCGTTCGCTGTCGCCCATACCCTGTCCTTTCAAAACAGCACGGTCAAAACAGCACGGTCAAAACAGCACGGTCAAAACAGCACGGTCAAAACAGCACGGCGCCGTTGCGTTTTTTGCCGCGCTCTGATATCAGCACGATACCGTGCCGATAACGCGCTTTCAACAAGGTCCCCTGCATGGCGTCCATCACCCTGTCCAGCCTCGCATGGTCGGCGCCTGACGGCCACACCGTCCTGAGTGACCTCGACCTCAGCTTTGGGCGGGAGCGCACCGGGCTCGTCGGGCGGAACGGCGTCGGCAAGACCACGTTGCTGAAACTCATCACCGGCGAGCTTCCGCCTCTCGCCGGCAGTGTCCTGGTGAGCGGGACCATCGGTCTGCTGAGGCAGACGCTCCAACCAGGCGCGGGCGAGACGGTGGCCGACCTGTTCGGCGTGACCGGAGCGCTCGCCATCCTGCGCCGCGCCGAGGCCGGCGTGGCGGACGCCGAGGAATTGGCCGGGGCCGACTGGACGCTTGAGGACCGCATCACCACCACGCTGGCGCGCGTCGGGCTCGACGCCGGCCCCGACACCCGTCTGACGGACCTGTCGGGCGGCCAGAGGACGCGTGCCGGCCTTGCCGCGGCGGTCTTCGCCGAACCGGACTTCCTGCTGCTGGACGAACCGACCAACAACCTCGACCGCCCCGGCCGGGAAGCCGTGATCGCTCTGCTCGCGGGCTGGCGGGCCGGGGCGATCGTGGTCAGCCACGACCGCGAACTCCTCGACCGCATGGACGCGATCGTCGAACTGACCTCCCTGGGGGCCTCACGCTACGGCGGCAACTGGAGCCGCTACCGCGAGCGCAAGGCGACGGAGATGGAGGCCGTGCAGCAGGATCTGGCCCACGCGGAGAAGCGGTCGGCGGAAGTCCGGCGCAAGGCGCAACTTGCGGCGGAGCGGCAGGACCGCCGCGACGCCGCCGGGGCGCGGACAGGCGCGCGTGGCGACGCCCCCCGCATTCTTCTGGGCGCACGCAAGAGCAACGCCGAGGCGAGCCGGGGCGAGGGCGCCCGGCTGGCCGACCGCCAGCGGGCCGAGGCCGAGGCCGCGCTCGCGTCGGCGCGGGCCCGCATTGAAGTCCTGCAGGATCTGTCGGTGGCGCTGCCGTCCACCGGGCTTCCGGCCAACAGGACCGTCCTCCGGCTGGATGGCGTCACCGCCGGCCACGACGCCGATCAGCCGGTTATCCGCGACCTGTCCTTCACCATGGTCGGGCCGGAGCGGGTGGCCGTCGCCGGGCCGAACGGATCGGGCAAGACGACGCTGGTGAAGCTGATCGCCGGGCAGATCGCTCCCGTCCGGGGAACGGTGTCCGTCGCCGTGGGCTTCGCCATGCTGGACCAGCGAGTCGGCATCCTCGATCCCGAGGCGTCGATCCTCGACAACTTCATGCGCCTGAACCCCGGCGCGACCGAGAATGCCTGCCGCTCGTCGCTCGCCCGCTTCCTGTTCCGGGCGGACGCGGCGTTGCAGCGGGTCGGCACGCTGAGCGGCGGGCAGACACTGCGAGCCGGACTCGCCTGCGCCCTGGGCGGATCACAGCCGCCGGCGCTGCTCATCCTCGACGAGCCGACCAACCACCTGGACATCGACTCCATCGAAGCCATGGAGGCGGGATTGCGGACCTATGACGGCGCGCTCCTGCTGGTCAGCCACGACGAGACCTTCATCACCAACGTCGGCATCGGCCGGCGGCTGGACCTTGTCCCGTCGGCGCGTCAGGGCACATAGCCCCGTCGGGATCCCCTTTCCACAACAGAAGCGACGCCGTGTGAGCCGGCGGGCCGTCATAGCGGGCCGTCATAGCGGGCGCGGCCGGCGTGGTTTTCCGGGCGCGCATTCGAGACGATCACGCTCCCAGCCGCCGAGTTCCGCCGCCGCGCGGTATGTGCTCTCCAGAAACGCCATCAGGGTTGCTTCCGGATCGGCCGACTGACGCACGGCATTGTAGGGAAGCAGGAACTCGCCCAGGTCACGGTTGAAGCACGCGTCCTCGGGCTCGATCCCAGAGTCGGCGAAGCCCTTCGGCGCCGGATAGGCGTAGGAGTAGAAGGCTGGCTCCTTGATCACGCCTCCACCCGGCCAGAAGCCGGCCGAGGACACCTCGTGGCTGTACGCCTCGCGGGTGACGTCGTCCGGCAGGGCCGGGACTCCGCCGGGGTGGAGGGGGGCCGGGGCGCCGGAGAAGCGGGTGACCGCCAAGTCGAAGCTGCCCCAGAAGAAATGCACCGGGCTGGCCTTCCCGAGATACGCCGTGCGGAACCGCTTCAGCACGCCATCGACCGACACCAGCGCCCCAAAGAACCGCCGCACGGCATCCGCATCGTAAGGGCGCTCGGCCCGATCGGCGGCGAACGGCACCGGGTCGGGCACCTCGTTGGGTCGGTCGTGCAGCCGTGGCGTGCCCCCGAGCCACGTGAGGAGTTCAAGGAAGCGCGCGTGAAAGCCGGCGACCGTCGTCGGGCCGAGAGCGAAGCGACCGGAGCGGCCGTCGGTCGCGCACCCCACCACCGCGTGGTCGATGAAGTCGAAGGCGACCTCCACGCCTCCCGGCCCGTCGGGGATCAGTCCGGTCGTCAGCCCCCGTCCGTTCACGTACAGCGTGGCGTGCCAGGAGTGGTTCACCCAGGGCGTGCGCGCGAGGCGGTACTTGCCGACGATCTGCGTGTAGAGGTGCAAGGCCGCGCAGGTGTCGCGCCAGGGCTCATACGGAATGTCCGGCCACATGCGACACCTCCTTGGGACAACCAACAAAATCAGGGCAACAGGATCAGGGAATAAGGTGGAGGCTTGTGCGTCGTCGGCCATCCCCGTCGGCGAAATGCGACGTGCCGGGTTTGAAGATCCGCAAGGCGGCGGCCATATCGCCATCAGCGGCCGATCTCATGACTATAGGGGCGCGAATGACCACACTGATCGGATTGTCGGGCAGTCTCCGCCACGGCTCGCTCAACACCGCCTTGCTCAAGGCCGCCGCCGGCTCGATGCCGGACGGCGCGGTGCTGACCATCGGCAGCATCCGCGGGATCCCGCTCTACGACGGCGACCTCGAGGCCGCCGAGGGGATCCCGCGCCCCGTCGCTGAGTTGAAGGACGCCATCGCGGCGGCCGACGGGCTTCTGCTCGTCACGCCGGAGTACAACAACTCGATCCCTGGCGTGTTCAAGAACGCCATCGACTGGCTGTCGCGACCGCCGGCCGACATCCCGCGGGTGTTCGGCGGGAAGCCCGTCGCGCTGATGGGCGCCTCGCCCGGCGGGTTCGGCACCATTCTCAGCCAGAACGCGTGGCTCCCGGTCCTCCGCACGCTTGGTGCCGAATTGTGGAGCGAAGGCCGCCTGCTGGTCTCGCGGGCACACACGATCCTCGGTGAGGACGGCACCATCTCGGACCCGAAGATCGCCGAACAGCTGCGCTCCTTCCTGCAGGGCTTCGACGCTTTTGTGCGATCGAAACAGGGAAAATAAGCGCGCCCTTGAAAGGCCCGCCTGAAAGGCAGGCACGTCTCCACCACGCCACGGTTTGGCGAAAGAAGGACCAGCCAAAGCTCTCGAACCTGCCGCCAAAGCGGAAAAGGCTGCCAAGCGCGCCAACGGTGTACCGGGGGCACCGGAAGGGTTACCGGCCATGGGCCGGTGCGTCTGCCGCAGCCGCCGTGCCGCCGCGCACGGGGACGCGAAGCACGCTCGCAAGGCTTCCCGCCAGGGTGAGGGCAGCCGCCACGGCAAGGCCGATGCGGGACGCCGCCACGGAGCTGGACGCGAGGGAAAACAGCAGCGTCATGATCACAGCCCCGGCGGTCTGCCCGACCAGCCTTGCGGTGCCCTGCATTCCCCCAGCAGCACCGCTGCGCGCCTTGGGCACCGTGAGCAGCATGTTGCGGTTGTTGGGCGTCTGGAAGAGGCCGAAGCCGAAGCCACTGATCACCATGAACGCCAGGAGCGGCAGCGGGTCGCGCTGAAGCGGCCACGCCGCCGCAAGCGCGAGGCCGACGGCGAGAAGCAGACCGCCCAGGGCGCACAGCCAGCCCGTCGCCATGCGATCGGACAGCCGGCCCGCGATCGGCGCCGCAACGGCGGTTGCGAGCGGCCACGGCACCAGCATCAGGCCGGCCGTGAAGGCGTCCTGCCCCAGCCCGTGCTGCAGGTAAAAGGGCAACGCCACGGCGCTCGCCATCTGACCCATGAAGCAGAGAACGGAGGCGACGACCGACAGGCGGAAGGAGTGCACCCGCAGCAGGTCAAGGGGGACCAACGGCGCCTCGCGCCCGCGTTCGCGCCGGACGAGACCGGCAAGGCAGAGCACCGCGACCAGGAGCAACGCGCCGCCACGCCCGGGCTGGGACGCCATGGTCTCGGCACCCATCACCAGGGCGGCGAAAAAGCCCGCGTTGAGGGCGACGCTGACGAGATCGATGCGCCGCGCCGCGCCCTCGACGGCGGGCAGCGCGCGGGCCGTCACCAGCACGACGACACCGATCGGGATGTTGATTGCGAACAGAAACGGCCAGGGGGCAACGGCGAGGATGGCCGCCCCGATCGTCGGCCCGGCCGCCGAGGACAAGGCGATGGCCAGAGCGTTCCAGCCGATGGCGGCCCCCAGCAGCCGCTGCGGATAGACGAAGCGCAGCAGCGCGACACCGAGCGCCATAACCGCGGCCCCGCCAAGGCCCTGCACGAACCGTGCGACGACCAGCCACGGTAGCGTCGGCGCCAGGGAACAGCCTGCCGAAGCGGCGCTGAACAGCAGCACGCCGCCGGCGAACACCGTCCGATACCCCAGGCTTTCGCCGAGGGCGGCCACGGGCAGGAGGGCAATCACCAGCGCCAATTGGTAGGCGGTGATGATCCAGACGGAGTCGGCCGGCGCGACGCCAAGGCTACTGGCGACGGTCGGCAGGGCAATGTTGGCGATGGCGCCGTCGAGCACGACGAGCACGATCGCGGCGAGGACGGACGCGGCGGCCGCGACGCGGCGGGAAACCGGCAACCCATCCGGCGGCAAGGTGTCGGGACTTTGGGCGGTGGTGGAACGGGGCATGGGCGTCTCCAACGGCTGTCGGATTCACTATGCCCACCGCGGGCCATGGCGGAAGACGCGGCCCAAGCAGGTTATTCCTGCATGAGACGCCATGTGTTAGCCTGTCCGTCCATGGCGGATCCCGATCTCAACCTTCTCATCGCGCTCGACGCGCTGCTGGCGGAAGGCAGCGTGGTCAAAGCCGCAAGGCGGCTTGGCCTCAGCGATTCCGCCATGAGCCGCACACTGGCGCGCCTGCGGGACGTCACCGGGGATCCGTTGCTCGTCCGGGCCGGACGTGGACTCGTGCCGACACCGCGGGCCATCCTGCTGCGGGACCAGGTGCACGACCTCACGGAGGAGGTCCGCGCGGTGTTGCGTCCGGCGGTGGCGATCGACATCGCGAAGCTGGAGCGGACCTTTACCCTGCGCGCCAGCGAAAGCTTCATCGAGGTCTTCGCCGCCCGGCTGGTAAGCCGCGTGACCGCCGAAGCCCCCGGCGTTCTCCTGCGCTTCGCGCCCAGACCTGACCGGGATGTGCAGGCGTTGCGGGACGGGCTGGTCGACCTCGAGATCGGTGCGCACTCCGAAACCGCACCGGAGTTGAAGGTGCAGAGCCTGCTTCGCGACCGGCTCGTCGCCGCCGTGCGGAATGGACATCCGCTGACACTGCGGGAGACGGTGACGCCGGAGCTGTACGCGGCCTGCGGCCATGTGGTCACCTCGCGCCGCGGCCGGGCGAGGGAGCCGGTCGACGATGCGCTGGACGCCCTCGGCCTTGCGCGCAAGGTGGTTGCGGTGGTGCCGAACTTCCCGGCCGCTCTGGCGATCGTCCGAGCCTCCGACCTCATCGCCCTCGTTTCCGAGCGGCAGGTCGCCTCCGGCACGGCCGGAGTCCGCACCTTCCCGCTTCCCGTCTCCATGGATGACGTCGTCGTGACGCAGATGTGGCACCCTCGGCAGGACGCCGACCCGGCCCACCGCTGGCTGCGCGGGCAGGTGCTCGCAGCCTGCCGCGAACCGGCGGTGTCCCCGCCTGGTCTGCCGGGTATACGCTGATCAGCCCGGTCATCCACGCCATCTCGGCATCGTCCATCCGTCGCCGTGGATGCCCGGATCAAGTCCACCAGTGTCCGGCAAGGCTTTTGCATTTCGGCGATCCACTGGAACTCGAACTGGAGCTGCATCTCGTCGCCGCGAAGCGGCCGATGGAGTTTAAGGTGGGGGCGGAGGCCGGCGTTCCCGCCGGCTTTCCGCTTGACTGATACTGTGACCTTACGACTGGAAGACCCCATGACACGCCAAATTCCCCCGTCCCCGCAGCCCATCCCAGGCATCGCTGCGCTTCATGCTGCGCTTCAAGGGGCCGTCGCGCAAAACGGGTTTGCCATGGCGCCGGCGTCTGACATGGCCCGTCTCCTGGCCGCAGGCGGATTGGAGGATTGGGAGGGGTTCCGCCGCAGCTGGGCCGATCTTGGGCTCGACACCTACATGGCCGATGGGGGCCGCTACCGTCGGCGGCGCTTTGCGTGCTTCTCGGTCTCAAGAAGCGGCATCCGGCGCAAGCCGCACCAGCCGCATTACCAAAGCCGGGACTACAACCCTCTGAACGGCGGCATCGAGCGCTGGTTCGAGCCGATGCGCGACGAGGTGGCGGCGCACGCCGCCCTCCAGGCCGTTCTGCGGACCTGCTTTGCGCTTTTCGATCCCCTCACGCCCGAGGCGGTCCGGCCAGCGGACTGGCACGCCGAAGTCCACCAGTTCCGGATCGAGGCGCGTGCGGAGGAGCCCGGCCTGCCGACCCCGGAAGGGATGCACCGGGACGGTGTCGATTGGGTGTTCGTCCTGCTCATCGAGCGCCACAACGTTGCGCGCGGCACGACAACCGTCCTGGACAGCGCCGGGCAGCCTCTCGGAAGCTTCACGCTGACGTCACCGATGGACGCCGCCCTGGTCGACGACGCCCGCGTCGTTCACGGGGTGACCCCGATCGTCCCGGATGACCCGTCATGCGCCGCGCACCGTGATGTCCTGGTCGTGACCCTGCGCCGGCCGTAGGAACAGAATGTCCCGCCGGGGACCGGCTCAAAACGAGACGGTCCCCGGCATCAGAGACACCTGAGCGCTTCAGCCCTGCTTGTCCCCGCGGTCTTTGGCGCGCTTCTTGGCGCGGACATCGGCGACGATCTCCCGGCGATCGCCAGTAGGTTTTCCAGCCATCGTTCAGCACGATGCGAAGCCCCGCCGGGATGGTCTGGCCCTGCCCGGCGGCGTCGACCGGGGCGAGGATCTGCACCTTCGAGGTCTCGGCGGCCGATGGGGGACCGGCCGCGGCGGAGGCTTCGGTGGAGCCCAGCATGAGCACGGCGGCGAGCAGCGCCAGCAAAGGGCGCCGGGTGAAGGTGTTCGACATCGGGCACCGTCAACGTGTCGGATTTTGGCTGAGCCCCCTTGTCCCGGCGGTGCTCGACGCCGGGCATGGTGGCCCGACGACACGATCCGCGGGTTTTTGCTGAAGGGTGTCGTCGGTCCCACATGGGAAGGGCCTTACGGCATGGGAAAGGCCTTACGGATGGTGTTGGACCGGGGCCATGGCGATGAGTTCGAGGCGCGGGCCGCCGGGGATGTTGAGCATCATGTGCCGCGCGGTGCCATCGGCGCGCGGTTCGGGTGCGAATTCGATCTTGTCGCCGCGCGCGACCATCACGGCGTGCAGCGCGTCAAGCTCCTCCACGTTGTCGACGTTCAGCGCAAGATGGTGCAGTCCTTCGTTCCGCTTACGGTCAAAGCGCACGGCTTCCTCCGTGCCGACCTGCCACAGCGTGATGAGGGACTTGCCGTCGCCGACGAACAGCGCCGGATAGGCGGGCCGCTCGCCAACCAAGCGGAACCCCAGCACCTCGACGAAGAAATCCGCCGCACCCCGCAGGTCGGACACGCTGAGCCCGATGTGATGGATCCCGTTGGTTTTCGGCTTGATCTGCGTGTCATTCGTCATGGCTGCCTCCTGAAGCGAAAGTGAACAGGTCTGTTCACTTTTTTCGGTGATACTGGACAAATCTGTTCACGTCAATAGAGTGGAGGCGAAAGGAGGTACGCCTTGCCAAATCCGCGCGATTCCAAACCCAGAGCACAGCCACGCCGCGAGCACCTGATCGAGATTGCGCTCGACCTGTTCAACCGGCATGGCTTTCACCAGACCGGCATCGACACGCTCATGCGGGAATCGGGCGTGTCGAAGACCACGCTCTACAAATATTTCCCGTCCAAGGAGGATCTCGTCCTCGAAGCGTTGAAGCTGCGCAGCGCGCGGACCCTGCGGGGAATCGAGGAACGGGTGGCTGGCCTGCTTGCCGCCAAGCCCGATGCCACCGCGGCCGAGCGCGTGGACGCCATCCTCGGCGTCATCCAGGAGTGGGTCGAAGGCGGGGCCTTCTTCGGCTGCAATTTCGTGCGCGCTGCGGGCGAATATGCCGGCGATCACCAGCCGATCCTCGAACAGGCCAGGGCGCACAAGCAGGCGATTCGGGCGCTGATCGAAAAGCAACTTCGCGACCATCCGGCGGAAGCACGCGATCGTCTTTCCGGCGAAATCCTGCTCATCGTCGAAGGCGCGATCGCTGTGGCGCAGGTCGGCGCCGCCATGTCGCCCATGGCCAGCGCACGGCGCTTGATCGCCAGTATGCTTTGAAGGGCGCCAAAGCGGGATTTGTCGGTCACCCATTTGTCGGTCACCCATTTGTCGGCCACCCGGCTGCCTGGGCCGAGGTGGCTGGCGCGCCGTCGGCCGCCTGATCGACCGGCCCGGCGCACATCCGTGGTCGAGCCATGCCCTCTCTCACCGTCGATGCCAACACGTTGACGATGCCCGGACGCGGTCGCCCTCCGGCGGCATTGCAGGCAATGAAGCAGAGAGAGCCAAACCGGCGGCGCCTTCAGGTGCCGACGGTATGACACCTCCGAGCGTTTCACGCCGCCATCAAGGACGCAGTCGGCACAGCCGCTCACAGGGATCCGGATGGGTGGCGAACGGGGACCAGCTCAGCATCTGCGGCACTTGCGAAACAGCGCTGCTGGAGGGCAAAGTTGACCACCGCGACTGGGTTCGTCCGATGCCGAACGCGCCACCGGCAAGACGATGATGGTCTGCGTGTCGCGCGCCCGCAGCGCGCGGCTGGTGTCGGATGTCTGATTGCAGACGGTTCGTAGCGACGAGAGGGAGGGCCGATGACCGAGGACGACCTGCAAAAGCTGGGACTGGCGCTGCTGAACAGCCCGGCCGAGGCCATCGCCTACTCCGACCGGGACGGCATCATCCGTTTCTGGAACACGGGAGCCGAGCGTGTGTTCGGATTCACCGCCGAGGAAGCGCTTGGGCAATCCCTGGACATCATCATCCCCGAAAATCAGCGCCAACGGCATTGGGACGGTTACGATCAGGTGATGAAGACGGGAGAAAGCCGCTACGGCAGCGGCGACCTGCTGTCGGTGCCGGCGACGCGCAAGGATGGAAGCCGCATCTCGGTCGAATTCACCATCGTGCCGCTGAAGGATGCGAATGGGGCGATGCTCGGAATGGCGGCGGTCATGCGCGACGTCACGGCGCGGTTCAACGAGCTGAAGACTTTGCGCCGTCAAGCAGCCGGACGCTGAACATCGTCTGTCTGGAATCAAAGGCCGTTGGCCCGTTCGTGCCGAGGCACTGCTGACGGAAAGCCCTTACGGCGGTCTGACGGCCGCCGGAAGCGACGCATCGGAGGATGCTCGACACGCTTACTCTGGATTGCAATCAAGCAGCGGTGCGACCGTCCGCAGGGCTTGGTCCAAATCCATGAGCAGATCACGTTCTCCTTCCAATAAAACTGGATGAGGCTGACGCCGTCGAACTGCCCGCAGTCATCGATGTTCTCTCATATTTTCGAAACGCAGCGAAGTGAGCTTCGCCCGGGAAGAACCATCGGAGGAGAGCCGGGGAGGCAACCGACGACCCCGGCGGTCACCAGCGTGCTGGCCGCGGGTTCCGCGGACCCGGGAAATCCATGGGACTGCCATCCCGGGCATCATCCTGACAGGGGAGACCGGCGGCGGCCGGGAAGGCGAAGCCTCGGCCGAGGCGAACGCCAGCCCCCCCCCGGTGATCTCCCAGGTGGTCTGGGTGCTTACCTCCTGCTCACCGTGTGACAGCATCCCCTGAACGGGCGGTGATCACGCGCTCGAAGGCGGCCAAGGTCTCGTCGCTGACGTGATGCTCGACGCCTTCGGCGTCGCGCTCAGCCGTCTCGTCGCTCACCCCGATCGCCTTCAGAAAGCCGACGACGATCGCATGGCGGCGGCGGGACCGTTCGGCCATCGTGCGCCCGGCTTCGGTCAGGAAGATCGAGCGGTAAGGCTGCTGCTCGACCAGACCATCCCGTTGCAGGCGGGCGATGGTCTTCACCACCGTCGGGTGGGCGACACCGAGGCGCCGGGCGATGTCGGCGGCGCGGGCCTCGCCGGTCGTGTCGATCAGGCCGGCGATGAGTTCGACGTAGTCCTCGGCCACCTCGGTCTGGTGGGCCTCCCGGACCCGCTGGAAGTTCGCCGCCTGCCGCTCCGCGTCGGGCAGCAGCATCGGCATCTTGCGCGCGCGCTCAGCGTCCACCGTCCCATCCTCCCGTCGCTCGTCCATTGTGCCACATCGGCGCGGACGGGACAGCGGCGCTTCCGGCACCCCAACAGAAACTTTGGCGGGGCGTTGAGAAACATAGCCGAAGCTAAATGTTATGGCATGGGGCACATCGCCGGGCCGAGGCGGCATTGGCATTGGCATTGGCATCGGCCCACGGCACCGAAGGAATCCCTTGCCCAGGGTGGGAGAGCCATGCTTCACCGGACCAACGAACCCTTCACGGACGGCCCCTCGACCGCGTCGCACAGCCTGGAGGAGGTTTACCGCAGCGTCCGCGTCCCGGCGTCGGCCAGCGTCACCCGGCGCCTGCTCGCCTTCCTTGGTCCGGGCTACCTCGTCGCGGTCGGCTACATGGACCCGGGCAACTGGGCGACCTCGCTGGCCGGGGGATCGGCCTACGGCTACACGCTGCTGTCGGTCGCTCTGCTCTCCTCGCTCATGGCGATGCTGCTGCAAGCCCTGTGCGCGCGGGTGGGCATCGCCACGGGGCAGGATCTCGCCCAGCTGTGCCGCGACCGCTTCCCGCGCCCGGTCGCCTGGGGGCTGTGGCTGCTGGCCGAGGTGGCCATCTGCGCCACCGACCTTGCCGAACTGATCGGCACCGCCATCGCGCTGAAGCTGCTGTTCGGCATCCCGCTGCTCGGCGGCGTCCTGCTGACGGCGCTCGACGCGCTGCTCGTGCTCTGGCTCCAGCACCGCGGCGTGCGCTGGCTCGAAGCGTTCATCGTCGCGATGATCGCCCTCATCGCCGGGTGTTTCCTGATGGAGATCGCGCTGGCCGACCCGGATTGGGCGGCCGTGTTGTCCGGCTACGTGCCCTCGGCGTCGCTGCTGAGCGATTCCACGCAGCTGTACCTCGCCATCGGCATCCTCGGCGCCACGGTCATGCCGCACAACCTGTACCTGCACACGGCGACGGTGCAGTCGCGGGCTTACCGGCAGGATGAGCAGGGACGGCGCGAGGCCATCCGCTTTGCAACCATCGACTCCACGGTCGCCCTGTCCATTGCGCTGGTCATCAACTCCGCCATCCTGATCCTCGCCGCGGCGGTCTTCCACGCCGCCGGGAGAACGGAGATTGCCGAGATCCAGGAGGCCCATCAGCTGCTCTCCCCGATGGTCGGCGTCGGGACGGCGGCCACGCTGTTCGCGGTGGCGCTGCTCGCCTGCGGGCTCACCGCGACGGTGACCGCGACGCTCTCCGGGCAGGTGGTGATGGAGGGCTTCCTGCGCTTCCGTATGCCGCCGGTGCTGCGCCGGTTGGTGACCCGGCTCATCGCCATCGTTCCGGCCGTGGTGGTCACGTGGCAGTACGGCGAGAGCGGGACGGCGCAGTTGCTGATCCTCTCTCAGGTCATACTGTCCCTTCAACTGCCGTTCGCGGTCATCCCGCTGATGCTGTTCGCCACCGACCGTTCCCGGCTCGGCGCTCTGGCCGCCCCGCGCTGGCAGAGCGTCCTTGGCTGGGCGGCCACGGCCTTGATCGCTGGCTTGAACCTGAAGCTGCTGTACGACACCGCGGTCGGCTGACGGCAGCCCCCGCGCGCCCCGCGCGACCACCGTACCCGATGGCTTCCACGTCCGCCTTCTGCGCTCCGCTGTCGAAGCGCAGATGGTGATATGGCCGGCCCTTCTCGAGGGGCCAGCACCTCGACGCTTTCGCGCCACCGCGCTGAACGAACGGACCGGACTGGCTTGACAAGAGCACCGCAACGGTTATGGTATGATCGTTCAATAACGATATCAGGTTCAGCATGGCCCGCCCCAGGGAGTTCGACGAAGAGCGCGTGCTTGATGCCGTTATGGAGACCTTCTGGCGAAACGGCTACGACGGCACCTCCGCGCAGGATCTCGTCGATGCGACGGGCCTTGGGCGCGGCAGCCTTTACGCAGCCTACGCCAACAAGGACGGCCTCTTCGCGCAAGCGCTGCTTCGGTACCGCAAGCGCGCCCAAGCCCATGTCGATCAGCTCCGCCAGCCGGGGGCGCCCATGGAGCGGTTGCGCGAGCTTCTGGTGAGTGTGGTCGATGCCGATTTGGAAGCGTCGGAAAGGCGTGGCTGTCTCGCCACCAACAGCGCGATCGAGATGGCTGGCCGCGACCCCGGGGTCGCGGACCTCGTACGCCAGAACTTCACCATCCTGACGCGCGGCATCGAAGAGACGATCCGGCGTGGGCAGGAAGCGGGGGACATTCGCGCCAACGCTGACCCCGCCATCCTGGCGCTTTTCGTGTTCAATGCACTGCAGGGGTTGCGGGTCCTCGCGAAAACCACGCCGACCCAAGACCGCGCAAAGCTCACCGCCATCATCGACCAGACGCTGTCCGCGCTGACCTGACCAAATTTTTTTCGCCAATTATGGAATGATCGTTCCATATCATCCAACCCCCCATCAGGCCAAACCCCATCAGGCCAAATTCATCAGGAGTGTCCCATGACAGGCAAAAGTCCCGGCCTTCAGGTTGCCGTTCTCGGCACCGGCCTCATCGGCGCGGCGGTCGCGCGCAATCTTGCCCGCAAGGGCTTCACGGTTCGCGCTTGGAATCGCTCGGCCGAAAAGGCGCAGGCCCTCGCCGTCGATGGTGTCGAACCGTTCGACCACGCCGCCGAGGCGGTTCGTGACGCCGCGATCATCCTGACCGTGTTGAAGGACGGTCCCGCCGTGAACGACGCGATGACGGCGGCGCTGCCCGGGCTGCGCAAAGGCGCGGTCTGGCTTCAACTCAGCACCGTCGGTGTCGCGGCGATCGACGAGCTTGTCGGTTTTGCGGCTGAGAACGGCATCGTCATCTATGACGCGCCGGTGCAGGGAACCCGCCAGCCTGCCGAACAGGGCAAGCTGGTCATCCTCGCCTCCGGTCCGGAGAGGGAGCGTGAGGTTGCCCAAGCGGTCTTCGACGCCATCGGGCAACGGACCCTTTGGATTTCCGACAAGCCGGGCGCCGGCAGCCGGATCAAGCTCGCGCTCAACGCCTTCGTTTTCGCGCTCACCCACGGAACGGCGGAGACCCTCGCGATCGCCAAGGCGCTTGGCATCGATCCGGCGCTCGTGATCGACGCCGTGACCGGCGGCCCGCTGGACAGCGGCTACTTCCAGAGCAAAGCCGGCGCAATGCTCAAGGGCGACTACACCACCAGCTTCTCCGTCGGGAACGGGGTGAAGGACGCGCGGCTGGTCGTCGAAGCGCTCGGTGAAACGGATGTCCGCGCGGAGCTGGCCGAAGCGGGTCTCGCCCGCTTCCAGCGTGCGGCGAACGCCGGCCATGCCGAAAAGGACATCGCCGCCTCCTTCCTCGTGTGATGGACAATGGAATGACAGTCTCGGAAAACGTGCAAGGCGCCGCACAGGGGGAAGGCGCCGCTCAGGATGGCCTTCCCGTCGGCCAGCTCCTTGCCGTCACCGTGGCGGGGTTCCTCGCCATCATGACGGAAAACATGCAGCGAAGGGCGGGCGCTTCGGTGCACAAGCCTCGGTGACCCGGTCGCGCAACAGCTTGATCCTGTATCTCGGCTTTTCGATCGGCAGCGCGATGCGGCCCGCGAAATCCAATTCGGCGGCGCTTGGAAAAACCGGCTGGGACGTGCGAAGCTCCGGATCCTTCGTGTACGTCGGGAGCAGGCCCTTGTCCACCAACCCCCAGAGCTTCGTGCACGCCGCCGGCCGTGTCGCCGGGGCGGTTCTGGTGCTGCCGGCCCTGCTGCGGCGCCTGGACCGGCTGTGCCCCGACTACAAGACCTGACGCCAAGGCACCAATCTCACGTTAACCAACCAGGGAGAGGGACCCCCATGCCGATCATCAACGTGCAAATGTTCGAAGGCCGCACCCCGGAGCAGAAGCGCGCCTTCGTGAAGGCCCTGACCGACGCCTCGGTGGAAACGCTGGGCTGCAGCCCGGACGCTGTGGACGTGATCCTCACCGAGGTGAAAAAGTGCGACTGGGCCACCGCCGGCAAGCTCTGGTCCGAGGCCAAGTAGGCCCGCCGAACTCGCGCCGGCGAGGCACCCATGACCCATTCCACTGCAGCCTCCCCGAGAGTGGGAGCACGGAGACGTCGGAATGACCGTTCCCAGCAACGTCCGCCTGGACCCCGCGGCCGAAGCCCTGGCCCCGACCATGCGGGAGTGGCGGCACCACCTGCACGCCCACCCCGAAACCGCCTTCGAGGAGCATGAAACCAGCGCCTTCGTCGCTTCGACGCTGCGCTCCTTCGGGCTGGAGGTTACGACCGGACTGGGCCGCACCGGCGTGGTCGGCACGCTGAAGGGGCGCCACCAGGGCAACCGCGCCGTCGCGCTGCGCGCCGACATGGACGCCCTGCACATCCAGGAGCAGAACGACTTCGCCCACCGCTCGGTCAACCCCGGCCGGATGCACGCCTGCGGCCACGACGGGCACACGGCGATGCTGCTGGGCGCGGCGAAGATCCTGGCGGACGACCCGGATTTCCACGGCACGCTGCATGTGATCTTCCAGCCGGCCGAGGAGAACGAGGGCGGCGCGCGGGAGATGGTCGCCGACGGCCTGTTCGACCGCTTTCCCGTGGACAGCGTCTACGGCATGCACAACTGGCCCGGTCTGCCCCTGGGGCACATGGCCCTGCGCCCCGGCCCGATGATGGGCAGCTACGACATCTTCGAGATCGTGGTCCACGGCAAGGGCAGCCACGCCGCCATGCCGCACCTCGGCGCCGACCCGATCACCGCGGCCGGGCACCTGCTGACGACCCTGCAGACCATTCCCGGCCGCAGCCTGCACCCGTTGGACAGCGCGGTGGTGTCCACCACCCAGATCTTCGGCGGCGACACCTGGAACGTCATCCCGCCCTCGGTCACCATTCGCGGCACGGTGCGCGCCTTCAAGAGCAGCGTGCAGGACACGGTGGAGGCCCGCATGCGCACGCTGGCGGAGCACACCGCGGCCTCCTTCGGCTGCACCGCGGAGGTGCGGTACGAGCGGCGCTACCCGGCCACCGTGAACAGCGGGGCGGAAACGGCGCTGTGCGCCGGAGTGGCGGCCCGGCTGGTCGGGGCGGAGAACGTCGACCACGATCCGATGCCGTCGATGGGGGCGGAGGATTTCGCCTTCATGCTGCAAAGGCGGCCGGGTTGCTATGTCTGGCTCGGCAACGGCCCGGCGGAGGGCGGCTGCACGCTGCACAACCCCGCCTACGACTTCAACGACGCCAACCTCACCATCGGCGCCAGCTATTGGGTCAGTTTGGCGCGGACGCTCCTGTCGCCGGACGCGGAGAAGGCCGCTTAAAGCGGATTCCGATCGGTCGTGGACGCCCCGTTTCCTGCCGTCATGCCCGTGCTTGACGAAAACGGAAAGGGTCCAGGGTTCCTGGACACGGACTGGCTGTGCGGGCGCGACGGGGCGGCCGTTCGAAATCCATCACGTCGTAGACTTCGTCATGGATGATCCAGGTGCCGTTCGCCGCGGCGAGGGCGCCGATGCGCTTCCAGTCCTTCAGGCTGGCGACGTAGCCGGTCGGGTTCTCCGGGGAGTTGACGATCAGCGCCCCAACACCGCGATGACCGCTACCCGTCGTCGCGGACAAGAACTTCAGCCGACGACAGGCGGAGCAACCGGTGCCGGCGCTGGTGTTGGCGCGATGGAAGCAACTCATAGAGAAAGGTCTCGATGGGCTTCCAGACCGAGACCCATCCCAGGATAACGAAGCTCTCCTGCAGAATCCGGGTCATGGGGCGGGCCGGAAAGTGATGGGAGATCTGCCAGGCGAGGAAGAGGCAGACGGACAGCATCACGAACCCGATCAACGCCGCTTGGCGCCATATCCGGACGGATTCGTGACGCCGTTTCGCTTCGGCGGCGGCACAGGCTGCGAAATGGCCGGTCAGAGCGGCCGCGATGTCGAAGGACGGACCTCGCGACAGGGTCCCGTGCGGCAGATGGATGACGATGCGCACCGGACGGTCTTCGGGCTGCTCCTTCGCTTTGCTCAGGAAATATTCCTCCGCGTCCGCCGTCAGATTGCCCTCGCGGAACGGCGACGGATCGAGGCTGCGGAACAGCTGCGACAGGTCGCACAGCCTGATCTCGATGCCGCCGCTCCGGCGGTCCGCCCGCGCCGTCGTTTGCACGTCCATCGCCATGCGCTCCCGGCCGTTCATGCCGCCGACGGAGGAGATGGCGGAGGAAATGGCGGCGGAACCGGGGACCGTTCCCGCACCATCTCCCGGCCGCCGAACCACGCCACGTAGAGCGTCGGCAGGAAGATCAGCGTCAGCAGCGACGCGACGAGAAGGCCGCCCATGATCGCGAAGGCCATCGCCCCCCAGAACACCGTGAAGGCGATGGGGATCAGGCCGAGCACCGTGGAGGCGGCGGTCAGCATGATCGGCCGGAACCGGGACCCGCTCGCCGCGATCACGGCCTCGGTGATGCCGCGTCCGGCGTTGCGCTCCGCCTCGATCTGCTCGATCAGGATGACCGCGTTCTTCGCGATCATGCCGACGAGCGCCAGGACCCCGAGGATGGCGACGAACCCCAGCGGCTGGCCGGAGACCAGCAACGCCAGGACCACGCCGATCAGCCCGAGCGGCACCACGCTCAGCACGAGGAACAGGCGCTGGAAACTGCGGAGCTGGACCATCAGCACGGTCAGGACCAGCAGCAGCATCAGGGGGATGACGGCGAAGACCGACGCGCGGCTCTTGGCGCTCTCCTCGGCGATTCCGCCGATTTCGATGCGGTACCCCCGCGGCAGGGAGGCGGAGAGATCCGCGATCTGCGGCGCCAGGGCGGCGATGGCGGTTTCCGGCAACACGCCGGGCGCCACGTCCGCCTGCAGCGTCAGGGCCGGCACACGGCCTCGCCGCCACACCAGCGGCAGGTCCTGGGCGTAATCGAAGGACGCCAGCTGGCTCAGCGGCACGCTCCGGCCATTGGTAAGGGGCACCGGCAGGCTGCGCAGCGTTTCCACCGACAGGGTCTGTCCACGGGCGTCCCGGGCCAGGACATCGATCAGGTAGATGCCGTCGCGCAGCGGCGTGACGGCGGTTCCGGAGACGGTGGTGTCCAGCATGGCGGCGACGGCGGCCGAACTCAGGCCCAGGCGCCGCGCCTCGTCCTGGTCGATCCGCACCCGCAACGTGCGCGCGGTCTCCATCCAGTCGAAGTTGATCCGCCGCGCCTCCGGCGAGGTGCCGACGACCTGCGCGAGCTTCAGCGCGATCTCCCGCACTTGGCCCGGGTCGGGACCCAGGACGCGGTACTGGAGCGGCCACCCCACCGGCGGGCCGAGTTCCAGCGGGTAGACGCGGGCGACGGCGTTCGGGAATTCCTCCGCCAGCAGGGTTTCCAGGCGGGCTTGCAGCCGCTCGCGCGCCGCGACGTCGGTGGTCACGACCACCGACTGGCCCATGAAGGGGTTGGCGAGCTGCACGTTCAGCGGCAGGTAGAAGCGGATCGCGCCGCGCCCGACGTAGCTGCTCCAACTCTCAACGCCGGGCTCCTTGGCGAGCAGCGCGTCGAAGCGCTCGACCGCCTCGCGCGTGGCGTGGATCGACGCGTTCTGCGGCAGGCGCAGGTCGACCAGCAGTTCGACCCGGTCCGACGGCGGGAAGAACTGCCGGGGGACGAGCCCCAGCGCCATGATCGCCAGGACGAACAGGCCGAGCGTCGTCGCGATGGTCAGCCAGCGCGCCCGGATCGCCGCGTCCAGCGCGCGGCGGTACAGCCGCATTACGGCGCCCGGCTCCTCGGCCTTTCCGGGCTTGGGCGGCTTCAGCAGCATGGTGCCGAGGACCGGTGCGAAGACCGTCGCGACGAGCCAGGACGCGATCAGCGCGATGCCCACCACCGCGAAGATGGAGAAGGTGTACTCCCCGGCCGAGCTTTGCGCGAAGCCGATGGGCACGAAGCCGGCGATGGTCACCAGCGTGCCGGACAGCATGGCGAAGGCCAGCGTCTTGTAGGCGTACACGGCCGCGACCTCCATCCGGTCGCCGGCGGCAAGCCGCCGCGTCATCGCGTCCACGGTGGTCAGGGCGTCGTCCACCAGCAGGGCGAGCGCGATGATGAGGGCGCCCAGCGACACGCGCTGGAGGTCGATGCCGGCCAGATCCATCACGGAGAAGACCATCGCCAGCGTCAGCGGAATCGTGATCGCCACCACGGTGCCGGCGCGCAGGCCGAGTGCTATGAAGCTGACCACCAGCACGATGACGATGGCCTGCCACAGCGAGGTGATGAAGTCGGAGATCGCCTCATCCACCGTGCGCGCCTGGTCCGCCACCGCATGCGCCTCGATCCCCACCGGCAGGTCGGCTTTGACCCGCGCCATCTCCGCCGTGACGTTCCGGCCCAGCGCGAGGATGTCGCCGCCTGGACGCATGGCGATGGCGAGCCCGATGGCCGGCTTGCCGTTCACCCGGAACAGCGGCTGCGGCGGATCGGCGAAGCCGCGGCGCACCTCCGCCACGTCACGCAGGCGCAGCATGCGGCCCCCGGCCACGAAATTGACGTCGAGGATGTCCTGCTCCGACGCGAAGGCGCCGGACACTTGCAAGGACAGCGCCTCCTTCCCCGTGCGCAGCACGCCAGCCGGACGCACGGCGTTCTGCGCCTGGAGCGCCGCGATCAGCGCGCCGGGCTCGACGCCCAGCCCGGCCAGCGTCTCCAGCGAGAAATCGACGTGGATGCGCTCGTCCTGCTCCCCCAGCAGTTCGATCTTCGCAACGTCCGGGACGAGCAGCAGGCGCGACCGCACGTCCTCCACCGCGTCGCGCAGCTCGCGGTGCGTGAAGCCGTCGGCGGTGAAGCCGTAGATGATGCCGAAGGTGTCGCCGAAGTCGTCGTTGAAGCCGGGGCCGAGCACCCCCTGCGGCAGGGTGTGGCGCATGTCGCCGACCCGCTTGCGCACCTCGTACCAGGTGTCGGACACCGTGCGGCCGTGGGCGCTTCCCACCAGATCGACGAAGATCACGGCCGTGCCGGGGACGGTGTAGCTGCGCAGTGTGTCGAGGTTCGGCACTTCCTGGAGCGTTCGTTCGATCCGCTCCGTCACCTGCTGGAGCGTCTCGTCCAGCGTGGCGCCCGGCCAGTGGGCCTGCACCACCATGGTGCGGATGGTGAAGACCGGATCCTCCGCCCGGCCGAGCTTCAGGAACGCGACGGTGCCGGCCACCACGACCCCGATCATCAGGAACAGGACCAGGGAGCGGTTGCGGATCGCCCATGCGGAGAGGTTGAAGGTGCTCATGAGCCCTCTCCCAAAATGCGGACCTTCTGGCCGGGGCGGAGCGCCTGCACGCCGGCGGTCACCACGATCTCGTCGGCCTCCAGGCCGCGCGCGACCATGACGCGGGCGAGGTCGTAGCGGTCGAGGTCGATGTTGCGCAGCGCCACGGTGTTCGTCGCCCGGTCGACGATCCAGACTGCCGGCTGCTGGTTCGCCTGCGTCAGCGCGGTGGCCGGAATCTCGATCCCGCCGACGCCACCGACCTGAATCGACCCGCTGACGGTCGAGCCGAGCCGCATCGCCTCGGGCGGCTCCTGAAGGCCGACGCGGACCTTGAAGGTGCGGGTGACCGGATCGGCCTGGGGCGCGACCTCACGCACGCGGCCGGTGGCGCGCGTGGCGGGGTCGGAGACCAGGGCCACCGTGACGACGGGGTTGGAGGGCGCGTCCCGGATCGCCCCCTGGATCGCCGAGGCCGGCACGTCGAACACCGCGTCGCGCCCGCCCTGGCGGGCCAGATGAACGATCATGCGGCCGGCCGCCACCACCTCGCCGGGTTCGGCCCCGCGGGCGGTGACCGTGCCGGCGCCGTCGGACACCAGTTCCGTGTAGCCCAGCCGGTCCTGCGCGGTGTCGAACTGCGCCTGCGCCGCATCGACCTGCGCCTGGGCGGCCTTCAGCGCCTGCGCCGCAGCATCGTAGCGCGCGCGGGTGGTCCAGCCCTGGCGCAGCAGGGTTTCCTGCCGCTCGTAGTCGTTGCGCGCCAGGGTCTGCTGCCCCATGGCCGCGGTCAGGTCCGCCCGCGCCGCGCGCAGGGCGTTGCGGGCCGGTTCCGGGTCCAGGCGGGCGATCACCTGACCCGCTTTGACCGTGTCGCCGACGTTCACCAGCCGCTCGATCATCCGCCCGTCCACGCGGAAGGACAGGCTGACCTCGTCCTGCGCCTGGATTTCGCCGGGAAGCGACAGCGTCTCACCCGCCGCGCGCCGCTCGACCGCCGCCACCCGCACGGGGCGGACCGGATCCGAGACAACCTCCTCGCCGGAGCCGCAGGCCGCGAGCAGGGCGAGCGATGCGAGGACGAGCGACGCACGACCGTGACTCAGACTGTTGTTCATCGGAGCCTCCATTGGTGCCGTGCCGGGCTAGAGCCCGAAGCTCCGGAGCAGGCCGGCCAGAGCGATCAGGACCACCAGCGCGATCATCGGGATGGCCGCCGCGACGATGAAGACGTCGCCGTAGGCGTCCCGGTGGCTCAGCCGGCAGACGGTGAGGAGCGTGATGACCGCCCCGTTGTGCGGCAGCGCGTCGAGCGCGCCCGAGGCGACCGCCGTCACCCGGTGCATCACGTCGAGTGAGACGCCGGTCGTGCGCGCCATGTCCACGAAGGTCGGGCCGAGCGCGTCCAGCGCGATGCTCATGCCGCCGGACGCCGATCCCGTCATCGCGGACAGCACCGACACCGACGCCGCGACCGACACCAGCGGATTGCCGCCGCCGAGCGCCAGGACGGCCTTGCTGATCGCGTCGAAGACGGGCAGGGCGGCGATCACCGCGCCGAAGCCGACGAGGCTTGCGGTGTTGAAGATCGGCAGGACCGAGGCGTCGGCCCCCTGGTCCAGGCTCGTCCGCAGGTCGTCCAGGCGATTCCAGTTGCCGGCGATGAGCAGGAGGATGGCGGCGAACAGCGACACGATGACCGCCCACACGCCGCGCACACTCTCGATGGTCGAGGCCCCGAACTTCGGTTCGGCGAGGAAGGCCGTGTCCATCCGGGGAACGATGACCTGGATGAACAGGAAGTTGGTGACGATGACTACCACGATCGGCAGCACCGCCAGCGCCGCCGGGGGCAGGCGTTCGGCGGCGGGCTCCATTGCCAGGGTGGGCGCCGGGGCGGGCTTGGCAGAAATCTCGACGATGTCGAAGCCTTCGGCCTGCGCGCGCTCGCGCGTCGTCCGGTCCAGCGCCGGCGCGCTGTCGATGTGGTCGCCGTAGCCCTCGCCGGCCGCCTGCGCGCGGGCGGCGCGGCCGTTCAGCCACAGAACGCCCAGCGCGAACATCACCAGCCCGGTGACGATGCCCAGGCCCGGTGCGGCGAAGGCGGTGGTGCCGAGGAAGGGCATGGGGATCGCGTTCTGGATCGCCGGCGATCCCGGCAGGGCCGACATGGTGAAGGTGAAGGCGCCCAGCGCCAGCGCCCCCGGGATCAGCCGCTTCGGGATGCCGGCGTTGCGGAACAGGGCGGCGGCGACCGGGTAGATCGCGAAGGCGACGACGAAGGCCGAAACGCCGCCGTAGGTCAACACGGCGCAGCACAGCACCACCGAGACGACCGCGCGCTCCGGCCCGAGGCGGGCGCTGACCAGCCGGGCCAGCGATCGCGCCGAGCCGGTGTCGTCCATCAGCTTCCCGAAGATCGCCCCGAGCATGAACAGGGGAAAGAAGGAGACGATGAAGGACCCGGTGTTGCTCATGAAGATCTGGGTGTAGGCGCCGAGGATCGGCAGACCCCCGGTGAGCAGTGCGGCGAGCAGCGCGGTGGCGGGGGCCGCGATCAGCAGCGTCACGCCCCGGTAGGCCAGAAGCATGAGCAACCCGAGCGCGACGAGGACGGCGGCGAGATCGGTCATGCGGTTGGCTCCCTTCGGGGCTTCATGTCAGGCCGGCCATGTCAGGCTGGCTCTGGGTAGCGCGCGTCGTAGGGGTAGCGCGGGAAGTCCGCGCCGAGCCGCCGCCAGTCCGCCAGCCAGCGCTCCGTGACCGTCCGCCCCTCCTCGCGCAGCGACGCGAAATAGTCCGGGCTGCGGTTGAACTTCGAGGTGTGCTTGAGGCCCCAGGCGGTGTCGCGGGTCATCTTGATGGTGCGGACCGCGACGATCTTGCGGCTGTCCAGCGGGGGATGGCTGTCCCCGTAACGCTCGATCCAGTGATTGATCGTCATGATGCCGTCCAGCTCCTGGTTCAGCGACAGGTTGCCGGCCAGGTCGTTCTCCCGGTCCCGGATGTCCTCAAGCCCGATGTTCGGGGAGGCGGGCTGGAACTCCTGGGGGTTGATGCGCACGATCCAGATTTCGTCCGGCTTTTCCTCCTTCGTCTGCCCGTCGAGAAGGTCGCGCACCGGCGGGTTGCGCGAATACAGCCCGTCCCAATAGTACCCGTTGCGGGTGACGGTCCGGCCCGGCGTGCAGGTCGGGAACACCATGTCGGGGATGACCTGCGCCGGCAGGACCGACGGAAGCGTTCCCGATGCCGCAACACCGTCCAGAGAGATTCCCCGGCGCATGCGCCAGCGGGTGATGTCGTACTGGTTGATCGCCCGGCCGTCGGGACGCAGGCCCATCTGTTCGAGCGTCTTGTCGGAATCGAACACTTCGAAGTTGCCGCTCAGGACCTCGATGGCGCCGGCGAGGATCCGGATGTCGGCCTTGGCCAGCCGCGGCCAGTCGATCGCGTCGAAGTTCGGGCAGAGATCCTTCAGAAGGTCCGGAAATCCCAGATACTGCGGACGCGCGCCCATCATGGCGAGGCTGCTCAGCGCAAGCTTGCCGCAGGCCGCGTACGGGTTGGTTTCCGGCAGCGGCATGCCCTGCGATTTCCAGCCCAGAAGGGTGCCGACCAGCTGGTTGTGGGCGGTCTCCACCAGGTTGGCGGCGGCGAAGGTCGTCCAGAGGAAGTCCAGGCGCTCGATGGCCTTGTCGATGGTGCCGCAGGTCGGGTCGGCGCTGTTCGGGACAAGGCCGTACCAGGTCGCGAGCGCGCACAGCGCGCCGGCCGACGTGCCGCTGATCGCGACGATGTCGAAGCTGTCGCCATCCTGCGGGTTCGCGTCCCACCGCTTCTTCGTCGCCAGAATGGTTCTCAACACGCCCCAACTGAACGCCGCGTGCGTTCCGCCGCCCTGGCAGGCGATCGCGACCTTTTTGGTGGCCATGGCTTCACCGCCCTCCCGTGTCGGATTGATTTTGGCGAAGCGCCTGCCGGGAAGACGCCTGGGCCAGCGGCTCTTCGATGCGGCGCATCAGGTAGGGGAAGAAGGGGTTGGACGACATGCGGAGCAGGCTGTCCATGCTGACGATCAGCGCCCCGCGCTCCCCGCGGGCGGCCACGGCGCCCAGGTGGATGCCGAAATCCTCCGCCGGGTCGGGCCGCAGGCCGTAGAGGGAATCGCTGATCGGAAATGGCAGGGCGACGTGCGACAGCGAATAGACGTCGAACGGATAGACCAGCCCCAGCGCGTTCACCTGTTCCGTCTCCGCGCCGGCCTCCGTGACGCGCTCGACCACGTCGGGGCTGTCCGCATCGGCGTTGGTGATGATCGTGGTCCGGAAACGCCGGGGCGGATCGGGCAGGATGCGCGCCAGCATGGTGTCCGACGCCGAACTGAGGAGCGGACCGAACTTGGTGTTGCGGTTCACGTCGAACAGCACCAGCTCGCTGCCGTTGTCGGGCAGATGGGCGTACAGGCCCGAGAGGATCGCGCGCGTGCTGACGGTGAAGTCCATCACCGACTGGAAGGTCAGGATCGGGGGCAGGTCGGCCAGCCGTCCGTCGGCGGCGCGGGCCGCGACTTTGCTTTGGAGCGCGGTGGTCAGAAGATACGATTGCCGCGCGCCGTTGACCGGAAAGGAATTGTATTTGAAGGGATTGAATTCCGGCACGACGCTGAGCCATGCGGCCTTCGCGAAGGGCGGGAACAGCGCGGGCAGCCCGGCCAGACCGGCGAAGCGCGCGAAGGAGGTGATCCCGATCATCGGCGAGATCAGCGTGATGCGGTCCGGCCGCCTCAGCCCCGTATCATCCAGGGCATCGAGCGCGTACATCATGGCGAGCGCGCCGCCGTTGGAAAACCCGACCAGATGGAGCGGCTGGGTCGGCGCGATGCGCCGCTGGGCCTCCCTGACCGCCAGCCGGGTGGCCGCCGACCAGTCTTCCCAGCCGATGTCGCTCAGGCCCGCGGGAACGGTGCCGTGGCCCGGCAGCCGGGGGGCGACGGCAACGAATCCGTGCGCCCGATAGCGTCGGGCGATGTGACGGAGGCTGTAGGGTGAATCGGTCAAGCCGTGAAGGAAGACGACCGCCCCACGGGGAGGGCCGTCGGGCTCCAGCACGTAGGAGCGGTTCCAGTCCTGGGAAAACCGGCCGGGGTAAACCGGGCTTCCATCAAAGTACCGGTTGACGGGAATACGATCTTCCGGAGGCAGCTTCTGCGTGACCTCGGCCCGCACGCTGTCGAAGATGGCCTGCTCGGCCTTCAGGTATCGGGTCCAATCGCTGCGGTCGAGTTCCTTGCCGTGCAGCTCTTCCGGAACATAAGTGTGCCAAGTCTCAAGAGGTTGCCCGCGCTGCGAGTCATAGGCGCGGATGAGGAACAGCGCCGCAATGCCCATGGCGAGCAGCACAGCCAACCGCTTCGTTGTTTTCCATGCCAAAGCTCGCATGATTTCGGCTCATTTTGCAGCTTCTGAGTTGACCGGGGATTTTTTCGGCGATTCTGTGTATCGCTGCTTTTGTGTGTTGAGTTTCTGTGTGTTGAACATCAAGGCTCTCCGGCCTCGCCGTGGATGGGGACGCCGCACAGACGGGATCGTCGTGGCGTGCCGATCGTGAGATGAGCCGGCCCCCGATGTGTAGCGACGACATGTGTAGTGACGACGGGCGCATAGAGAACCCTGGTAACGGTATGTTACGGTACCCACGGCATTTCTTGCAGCGTATCCATGACTCTATTGCTGCAAAACCGATCGCCATAAACAGCGGTCACGAAAATACGCAGATGACCAGTATATAAAAAGTCCGCGCAAAACGTTGAATTGCTTGTCATTTATACAATGGTTTTTCTAGAGCAAGTCTTGGACGTACGGCGGATTAACACCGGTAGGAAACGTGAGATCAATCAAAATGACGTATGCACTATCGAGCAGCTCTGAAGGCGCGACAATGGGCGGACGTGCCACTTGGCCCCGCATGCGCGCGGGTCCAGCGGGTGGCGCAAGCGGTCAAGGGCTGGGGCCGGGCGGGCCGTGATCGAAGCGTTGGGTGAGGAGGCCCAGCCTGCGGGCCCCCTGAAGGCGTTCCGGGAGGTGTGACGGAAGTGTGATTGTTGGGCCGTCGAATGGTTGGCACACTGTACCCCGTGCCTGACTGCTGTTGTGGCAACAAGCAGATCAACAATGGGCAGATCAACAATGGGCAGATCAATAACGGCAAGGGAGTAAGGGACATGGGCTCCTCCTCGGGCTCTCGTATCCTGTGCGCCGCCATGGGCGTCGTTGCGCTGATGGCCGCCGGACCAGCCGCCGCGGCCTCTCCGCCGCCGGTCCCCGGCGAGAACGGGATGGTCGCAACCGCGCAGCATCTGGCGTCACAGGTCGGCGCCGACATCCTGCGGCAGGGCGGCAACGCCGTGGACGCGGCGGTGGCGGTCGGCTATGCGCTGGCCGTGGTGTATCCGGCGGCCGGCAATCTCGGCGGCGGCGGCTTCATGACCATCCGTTTCGCCGACGGGCGCACGACCTTCCTGGACTTCCGCGAGAAGGCGCCGCTGGCGGCCACGGAGACCATGTACCTGGACCAGGCCGGCAACCCCATCAAGGATGCCAGCACCCGCGGCTATCTGGCGGTCGGCGTGCCGGGCTCGGTCGCCGGGCTCGACGCGGCGCTGACCAAATACGGCACCTTGAAGCGCGACAAGGTCATGGCGCCGGCCATTGGCTTCGCCGAGAACGGCTTCAAGCTGCTGCAGGGCGACGTCAACCTGTTGAACGAAGCCACCGAGGACTTTCAGAAAGACGCGCCCTCGGCGGCCATCTTCCTCAAGGACGGCAAGCCCTACCAGGTTGGCGACACGCTGGTGCAGAAGAACCTCGCCAACACGCTGCGGCAGATCGCCGAGAAAGGGCCGGACGCCTTCTACAAGGGGCCGATCGCCGACGAGATCGTCAAGGCCAGCCAGGCCGGCCGCGGCATCCTCGCCAAGGCCGACCTGGAGCAGTACAACGTGCGCGAGATGAAGCCGATTGAGTGCAGCTACAAGGGATACGCGATCACTTCCGCCCCGCCGCCCAGCTCCGGCGGCCTGATCATCTGCGAAATCCTCAACATCCTTGAGGGCTATCCGCTCAAGGACTGGGGCTACAACTCGGCGCAGACCGTGCACTTCATGGTCGAGGCGATGCGGCACGCCTACGTCGACCGCAACAGCGCGCTGGGCGATCCGGACTTCGTCAAGAACCCGGTGGACCGCCTGCTCGACAAGGCCTACGCCGAGAAGATCCGCGCCGCGATCCCGGCGGACAAGGCCGGCAACTCCAAGGACGTCGCCCCCGGCACCGCGCCGCACGAGGGCACCAACACCACGCATTACTCGATCATGGACAAGGACGGCAACGCCGTCGCGGTCACCTACACGCTGAACGACTGGTTCGGCGCGCGGGTCACCGCCGGCAACACCGGCGTCCTGCTCAATGACGAGATGGACGACTTCACCAGCAAGCCCGGGGTCCCCAACCTCTACGGTCTCGTGCAGGGCAAGGCCAACGCCATCGCGCCGGGCAAGCGGCCCCTGTCGTCCATGAGCCCCACGGTGGTCGCCAGGGACGGCAAGCCGGTCATGGTGGTGGGCAGCCCCGGCGGCTCGCGCATCATCACCATCACGCTGCAGACCATCCTCAACGTGATCGAGCACGGGATGGACATCCAGCAGGCCGCGGATGCCCCGCGCATCCATCACCAGTGGCAGCCGGACACCGTCTACGCGGAGCCGTTCGCCCTGTCCGCCGACACCCGCAAGGTGCTGGAGGGCATGGGCTACAAGATCACCGAGCAGAAGCCCTGGGGCGACGTGGACGCCGTCCTCGTCGGCGGGCCGGCGCTCGGCATGTCGGGCGGCAAGCATCGTTACTTCGGCGCCAACGACAACCGCCGCCAGCCGGGCGAAGCGGTCGGCTACTGAGGCCAGACCGGCGATGTGGCGCGCTGGTTCGCCTGACCGATGTCATGGCCCGGCCGGCGCCACGAGTGTCCGGCAAGGTCTTTGCGTGCGCCTCGCCCCGTCGCGCGAGCACAGCCATTCTGTGTCCAGGAACCTTGAACCCTTTCCGTTTTCGTCATGCCCGTGTCAAGCACGGGCATGACGATTCGGTTCAATCCAGGATATGTGCAAAACAGGTTGCAAGTGCACGGCGAAGGCCCCGGACATGCTGCCGGCGGCCGTCCACCACATCATCTCACGTTCCCGTTCAACCGCGGTGCGGCTCCGTTCCGCTGGGCCGCACCTCCGGAAGGCACCGCCGTTCCCTCGTACATGAAGGTCATGATTTTTGGCCCCGGCAGGTAGCTTCTCGTCAGGTCGGTGATGTGGAATCCAGCCGCGCGGATCAGGTCGTCCATCTTTCGGTCCAGGTGGCAGCCACCCGAACAGCGTGACCACAGCGGCGTCAGGCGATGCTGCCAGCGCTGAACGCCCTGGGCCGGGGCAAGGCCATGCTCCACGAAGCGCAACTCCCCGGCCGGTTTCAGAACCCGGCGCGCCTCCCGCAAGGCGGCGGACGGGTCGGGTATGCTGCACAGGGACCAGGTCACGACCACCGTGTCGAAGCTGTCGTCCTCGAACGGCAACCGTTCCGCGGTTTGTTCCACCAAGGTCACCGGCAAGGTCACCGGGCGGGAGGACTCCGCCGCGGCGCGCCGGGCCATGGCGAGGAGCTCGGGAGAGGGATCGACGCCGACGACCTCGTCGGCGGCCGCGCCGTAGAACGGCAGATTGCGCCCGGACCCGATTCCGATTTCGAGGACACGCCCGCGTGCTTCTCCGACGACTCTGGAGCGGAACTTCCCGAGCAGCGCCTGTCCCATGATCCAATTGATCAGCCGGGGCAGGATGTGGTGCCGATAGATGGCCATGCTTCCGTGTCTCCGGACTTCCGCCTGGACGCGGGTTCCGCTCCAAGGCGGTTCATGATCCGACCGTCCTCGAGGCGATCGGAGGTCGGCCTCCGACATTGGGCTGACAGCCTCCATCAGAATGGACTAATGTATAATGCGTCGAGGCTGCCGCGGCAACCGGTCTGACCACCGGCGGTCCATGTCCGTCCTCACGAGTCCGTGAGCGGAAGGCGAGTTCCTGGACGGCTCGGAATCGCGCTCGCGGCCTGGAAAGCGCTGAAGCCTTTCCGCGTGAAATATCCCGCAATCATTGAACGAGCAATCGGGTCGTCTTCTGCGACGATGAGGGGGTCTCGCTTTTCCAACACAATATAGAGGCGCCCCGAACGATCGCCTTGGCCAGCAAGCAATAGAACACGCGTGTGCGCAGCCGTTGACCATGCCGGTCAGTGCTTTCGCTCACCATCGTCGCCGATAACAATTTCAATGAGGGTAGATGGGAGGGCGCGCCCCGTGGTATGCGTATGGTTGTCGTGGTCGATGCGCAACCGGTTGGGGCGGGCATTGCCCGACCTAAGCCCGGTCGTCGCAATCCATGTCGTGCTGTGCTTTGGATAATGCGTACACGAATATTTGCGAGGCCCGAACGACGGCGCATCATCCCATGTCCTGGGGCGAATTCTCTGCGGATCAAGGTCTTGCCCAGCACTCCTTGCCAGACCTGGAAATGGGGCTGTTCTGATATGCGCAAACTTCCGTTCGCCATCGTGGTGCCGACCGTCTACGGACAGATGATCGTCAATCGTCACGACATCAACCAGGCCAACGCTCTCCTCAAGACCGGACGGGCCGTCGATCATGCGGAAATCGACCTGCTGGCGCAGATCCTGCGGCGGTGGGGCACGGAGCTGACGGTCCTCGACATCGGGGCCAACTTCGGCACCTATTCGATGGCCCTGGTCCATGCCGTCGGTGCCAGGGGCAAGGTCCATGCCTTCGAGGCGCAGCGCATCATCTTCAACATGCTGGCGGGCAGCGTCGCACTGAACGGCATCACCAACATCCATTGCCACAACATGGCCGTGGGGGATCGCGAGGGCTCGATCCCGCTGCCGCAGTTCGACTACGACCGGCCGCTCAATTTCGGCAGCGTGGAACTGGGGCCGGTGCAGCGCGAACCGCTCAGCCAGGAACGCCGCTACGACGCGGAGCAGGCGGAGGACGTGCCGCTGACCACCATCGACCGCTTCGCCTTTTCGCGAGTGGGCCTGATCAAGATCGACGTGGAGGGCATGGAGATGGCGGTGCTGGACGGCGCCGCGGAAACGATCGCGCGCTGCCGCCCCGTGCTGTACGTCGAGTTCCTCAAGAGCGACGCGGAGGCGATGCGGAAACGGCTGGAGGCCATGGCCTACACCGTGCACGTGATCGCCATGAACTACCTCTGCATCCCCCAGGAAGCCGCCGGCCGCATCGACCTCCGGATCGGATGACCGGAGCCCTGGCATGACCAACCTTTCCACACCCCAAGCCGCCGCCCAGGCTCGCCGCATCACGCGGCCCCATGACATGGAGGTCCTTCTCCGGCGTATCCTGGCCGCCGATGGCATGGTGGGGGAGGCGTGGCTGCGGCTGGGCGGGCTGGCGCTCGACGACGGTCGGTCCCGGCTGGCGGCCCGGTGCTTCGCGCGGCTGATGCTGCTCGAGCCGGGGCGGGCGTCGGCGATGCACAACCTGGGCGAGGCGCTGCGGCTGGCCGGCCGGCGGTCCCAGGCCGCCGTCGCCTTCCGCCGCGCGCTGCAACTGCGCCCGGAATACCCCAAGGCCCTGGCGGCGCTGGCCCTGCTGCGCCAGCAGGACGGCGCGATGCGCGCCGCCCGGCGGACGGTCGCGCGGGCGCTGGTGCTCGACCCGGCCATGGCCGCCGGTTGGCACGGCCTGGGCCTGATGCTGCCGGACCTGAACCAGCCCGAGGCGCTGTTGCGGGTCATGCGGCGCGCGGCCCTGCTGGCCCCCACGGACGCGACGATGCGCGCCGCCTTCGGCCTTGCCCTGGTCGAGGCCAAGGAGCCGGCGGCGGCCGTCGCCCAACTGCGTCTTGCGGTGGCCCTGGCCCCGGAGGAGGCCGGCTTTTACGGCAACCTCGCCGGGGCGCTGATGCAGACCGGCGATTACGACGCATGTCTGGCGCTAACGCGGCGCATCCGCCGGATGGACCCGACGGCGGCGGAGGCCGACGCCCAGGATTGCCTGGTGTGGATGATGCACGGCGATTTCCGGCGCGGCCTCGCCCACGCCCGCCGCACCCTGGCGCTGGCGCCCGACCGGCCCGGCGCCTTGATCAACGGCGGCCTGCTGTTCCACGCCCTGCGCCACCTCGACCCGGCCATCGCCTGGAACGAGCGCGCCCTGCGGCTCGACCCGAAAAGCCCGGTCGCCCGCTTCAACCTGTCGCTGTCGCTGCTGGCGCGGGGCGACTTCGCCCGTGGCTGGCCGCTCTACGAAGCGCGCTGGGCGATGTGGGGGGCGAGCTATCCGCAGCACGCGCCGGCCTGGACCGGCGGTCCTCTCGCGGGGCGCAGCATCCTGCTGGTGGCCGAACAGGGCCACGGCGACACCCTGCATTTCGTCCGCTACGCCACGCTGCTGGCGCGGCGGGGTGCGTGGGTGGTGCTGAATGTGCAGCCGGCGCTGAAGCGCCTGCTGGCCCGGACGCCGGGCGTGGCGGCGGCCTTCGGCCTCGACGAGGAGCCGCCAGCCTGCGACCTGTGCGTGCCGATGCTGAGCGTCCCCGGCCTGCTGGGCACCCGGATGGAGACGATCCCGGCCGAGATGCCCTACCTTGTCCCCACCGACGAGGACCGCCGCACATGGCGGGACCGGCTGGCGGGCGAGCCCCGGCTGAAGGTCGGGCTGGTCTGGGCCGGGGAGCCGCGCAAGGAGGATTTCAAGGCCAGTTCGGTCGACCGCCGCCGCAGCCTGACGCTGGCGGCCTTCGCCCCGCTCGCCGGGATTCCGGGGGTGGCCTTCTACAGCCTCCAGAAGGGCGAGGCCGGGGCGCAGGCCAAGGCGCCCCCGCCCGGCCTGGAGATCGTGGACTGGACCGAGGAGCTTCGGGACTTCGCCGACACGGCGGCGCTGATCGAGCAGTTGGACCTCGTCATCACCGTGGACACCTCGGTGTGCCATGTGGCGGGCGGCCTTGGGCGGCCGGTGTGGGTGCTGTCGCGCTTCGACGCCTGCTGGCGCTGGCTGGACAACCGCGCGGACAGCCCCTGGTACCCGACCATGCGGCTGTTCCACCAGAAGGAGCCCGGCGCGTGGGAGCCCGTCGTGGCGCGCGTCGCCGCGGCGCTGGCGCAGCGTGTGGCGCCGGTGCCCGACCCAGTGCCCGACACAGCCGTGCCCGCCATCCTGACGGCGGCGCTCGCCGCGCATCGGGCGGGGCGGCTGCTTGTCGCGGCCGGCGGCTACCGCCGCGCGCTGGCGCTCGACCCGGCGCAGGGCGACGCGCTGCATCTGCTGGGGCTGACGGCGCTGTCCGACGGGCGGCTGGCGACGGCGGAGGTGCTGCTCGACCGCGCGGTGCGGCTGGAGAGCGGCCGGGCCGCCTTCCTCAATTCCCTGGGCGAGCTGCACCGCACCGCCACCCGGACCGCGGCGGCCATGGAGCGGTTCCGGCGGGCCGTCGCCATCGACCCCGGCTATGCCGAGCCGCTGGTCAACCTCGCCAAGTTGATGGGGTCGTCCGGGCGTCCCGCCGACGGGCACCGGCTCGCCCGGTGGGCGGCCCGGCTGGCGCCGGGGCTGCCCGACGCGTGGCGGGCGATGGGGCACGCGGCGCTGGACCGGGGACGCAACGGGGACGCGGCGGCGGCCTACCGGCGCGCCCTGGCGCTGGATCCCGCCCAGGATGAATGCCTGGACCACATGGCGCGCGCCTGCAACCTCCAGGGCAATCTGGCGGAGGCCGAAGCGCTGCTCGCGCGGGCGCTCCGTCTCCTGCCGGCCAGCGCCCAGGCCAGCGCCCAGGCCAGCGCCCAGTCCTGGCGCAGCCTGGGGGACATCCGCCTGAAGCGGAAGGATCCGACGGGGGCGGAGCGCTGCCTGCGCCGCGCCGTGGCGCTGCAACCCGACTTCCCGGAGGCGCTGAACAACCTCGGCGGCGCGCTGCTGGGCGTGCGGCGCTTCGCGGAGGCGCGCCAGCCCTACACCCGCGCCGTGGCGCTCCGGCCCGGCTATCCCGATCCCTGGAACAACCACGGCAACGCGCTGCACGAGATCGGCGAGACCACGGCGGCCCTGGACCATTACCGGCGGGCGCTGGCGCTCGGCCCCGACCATCCGGTGGCCTACGCCAACCTCGCCGAGGCGTTGCGCACCCAGGCCTGTTCGGCCGAGGACTACGCCACCGTCGAGCGGCTGTGCCGCCGCGCGCTGATGCTGGTGCCCGACCACCTGCCGGCGCTGAACGTGCTGTCCGTGATGGGGCTGGACCTGCGGCGGCTGGCGGAGGCGGAGGCCGGATTCCGCCGCATCCTCGACATGGATCCCGACAACCCGTCGGCGCGCTTCAACCTGTCGCTGGCGCTGCTCAAGGCCGGGCGGCTGCGCGAGGCGTGGGACCATTACGAGGCGCGCTGGAAGGTCGGGGAAATCCCCGTGCCCAAGGCTCCCGGCCGCCAATGGAACGGCGAGCCGCTGGAGGGCCGGACCATCCTGCTGCACGCGGAGCAGGGGCACGGCGACGTGCTGCATTTCGTGCGCTACGCGCCGCTGGTGGCGCAGCGCGGCGGCCGGGTCCGGCTGGCCGTGCACAGTGGGCTGCGGCGGCTGATGGAGCGGATTCCGGGGCTGCTGTCGGTGCACAACCTGAACGACCCGGTGCCGGTCACCGACCTGCACTGCCCGCTGCTGAGCCTGCCGCGCGCTTTCGGCACCGGGCTGGACGACATTCCGGCGGCGATGCCCTACCTGACCGCCGATCCGGCGGAGGCGGAACGCTGGCGCGCGCGCCTGCCGGCCGACGGGCGGCTGAAGGTCGGGCTGGTCTGGTCGGGCGATCCCCGGCCGCACAGCCCCAAGGCCAACGCTGTGGACCGGCGGCGCAGCCTGACACTGGCGGCGCTGGCCCCGCTCGCCGCGGTGAAGGACGTCGTCTTCGTCAACCTGCAAAAGGGCTCCGCCGCCGTTCAGGCCAAGGAGCCGCCGCCCGGCCTGGAAATACTGGACTGGATGGACGAGGTCGGCGACTTCGCCGACACCGCCGCTCTGGTCGCCGGGCTGGATCTGGTGATCACGGTGGACACCTCCGTCGCGCATCTGGCCGGGGCGCTGGGGCGGCCGGTGTGGGTGCTGTCGCGCTTCGGCGGCTGCTGGCGCTGGCTGACCGATCGTGACGACAGCCCGTGGTACCCGACCATGCGGCTGTTCCACCAGCCGGCGCCGGGCGCCTGGGAACCGGCCGTTGTCCAACTGGCGGCGGCGCTGGCGGCCTTCCCGGAGGGCGCCTGACGACAGGCGGCGGCTCCCTTCCCGGCCCGCAACCCCGCGCACCGGCGAAGGGCGTGGTGGTGGACACCGGGACGGAAACGCTCGCCCACCACATCACCTCACCACATGCGATTGTCCTGATCGTTCGCTTGCCTTCGTCCCAAAACGGAACATAATAGGAACGAAGAGGTGAATGAGGATTGGCTCCGTGGACGACGCGCTGCTTGAGAAGCTCGGCATTCTGGCCGATGCGGCGAAATACGACGCTTCCTGCGCATCCTCGGGCGCCAGGGGGCGCAAGGGCGGGGCGGCGGGGATCGGCTCCACGACGGGGAGCGGGATTTGCCACGCCTACACACCGGACGGGCGGTGCGTCTCGCTGCTCAAGATCCTGCTGACCAATTATTGCCTGTTCGACTGCGCCTACTGCATCAACCGCCGCTCCTCCAACGTGCGGCGGGCTCGGTTCAGCGTGGCGGAGGTGGTGGCCCTCACGCTCGGCTTCTACAAGCGCAACTGCATCGAGGGGCTGTTCCTGTCGTCGGGCATCATCCGGTCCCCGGACCACACGATGGAGCAGATGATGCTGGTGGCCCGCAAGCTGCGGCGGGACCACGGCTTCGCCGGCTACATCCACCTCAAGACCATCCCCGAGGCCAGCCCCTGGCTGATCGAGCAGGCCGGTCTGTGGGCCGACCGGCTGTCGATCAACCTGGAACTTCCGTCCGACGGCAGCCTGGAAAAGCTCGCCCCGGAAAAGGACGGGCGGTCGATCAAGGCGGTCATGGGGCAGGTGCGCGAGCGCATCGCCGAAGCCAGGGAGGAGCGGCGGCGCTTCTCCCCCGGCGGGCAGAGCACGCAGCTGATCGTCGGGGCGGATGAGGCGACCGATGGGGCCGTGCTGCGGACCAGCGACACGCTCTACCAGCGCTACGGCCTGCGCCGGGTCTACTATTCGGCCTTCAGCCCGATCCCGGAGGCCAGCGCCGTCCTGCCCGCCAAGCCGCCGCCGCTCCAGCGGGAGAACCGGCTGTATCAGGCCGACTGGCTGCTCCGCTACTACGGCTTCACGGTCGAGGAGATCGTGGCGGGCGGGGAGGGCGGGATGCTCGACCTCGGCGTCGATCCGAAGCTGGCCTGGGCGCTGAAGAACCGCGACCGCTTCCCGGTGGACGTGAACCGCGCCGACCGCGAGCTGCTGCTGCGCGTTCCCGGCCTCGGCGCGCGGGCCGTCGACAAGATCCTGGCGGCGCGGCGCCACACGCGGCTGCGGCTGGAGGATGTGGCCCGCCTGTCCGCCGGGACCAAGCGGGCGCGGCCCTTCCTGATCACCGCCGACCACCATCCGGGCGGGCTGACCGACCGGCTGGACCTGCGCCGGCGCCTCGTCGCCCCGCCGCAGCAATTGAGCCTGTTCGGATGATCCGGCACCGCGTCGATCTGGAGGAGGGGGCCGACCTCGCCGGATTCCGCCGGGCGGTGCGCGGCCTGATCGCCGCCGATGCGCCGCCCGACGCGGTGCTGTGGAGCGCGGGCGGCGCGCCGTCCCTGTTCGGGGACAGCGCCGATCCCGCGTTCGACGCGGCGCCGCCGGTGGCCCTGCCGCGCCCGGTGGGGGAGCTGGTGCAGGCGGTGGTCTGCCATCGCGAGCCGGAACGCTATGCGCTGCTCTACCGGATGGTCTGGCGGGTGCTGCATGGCGAGCGCGGGCTGCTCGACCAGCACGCCGACCCGCTCGTCCACCGGCTGGTGCTGCTGCACAAGGCGGTGCGCCGCGACATCCACAAGATGCACGCCTTCCTGCGCTTCCGGGAGGTGAGGGACGGCGCCGGCGCGGAACGCTACGTCGCCTTCTTCAGGCCCGACCATCACATCGTCGAAGCCGCCGCCCCCTTCTTCGTCGAGCGGTTCGAGAGCATGGTCTGGTCGATCCTGACGCCGGACGGCTCCCTGCACTGGGACCGGCGGGCGCTGACGGTCGGGCCGCCGGCGACGCTGCCCCAGATGCTGGACGGGGGGCTGGACGAGGACGGATTCCAGGCGGGCTGGCGCCGCTATTACGAGAGCACCTTCAACCCGGCGCGGGTCAACCCGGCCGCCATGCGGGCGGAGATGCCCCGGAAATACTGGGCCAACCTGCCGGAGGCGGCGGCCATCCCGCAACTCATCCGCACGGCACCCGACCGTGTCCGCGCCATGATCGGGCGCGAGCCCGTTCCCTCCACCCGCCGCACCCCGGACCGGGCGCTGGCCGCCATGGCGGCGCAGAAGCCGGCCTCGCTGGCCGAGCTCAACGCCATCATCCGCCGGTCGGAACCGCTGGTCCCCGGCGCCACCCAGGCCGTGCTGGGGGAGGGGCCGGAAGGCGCCGCCATCGCCTTCGTCGGCGAGCAGCCCGGCGACCAGGAGGACCGGCAGGGCCGCCCCTTCGTCGGCCCGGCCGGACAGCTGCTGACCCGCGCGCTGGACGAGGCCGGGATCGACCGCGGCCACGCCTACCTCACCAACGCCGTGAAGCATTTCAAGTTCGAACAGCGCGGCAAGCGCCGCATCCACCAGTCGCCGACGGCCGGCGAAGTGAAGCATTACCGCTGGTGGCTGCTGGAGGAGCTGGGGTTCGTGAAGCCCCGCCTCGTCGTGGCGCTGGGCTCCACCGCGGCGCTGGCCTTGTCGGGGCGGAGCCTGTCCGTGCTGCGCGACCGGGGTCCGGCCCGGTTCGGCGACTGGGAGGGCTTCGTCACCGTCCATCCCTCCCACCCGCTCCGCCTGACGGAGGGGGAGGAGGCGCGCCGCGCCTACGCGGACTTCGTCGCCGACCTGCGGCGGGTGCGGGATATGGCGCCTACACTTTGAGGGTGAGGCGGTAGGTGTAGACGTCCCCCCGGAACAGCCCTTCCACATACTCGATCATGCGCTTGTCGTCGGTGTAGCTGCGCCGCTTGATGAGCAGGCAGGCGACCGGCTCGGTGAAGTCGAAGACCTCGCATTCTTGGGGGGAGGGCAGGGTCGCCTCGATGGTCTGGTCGCAATGCGTCAGCGGCACGCCGCAGCGTTCGCTGAGACAGGCGTAGACCGACTTGGACAGGTCGCCGTTCGGCAGGTCCGGCGCGGCGCTGAGGTCGTACCAGGCCGTCTCCAGCGACATCGGGATGCCGTCGCCGCGGCGCACCCGCACCAGCTTCAGGAAGCGCGCCGTGGAGGGCAGCCCGAAGATGGACGCGATGGAACGGTCGCAGACCGTCCGCTGCTCCAGAATGTCGGCGGACGGCGTGCGGCCCAGTTCCCGCATTTCCTCCGTGAAGCCCTTCAGCCGGTCCATGCCGGTGTCCACGCGCGGGCTGCCGGTCCGGACGATGAAGCCCAGCCGCCCATGCGCGCTGATCAGGTTCCGGTGGCGCAGCATGTGGTAGGCGCGCTGCACCGTGGCCCGGCTGACGCCGAGACTTTCGGCCAGTTGACGCTCGGCCGGGAGAGTCGTACCAGCGGAGAGGGAGCCGCCTTCGATCAGCGCCAGCAATTGCTCCTCAAGCTGCTGATACATCGGCCGCGCCGTGTCGTCGCGCAGATGCAGCAGGGAGGACAGCGACGGCTTGGCCTCCCGCCCGGACCCGCTTTCGGCCGCGGGCTTGCCGGTTCCACCGTTCCCGGTGGGCAACTGTTGCCGCTGAATGCTCTGGTTATGCACGACTGGGTTCCAAACACCTGAGTTCCAAAGGCCCGAGTTCCAAACGCCCAAGTCCTAAACGCCCAAGTCCTAAACGACGGAGGTCCGAATGGATGAGAACGCTTCTCTCTTCGTCCTGGGCAGCTTCGTGATCGCCTGTTCGGCCAAGGTCGCCCGCTTTCCGCAGCCCGGCGAGTCCCTGTGCGCCGAGGCCTTCACCCTGGAGACCGGCGGCAAGGGCTTCAATCTCGCGGTTGGCGCTCGGCGCCTGGGGGTCGCGGTGGACGGATTGCTGGCGGTGGGCGACGATGTGTTCGGCCGTCTTGCGGAACCCGCCCTCCTTGAAGCGGGCTTGCCGGTGGGCATGATCCGTCGTTACAGAACAACAACCGGCAGCGGGATTGGTTTCACCAACGCCGACGGGGAGAATTGCCTGGCGGTTTTTCCCGGTGCCAACCTGCTGCTGTCGGCCGACGACGTCCGCGCGGCCCCCGGCCTGACCAGGGCCGCGCTCGTGCTGGCGCAGTTGGAGATCGCGGACGCGCCCATCGCCGAGGCGTTCCGGCTGGCGCGGGCGGCCGGCGTCCCGACGCTGCTGAACCCGTCCCCCTTCCGCCGGATGGCCGCCGGCGTCCTGGAAAACACCAGCCTTCTGGTGCTCAACCACGTCGAAGCGGCGCAGATGGCCGAGGCGTTCGGTGCCTCCCCGGTGGACGAGGCGGCGCGGCTGGGGGCGCGGCTGCTCGACCACGGGCCGGAGACGGTGATCGTCACCCTGGGCGCGCTGGGGGCCGTGGCCTGCCGGGCGGGCGCCGAGCCTCTGCACCAGCCGGCCTTCCCGGTGCAAGCCGTGGACACGCTGGGCGCCGGCGATGCCTTCACCGCCGGCTTGGCGGCGAGCCTGCTGGAGGGCCGCCCCCTGCCCGAAGCGCTGCGGCGCGCGGCCGCCTGCGGCGCCATGGTGACCCGCGGCCTAGGCGTGCTCGGCGTCCTGCCGACGGCGGGGGAGCTGGACCGTTTCCTGGCCGAGGCGGGCTGACGGAACCGGCGCGGGCGAAAAAATCGGCATCGTGACCATTGGCGTTTTGGACTGTTTTTGGACCGACCATAAACACCCCAAACAGCCCACCCCGGCCCGATTTCTTTCGGGGTAGGCGGGAGGTTTCGCCATGATCGGTTCGCCCGCCGTCGCCCTTGCTCAAACTGCGGTCCACATCGCGGCCAGCGCGCCGCGGGACCTGCCCACCAACGGCGATTGCGGCAACGGCGATTACGGCAACGGCGATGGCGGCAGCGGAGATTTCGGCGGCCCGGCATCCGGTCCGTCGCGAGCGCACGGCGGTTGGCCGATGGACCAGGACACATCGTGGCTGGCGAAGGCTCTGGCCTGGACCCTGAACCGTCTGGACCTGGGTGTTTTCCTGGTCGACGCCCACGCCCGCGTGGCCTTCGCCAACCGCGCGGCGGAAAACCTCGTTCGCGAAGGGCAGGGGCTGCGGCTGCGCGACGGCTTGCTCGAAGCGACCCAGACGCGGCAAACGCGCGCCCTGCACGACGCGATCGCGGCCTGCTCCCGCAACGGGGGCACCCGCAACGGGGATGCGCCGGACGCCGACAGGCTGTTCCTCATGTTCGGCGGCGGGTGTGGCGCCACGCCGCTGTCCTGTTACGCCACGCCGCTGCCGAGGGACTTGCGCGACGCCTTTCCGCTCGGCCCGGTCGCCTCGCTCTTCATCGGCGATCCGAGCCGTCCGGGCCTTCCGACCGCGCGGCAGTTGCAGGCCTGCTTCGGGCTGACCGCCGCCGAAGCCGCCCTGGCGCTGGAGGTGCTGGCCGGTGACGGGCTCCAGGCCTGCGCCCGCCGGCTAGGCATCTCGCACACGACCGCACGCACGCATCTGGGCCACGTCTTCGAGAAGACGGGTACCAAACGCCAGGCGGAGTTGGTGCGCGTGCTGCTCGGCGTCTGTCCCGGTGTCTGCCCCGGTGTCTGCCCATCCTGACGCCGAGCCCCCTTGGAGTGCCGTCCCTCTACGTTCGTATAGCCTGCTTTCCAGAAGTCCATGCCTCCTGCGTTCGCACGATGCATGCCGTCCATTGCCCTGCAACCATTCAGGCCATTTCGGGTCCGTGATTGGCAAACAGGGGTTCGGCAGGCAAGGAGGCGACCATGGGTGTGGTGAACACGGGGGCTGTGGTGAACACGGGGGGTGTGGTGAAAGCGGGATTACGGCTGGCCGGCGCGGCCGGTGTCCTGGTTCCGATGCTCACCCTCATCCAACCCGGAGTTCTCCGGGCCCAGGAGGAGGCCGCGCTGCTGGTCCCGGTCCAGGCCCCGGTCCAGGCGCAGACGGCTCCGGAGAAAGCTCCGGCCGTCGATCCCGAGAAAGACACGGTGGCTCTTGAATCGTCCCAAGGACAAACCGTCACCGGCGAGCAGACGGCCGAAGTGGTCCGCGTCGGCCAGGGGCTGCGGCCGGACGGGACGGAGATCGCGCCCAGCGAGGTGCCACGTCCCTGGATGATCAGGCAATAGCGCACGGTGGTGGCCCACACGGTGTTGGCCCGGGGGTTTGGAATCGACGGACGGGAGCCATGAACGGGCTGTTCGCGGGCGTTGTCCTGGGGCTGTCGATCGCGGCACCGATCGGTCCCATGGGCGTGCTCTGCATCGAGCGGGCGCTGGCGGGCGGGTTCGCCAGCGGCTTCGTCGCCGGCCTCGGCGCCGCCACCGTTCACGCGGCTTATTCCGGCTTGACCGGGCTGGGCCTAGCCCAGTTCGGCGCCCAGTTCGGGGCGCCGTCCGGGTCCTGGCACCTCCTCCTGCGCATCCTGGCCATAGGCCTGCTGTTCCGGATGGGGGGCGGCATCCTGGCGCGGAGCGTCGATGGTGCTGCGACGCAGAGCGTCGATGCAACTCTGAAGCGGAGCGTCGATGGCGCAACCTTCCGGCCCGTGGCGACCGCCCTCCTCGGCGGCTATGCGACGGCGGTCATGCTCACCCTCTCCAACCCGGTGACCATGTCCTTCTTCGCGGTGATGACGCCCCCGATGCCCCTGGACGGGAATGCCCTGGCGCTGGACGCGGTCCAACTGCCGCTGGGCGTGTTCCTGGGCTCAGCCCTGTGGTGGATGGTGCTGAGCGGAACCGTCTGCGCCGCACGGTCCCGCGTGACCGACCGCGCGCTGCGCGGCGTCAACCGGGTGTGCGGGCTGCTGATCGTCGGCATCGCCTTGCTGTTCACGCTTCAGTCGGCCCAGCTTCTCCTCGCCGAGGCGATCGCCGGCGCTCCCTTCCGCGCCGGCCCGGCAACCGACCTGGGGCCGCTCCCGGGGCCGTAAACACGGACGTCCTCTTTCTGTCGCTGCACCGTCGGACATGTGGGCTGCGATGGGATGGACGGCACTCTGGAGGCGAGAGCATCCGGACTTTTGCGGATAGTTTTTCCATAATGCTTCTTATGGAGAAATATTAGCGTTTGTGGTGGATTCTATTCTGAAGTGCAACTCTTGTGTCATTAGAAGAGCTTACCGGCTTGACGGGCTCGACGAATGCGGACGGTGGACGTTGGTGCACAAAGCCCGGGCTGGTGGTGGTCGGGAGGGCGAGCGGGTATAGAGGCGGCCCGCTGAAGTCGAGCCGACTGATGCCGTACAAGGCCAATGAGCCCCGCCGCCACAAGATCCCGAAGGCCCGGTACCGTGTGGAGAACTGGGCGGCCTACAATGCAGCGCTGCGTCGACGCGGTGACCTGACGATCTGGGTGACGCTGGAGACGGTCGCCGCCTGGACGCCGCCCGCTACGGGCCGACGCGGCCGGCCGGCGCGCTACTTGGACGTGGCGATCGAAGCCGGGCTGATGCTGCGTCTGGCGTTCAGTCGGCCGTGGCGGCAGACCGAGGGGCTGCTGGGCTCGCTCATGCGCCTGCTCGGCCTGGACCTGCCGGTTCCGGATCACACGACCTTCTCCCGGCGCAGCGCCAATCTGGAGGTCGCGTCAGCGCTGGCCAGGATGGACGGGCCGGTCAGCGTGGTCATCGACGCCACCGGGCTGAAGGTGTTCGGCACGGGCGAGTGGCACCTGGAAAAGCATGGAGGCCAAGCGCGCCGGAGCTGGAGAAAGCTCCACTTGGCGGTTGATCTCGATACCGGCGAGATCCTCGCCTCGGAGCTGACGACCACGCAGGACGGCGATGCCTCGCTGGTCGGCCCGCGGCTCGACCAGATCAAGCGCCCGATCGGCACGGTGCTGGCGGACGGCGCCTATGACGGTGAGCCGGTCTGCCGCGCCTTCGCCGCCCACACCCCCGACGCCGAGGTGATCATCCCGCCGCGCTCCACCGCGGTGCCGAGCGAGACCGCTGCAAGCGCGCCCACGCAGCGCGACCAGCACATCCAGATGATCGCAGAACGCGGACGGCTCGGCTGGCAGCGGGCGGTCGGCTACGGACGCCGATCGTTGGGGGAGGTGGCAATGTTGCGGTACAAGACCTTGATCGGGCGCAGCCTCCGCGCCCGGACTCTGCCTGCCCAGAAAGTCGAGGCGGCGGTCGGCTGCAAGGTCATGAACATGATGACCAGCCTCGGCATGCCGGCCTCCCGCAAGGTCGCCTGAACGACAACTTTCCAGGGCGGAGTCCGTCAATGCGCTGAGTTCTGCACCAACGTCCCGGCGCGCTGCTCCCAGCCCTGCAGCCCGTCGGCCACGGCTTGGCGCAGCGTCGCCAGATCCTGCGCCGGCACCGCGTCGGGCAGCGGGTCGACGCCGGCCGACACCATGACGCGCGCGTAGGCGTTCTGCAGGTCGGCGAACACCAGATCGCGCCGCAGGTCCGAGACCAGCGCCG
>NZ_JBPXMQ020000013.1:0-172406 GCF_053470405.2 Azospirillum mesophilum
ATGAAGCCCGGATCGACGTCTCCAGCGGCATGATACAACTCGCCATGGCAAGCCTGCTACTCCGGCGTGTCTGCCACTGAACAGGTTGTCAAACGGACTCTGAAAACTCAGAATGCTCGTAGGCTGAGCATAGGAAAATTGGCGCGCAGGCCATCGGTCGTGCTATCAAAGGAGGTGGCGCCCACCCTTAATGAGCCAAGCCAATGCGGGTGTTTCCTGAAAAGTACCGCCTGGAGGAGTTAGGAGGCGCGCGGGCGTCCCATTTCTGCAACGCAGACGACGCCTTTCAGCAACTTGTGGGAGACTGGGTGCTGCACCTCGACGGTCGGGCAACCGTAAGCCCCACCCTTGGTCAGGACGGCAGCATCGATCATTGGCTGGAAACGGACCGCTTCGACTCACCGCTACTTCAGGGGGCCTTCTTTCCGCTGGTCGTCGAGTGCAAATGGCACAATGAAAAATCGGAAAACCACGCGACCAACGTCCTGGCCGGATGGAAGGCTGTGGAACATAAGCTCACGAAGCAGGCGGAAGCTGGCTGGCCAGGCCTGTTCAGGCCATGGCGCCGCGCCCAAGGCTATCTGTATTGCGTGTCGGGCCGCATCTCCCAGGATACCCGTGACGAGTTGCAAAAGCGGATCGAGACCTTTTTCCGCAACCTCCCCGCGGACCGGCGCCCGCCCATCCGGTGGGTGTCGGTGGCGGACTGGTCGAACCTGCGCGCCACCTTCGACGCGCACGCTCGCCTGCGCGATGCGTGGCTCGGCAACGGGGCGGATGCGCTGCTGGAGCATGCCACCTACGAGGTGGGGCTGACCGGTGCCCGCGCCTACCTAAAGGACGAGGCGCTGGCCTTCGTCGCGCCGGCGGAGGACTCCAGCCAGCACCCGGATCGGCTGCTCGAACAGCTGGACAGAAAAGCGAACGGGGGCGGCGTTCTCCTGGTCGGCCCCGGCGGCATCGGCAAGACCCGCACCGCGGTCGAGGTGGCGCGGCGGGCCGTGGCGAAGGGATGGCGCGTCCTGCACGTCGCCGCCACAAGTCGCGACAGCCAGGGCAACGAGGCCAGGACGACCGTCGAGATGATCGCGGCGACCGCATTGCCGGGGATCGAGACGGCGCCCGTGCTGCTGGTCGTCGATTGCCTGGAGCAGTGCCAAGCGCTGAACAGCGACACCGACCTGCAAGCGCTGCGTCAGCGGGTCATCGGTCCGGCCGTGCAGCGCGGCGGCCGCCTCGCCGTCCTCGCCATCGCCCGGCCAGGCGCGGCGAAGGACCGGGAGAACGAGTGGAAGGGCTTTTTCACCTACCACACCTTCGCCACCGCGGAAGAACAGCGTGACCGCATCGTGCGCCGAATGGTCGAGGCCGTGGCTCCGAACGCCTGCCGGCGCTGTGGGATGGATGCACTGCTACCCGTCGTCGGGACGCGGCCGATTATCGCTCTGTTCATTGCCCGCGAGATCGAACGGTGCGGCGCCCTCAGCGATCTTTCCGTACTTCTCGCCAACGCTCGCCAGGACCAACCCAATCTGGGACGCTGGCTGGAAACCCGCCTGCGGGACGACGGGTTGGTGCCGACGCGAACCGCGGAGGGGACCGGCCTGCAGCGCCGCGTCCCCGAACCGCAGGCGGCTATGGTCGCCGCTGCGGCGGTGCTAGCCGCGACACCGCTGCTGTTTTCGAAGCTGCCCCAGATTGCGCTGACGGCCCTGCACACCGCAGGGGAAGGCGATGCGGAGGATGCACAGTATTACGTTGATCTGCTGGTGGAGATGGGATGGCTGGAACGCGATGGCGACGGGTATGCCTTTGTCGCGCATGACGTGGTGGCGGACGAGGTCGTCGAACGTTGCCTGTTCGATCCCGTAAGGAACCGCCCGCGCCCGAAGGTACTGGACGGACTGCTGCGACCGGGATTGGATGACCTGCGCGTCCTGGGCCGGTATGCCGCCACCTTCACCCGCGCCTTCGGTGAGCTGGAGGCCGACCGGCGCGAGGCCCTGGAGCGTGCCTTGGGCAACTGGCTCGACCGGCACGAAGAACTCTGTGGTCACGCGCTGCGGTCGGACAAGCCCGACACCGTGGCTTACGCCATGGGGGCGGTGCTCGCCTCTCCCTTGTCCGGCGCCGTTTTGGCGCACTGGGATGCCATTGTCCGGCCTTGGCTGGCTGCGTGCAGCGGCGTGCATGAAGCCCGTCACCTGCTGAGCCGAGCGCTGAAGACGGTCCCCGACGGCCGTTTCGGCGACCTCCGGATCTCCGCGGAGACCTGGATCGCAGCACACGGCCTGACACCCGCGGCCACTCATCTCCTGGATCCGCTTCTGGGCCGGAGCGATCTGGACGGCGAGGACGCTGCCCGCGCCATCGCTGCCACGTTCCGCTGGCTGGACCACGGGGACTCCGGCACAAGCGCTGAGGCCCGGTTCGTCCTGGCCCCCCTTCTGGGCCGGAGCGATCTCGATGACAACGATGCCGGCCGCGCCATCACCGCCGCCGTCCGCTGGCTGGAGCACGAGGACTTCGGCACAAGCGCCGAGGCCCAATTCGTCTTGCATCCACTTCTGGGCCGAAGCGATCTCGACAACAACGATGCCGGCCGCGCCATCACCGCCGCCTTCCGCTGGCTGGAGCACGAGGACTTCGGCACAGGCGCCAAAGCCGGGTTCGTCCTGGCCCCGCTTCTGGGCCGGAGCGATCTCGACGACAACGATGCCCGCCGCGCCATCACCGCCGCCGTCCGCTGGCTGGAGCACGGGGACTTTGGCGCACGCGCCGAGGCCGGGTTCGTCCTGGCCCCGCTTCTGGGCCGGAGCGATCTGGACGGCGAGGACGCCGGCCGCGCCATCACCGCCGCCTTCCGCTGGCTCGCGAACGGGGACAACGCACTCAGAGTCGACGCATCCCATGTGCTCAAGCCACTGTTGCGCCGGGGGAAGGAACTTGATCAGCGACAGCTTGAAACGGCGATATCCCAGGCTCATGCATGGACGAGTCTCCGCTGGAGGGACAGGGATGCGGAGTTCCTTCTGAATCGCCTGCTGCGACTGAGGCCACAAGTGTTGCATAGGCCACGCTGGCGGCAGCTTGCGGCGAGGGCGTTGGTGCGGCTGCGATCCGGGCTACCGACCGAGGGTGCGTCCACCGCGGCGGCGTTGCTGAGCCGCCCGGACGAGTTCCGCAGCGAACGCACACGGCGCTGGCTTTTGGCCCGTTATCTCGCGAGTGCTGCCCATCCTTTGGATAAGGGAAGTCGGCTGCCTGTGGAAATGCGTCTGTCTCTGCTGAAGCGTCTTTTCGCCACCGCACGGTCGTCCGGCCGAACCTACCCGGCACTGACCGCGGCGATTGCCGCATATTTCGAGACGCGCTGGATGGAGGAGGACGTCGATGGTTACGCCAACTTCCTCGCTCCGCTGCTGCCGCTTGCGCATCGCAGCGGCGACGCGCGGCTCGTGGAACGAGTGGAGGGGTTGATCGGCCGGATGCTGCGGTCTTCCATGCTGAGCACCGAAGGGCGGCGCTGGTTCGAAACGGCGAGCCATTCGCTCCTGCACAGCGGTGCATGGCTGGATCGGGAGCAGGGACTGGCGGCTCTCGAAAGGCTGGGCTTCGCCGGGACGTCTTTGGCGATCGTCGAAATCCCAAATCTCCCGAACGATTGAGCCCATGATCTCACGATCGGATTGGTTTTTTTCTAGGTCGGCAAGCCCTGCTGCCTGCTGAGCCATGGAGAAGTGAGTGCCCTGGAGGGTGTGATGGCGCGGCGGGTCTGTTGGGTTCGCCAAGGCTCGGAACGAGTTCTGGTGCCGGAGCATCGGGAATGCGCGGATGGCGGATGCGCATCCGCTATGAGAACCGCCGGACAGTGCTGAAGCTGAGCGGTTTTGAGCGGCTTCGGCTCAAGATCCAAAGCTGCGAGAACCCAGCGTATACCCGCCACCACCAGCCCTATCGGCCGGAGGCGGAAGGGCAGTTCACCCTGCCGCATCACGAGTTCGGGCTCGACGTCATTGCCCTGATCGGGGGGGGGGCGCCATCGCGAGCATCGCAGCGTACCGGAGATCCACCCCACTCTGCGCGAGCGCGGGCTGATGATCAGCGAACGCACGGTTACCAATCTACTCGACCGCTACGACGAACTGGTCGCCGCCACGCTGGACGCACCGTACCGGGCGGCGGTGGCCGCACAGGGTCGCGTTATCCTGACGCTGGACGGCTTGCAGCCGGACGTCGGGCACGAGGTGCTGTGGGTGACCCGCGATTGCCTGCCGGCACGGGTCCTGCTGGCGTGCTCGCTGTTTTCGGCGACCCAAGCCAACCTTCGCTGGGCTGCTACGGGACGTGATCACGGCGCTGCCCGTGCCGTTAGCTGGGGTGGTGAGCGACGGCCAGCATTCGATCCGGCGGGCGGTGGCCGAGGCGCTGCCCGGCGTGCCGCATCAATTGTGCCAGTTCCACTACCTGCGCGAGGCGGCGCGCCCTCTCTTCGAGGCCGACCGCCACGCCAAGAAGGAACTCAAGAAAACCGTGCGCGGCGTGTGGCCGATGGAGCGCCGGACCAAAGGGCAAGAGGGCGGTACCGCGCCGGTGGTTGCCGCCTACTGCGCCGCCGTGCGATCGGCGCTCACTGACGACGGCCACCCGCCGCTGGCCGCTCCCGGCTTGACACTGAAGGGCCGGTTGGAGGCGATTGCCCACAGTTTCGACCGGGTCGAGCAAAAAGGGGGCTGAGCCAGCCGTTGCGACGTTTGCGCGACCTGCTTCGACGCGGCTTGGTGCGGACTGCGGCGCTTTGGCCGGACGTGCGCGAAACCCACCGCTGGCTGCACGCGGCGGCCTACATCCTGGCCAACGCCGCCAGCCATCCCGCCGCTGTGGCGCAGGCGCGCTACGACCGCTTGATCGCGGTGTGGAGCACACGGCGCCACCGGGCCGGCGCCCTGACCGCGGCGGCCGATCACTTCGCGAAGGTCACCGCCAGCTATCGGCCCGGTCTGTTCCAGTGCTACGCCGTGCCCGACATGCCGCGCACCAACAACGATCTCGAACATCTGTTCGGCAGCCATCGCCATCATGAGCGCCGGGCCACCGGGCGCAAGGGCGCTTCGCCGTCCTTGGTGCTGCGCGGGGCCGTGCGCATCCTGGCTGCCACGGCAACCCGCATCGCTCCCTTCACCGCCCGCGATCTCGCCACCGACCACGCGCGATGGCTCAACCTCTGGCGGACTTTGGAAACCCGGCGCCAAGCCCGGACTTGGCGGACGCGCTTTCGAGGCAATCAGCAAACCTACCTCGCTGACCTCGACAGCCGCGCCTGCCAGCAAGGCTTGCCGATCTGTTTTTTTGCTGGGAGGAATTTCTCGTAATTGGCTTGGAACTGAAATTCCGTTCCCGTGCCTATGGGTGTTCTGGTAAGATTTCTACCCCTTTCGGTAGCGTTGACCAACGGCCATGTCTGTCACCATTCCCTTCCTCAATGTTTATGTTCTCTGGCATGCCGAAGCGAAGTGCCGGCCGATGGCCGGCGCGCTGTTCAAACTTTTGAGCTGGAACACCGAGCGGCCCTTCGCGCGAGAAATCGGCATACCTACGTTCTTCCGCACCCGGCCGGACGGGTGGTGGAACGCTGGACCGGCCGGCATCGACCTGGACGCAGCCGCTCACAGCGTCATCTTCGCGCTGGTCGAAAGCAAGTTTGTGCTGGATGACAACTGGGTCACGGCGCTGACGCGCTTGCAGGCCCAGGTGAACGCCTCCGGCAATCGCCACAGGCTGGTGGTGGTCGCCGTCGACCAGAACGGGCTTCAGCTTCCGGAAGCAATCACTGCCCGCTTAGCCGTCCGGCTGTTCGATTATCCGGCTGGCGTCCAGGTCCAGGAACTGTGCCTGCATGCGGCGGCGCAGATCAGCCGTGTCATAGAAGGCGGCGTTCCGGGCGCGCCGGCGGGTGTAAAGCTTTTCATCAGCCACACCAAACGCGACCCACGCTCACTTTCCCTGGCTAAGGAAATCAGGGAGCTGCTGACGCGGGACGGGCCGGCAATCAAGTACTTCTTCGATACGGTCAACATTGATGTTGCCGAGGAGATCGAGAAGGTGATCGAGACGGACATCGACCGCAGCACGCTGCTCGTTGTCCGCTCTGACGGTTACGCCGCCAGCCCCTGGTGCCAACTGGAGGTGTTAGCGGCCAAGCGCAAGCAGCGGCCAATCGTTATTCTCGATGCGCTGGAGGAGCGGGAGGATCGCACGCTGCCGTGCATGGGCAATGTGCCCTGCCTGCGCATCGACATCCGCCCCTCCACGAAGATGGCGGAGAAGCAGGCGCGCCTTCTCGACGCCGTTGAGGCGACCGTGGTCGAGACCATGCGCTTCCTCTATGTGCGCGGGCGGCTCGAATATCTGCGGAGCCTGGGCCGTCTGCCGACCGACGCGGTTGTGTCGCCTCGCCCGCCTGAAGACCGCGATCTGCGCCGCCTTGAGGCCCTTACCGCACACACCGTCGTCTATCCTGATCCCCCGCTGGCACAATGCGAGTTGGAAGACCTTCAGCACCCCCAAACGACGCTGATCACACCGCTGACCTACGGCGCGCGCGAACTGAGCCGCCGGACTGTTGGACTCTCCCTTTCAACACCGCCGGAGGGCTTGGATGAGGTCGGGCTTTCGGAGGCCCACCTGTCGGCAGCAACGGACCTGATCGCCAGGGCGCTGCTGTCCAAGGGGGTAACGCTGGCCTATGGCGGCGACCTGCGGTCGGGCGGAATCACGGACTTCCTGGTCGGCTTGGTGCGGGCGCACAACGCCACCCAGCGCGATCCCTACAAGCGGATTCGCAACTATCTGCCGTGGCCCAAGCACCTGACGGTGAGCGAGGATGAACTGGCAGGGCAGGCCAAGCACCTGCAGGTCATCCCCGTCCCACCGCCGCAGGACTTGGTGGACGCCGGCCTCGTGGACCCGCACACGGCTCCGGGGAGGGACAGCGCTGGGGGAGCCTACGCCTGGGCTCGTGGCATGCTGGCCATGCGCGAAAGGATGACGGCGGACACCGACGCGCGTGTCGTCCTGGGCGGCAAGCTTCGCTCCTTCACAGGGCGTTACCCGGGTATCGTCGAGGAGGTGCTGCTGTCGTTGCAGGCACGCAAGCCAGTGTTCATCCTGGGCGGTTTCGGTGGCGCCGCGCAGGCGGTGGCGGAACTGTTGCGGGGGGAGACACCGGCGAGGTTGGATACCAAGGCTATGCGCGCGGACCAGGACTATGACGCGATGGTCCGCTTCTACGACCGCGACATCGTGGACCGCAAGCTTCCGCTGCCGCCCATCGACTGCGAGGCCGTCTTCCGGGAGATCCGAAACGTGGCCGGGGCTGACTTGAACGGATTGAACAATGGCCTGTCGACGGAGGAAAACCTTGCCCTGCTCCGGATGCAGGACATCGATGAGGCGGTCTGGCTGATCCTGCAGGGCATGACCAGACTGTGGTCGATGGGGCGGGCGTGAGGCATCCGCCGTGAACGGTTTCCCGACCCGCACCGCCGTCATCCTGACCGCCATCCCGGTGGAAACCGGGGCTGTGCTGCAGCACTTGTCCAACCGCACCGTGGAGACGGTGACGGGAATGGTGTTCTACATCGGGAATTTCGGTGACTGGCGTGTGGCCGTGACGACTACTGGCGAAGGCAATGATCAGGCGGCTGCGGCGACGGAGCGGGCTATCGCCCACTACGCGCCGGAAGCGGCGGTGTTCGTCGGCATCGCTGGTGGCCTTAAGGATGTGGCTATCGGCGACGTGGTGGTGGCCGAGGTCGTCTATCCCTATGAGAAGGGGAAGCAGACCGACGAAAGGTTCCAACCGCGGCCAAAATCGCACCGCCCCCACTTCGAGCCTTATCAGCAAGGGCAAGCCTTGGTGCTCGATTCTGCTTGGTGGACGCGATTGCGGCAATCGGTTCCCGACGGCACAGTCTTCACCGGACCAGTGGCCGCCGGAGAGAAAGTACTAAGTACCACAAAGGCCGACCTCTATCTGTCATTGCGAAATCATTTTGACGACGCCCTCGCCGTCGAAATGGAGGGATACGGCTTCCTCGGTACGGTGTACAAGAACAGCTCGGTGAAGGGGCTTCTGGTCCGTGGCATCTCCGACCTGCTGAAGGACAAGAGCATCACCGACGCCGAGGGCAGCCAGGAGATCGCGGCCGACCGGGCCGCTGCCGTCGCCTTCGAAATTCTCGCCCGTCTTCCGGCGCCGGCGCCGATGCCAGCAATCATCCCTTCAGCCGTCGAGATCCGCGAGGTGGGACCGGGCCGCTTCGCCTGGACCGGGGCATTCGGGCCGGATCAGGCGGAACGGCTGTGGGAGGACCCTCCGCCAGTGGGGACCCTGCGCATCGCCGCCCGGTGGTCCGGCAGTCCGCCCAGGTTGCGGCGCGCGCTGCTGCGTTTGCTCTGCCATGCCCGGCGGAACGCGTTCCACGTCCAGGCCGTGGACCGGGACGAGTGGCGTCAGGGCTGCACCTCCTACCTAAACGAGCATATGCCCGTTCGCCTCTCCGGCGGGATCGGCGACCGATGGCAGGCCATGCCGGACACCGGCCCGCCGTCGCCCTCCGCACCGGGCGGGCAGCCTGCCGACGATCTCGCCGGACAGATCGAAAAGGCGCTCGACGAATGGTCCTTCAACCGGCTGGACGAAGGGGTGAAGGGCTGCCTGAGCCGGAGCTTGGCTTGGTCCGGCGGCGACGTTCTCGTCGAGGAAGCCTTGGCCGAGCGTCTGCTGGAGGTGTGGGACGCGTGGAAGGCCGAGATGGGCCCGGCGATCCGGCAGCGCTTTTTCGAAATGCTCGTCTCATTCCTCGACGACGAAGGCCAGCCCCAGGGGTGGGTCGGCATCGGACCGCAGACCATGGACGGCTGCATGGTGCCGGCCACCATCCTGGCCCTGGTCGTCGCCGAATGTGGCGACGCCATCCTGCACCCGCAGGGGGATGGGCCGTTGAAGCCGCACTGCGGAGTGCCCGGGAATCTCGCTTCCCAGCGGCTGTTCGGGCATTGCTCGGGCGTCCAAAGGGTCAAGGGCAAGCCGGTTACGCATCATACCGAAAAGCTCTCGCAGTTTCCGTGGCGATCGCGCTTGGTCGTCCTGAGCGGCCTGGAAAGCTCCTTGGCCCTGCAACACGCCACAACCCGCCTGATCGGCCGCAGGTCGTCGGACGGGCGGCTGAACGACATCAGTCTGGCTCGGCCCGTGGCACTGGCCTTTGAGAGCGATTTTGCCGACGCTTTGAGCGAAGGGCGCGCGGCTGTGGAACTCTATCTGCGCCAGATCTTCTACGCGTTGTGGAGCGAACAGGCCAATTACCTGAAAAACATCTCCTCCCCCGTTCCGACGGAAGCCGGTTCGAATGACTGATCTCGATATTCTGGCCAACGCCCTGGCCGTGCGCGCCGAAATGGTCCAGCACGATTGGCCCGACGCCCTGTCGCTCGCCGTAAGCCGCACGCCGAAAAACATGTTGAAGAGGCGTCTCTGGGTGGAGCATGCGGCGGCCGGGATCACGATGGAGGGCCGGCCTCTCGTCGCGGAGGACGATCTGCCGAGGCATGCCGCCGCCCTGTCCATCGGCTACCACCGTGTGCTCATCGGTTCGCTCGGCACGGATCCGGACAGCCATGCGGTGGAAGGGGAACTCCGCCGACACCTCAATCAAGCGGCCATCGACTGGTCCTGGCTCGGCCACACGGGCGACGATCTGCTGCTGATCCTCGTCGGACCTTCGGGGAGCGACGAGGACGAGGCGTGGCGCGAGGCCATGAACACCATCGAGCGCGACGAACGCGTGTGCCGCAAGCTGGTCTGGCTGCCGCCTTCGGACCCGAAAAAGCTTGGCGATGCGCTGGACGGCCTTTTGAACCGCACCTTCCTGGCGCGCCCCTGGCCGCCGACGCGACGGCACGACGGCACAGCGGAAGGACAGGGCGGCGAACACATCGCCGGATCGCCCGCAGGAGACCTCGACCGCGTGGCGCGGCTGTTCACGCGCATCGCTGGAGAGGGTTTCAGCGAAGACGAGGCGAAGCGGTGGATCGCGATCCTATCCGATCCAAAGGAAAGTCCGGATTTGGCCGAGCGGCTTGTCCACGCGCTGGAGGTCACGCCATGACGGACCAGATCTTCCTGAGCGAGATCCTGCTGGACAACTTCCGCAGTTTCGGCGCCGAACGCCGCATCCCGCTGCATCCTGGGCCGAGCGTCCTCATGCTGGCCGGGGCTAACGGTCTCGGAAAGACGACGCTCATCGAGGGCATCGAGTGGGCGCTGACCGACGGCATCCGCCGTTTCACGGGCCGGCACCCCAGCAAGGACATCGAGGCGGCGCTGACGCGCAGGGCCAGGGGTGTCCGTGCCGGCAGCCACGGCGTGACGCTGACGTTCGATGATGGCACGGTCATCACGCGCGGGCCGAAATCCCGCCCCAAGAAGGAACAGGTCATCAAGGACTTGGCCGTTCCCGATTGGCCGCACCCCATCCACGACCTGTCGGCCTACCTGGGCCTGACGCATTTCATGAGCCAATCGCCGATCCTTCGCCTGACCTCCCGCTCGCCGGAGGAACGGTGGAAGGATCTGAAGGATCTGACCGGCGCCGCCCGCATCGACCGCATGATGGAGCGGCTGGGACAGGGGATCAAACTGCAGCTTTTCAACGGTGCCAAGCGCGCAGCGGAAAAGCGGGATGCCCTCGCCAAAGCGCGGGAGGAGCTTGAGGATCTCCTGCGGCAGATCCGCGAGCACGATGCTCTGCTCGGCGCGGCGGCGGCCTATCCCGCCGAACATGTGATGGAGGAGGGCAGGGCGCTTATCGACCGGCTGCAAGCCGCAGCCGGCACGGCCATGTCCCGGCCCGACAACGCGGCTGATTTGCTGAAAGCACTCGCCTTGGCCGTCGAACAGGCGCAGGCAACGACGGAAGCGCAACGGACAGCGTTGGCACGGGCCGAAGCGCAGTTGCAGCCGTGGCAGGCGCGGGTCGCCCAGCTCATGCCTCTGGACCGCAGCATTGCCGGGGTGAACGCGCTGCTCACCGCATGCGGCCAAGTCCATCAAGCGGAAGAGACGCGTGATCAGCTTGAGCGGCGCCGATCCCTGCTGGCGCGCCTGCCGGCGCTGGACGCAACGATACAGGCGGCATCCGACCAACTGGAAGACTGCCGCGCGGCTGGCGCGGCGGCACAGGATGCCCAGGCGGAACTGAAGGCGCTGGATGCCCTGGTTGCCGAAATGGACGAACACGTCCGCAGCGACGAGAAGATCCTGGAGGGATGGCGGGCACTGGCCGATGCCGGGAGCCGTGCGCACAACGCCCTGCGCGCCGTTACCGACGAGGCACCTGACCGCGCGGCTGCCCAGGCCGCATATGATGCGGCAAAGGCGCATCAGGAGGAACTCCTGCACGCCCACACTCAGGCGGAACTGGAGTTGGCCGAGGCGGAGGCCCGCCGTGTCGCAGCGGCCGAAAGCGTTGAAGGCAAGGCGGTCCACCTCAGCGCGTTGGTCAAGGAGCTGCATGAGGGCCACACCGAGTGTCCGCTGTGCTTGACGGAGCACGGCAAAGGCGAACTGCTCGCCCGCGCACGCCGCGCGCTGGAACGGCAGGATCCGGAACTGAAGGTGGCCACGGAGCGTGTTTCGGCGGTGCGCGGCGACCTTGGGGCCCGCGTGGACGCGCTCACCAAGCACGCCCCCCGGCTCGCCGCCGCCCTTGCACGGCTCGACGCATTCAACACCAGGGAAGGCGAAGCGAAGGCCCTGGCCGAAGGGCTCCGTCACGACCCGCGGATCGGCGGGCGGCCGCTGGAAGGGTTGACCGAGTGGCTGGCCGACCGTCTCGCGGCTGCGGAAGTGGACGTGGCGCAACGTCGCGAGGAACGCCGCGCCCTTGATCCCCACGATACGCTCCAGGACCGCCTGTTGCGCGCCGCTGATGCGGTGACGCGCGCCAACGAGGCGATCGAGGCCGCCGAGAACGCATTGCGGCAGCGACGTGCGGAGCGCGATGAGGTCGCGCGCGATGCCTTGGCCGCTGTCCTAGGCTCCCTCGATCAGGACTTGCCGGCGACGGAAGCGGCGTTGGCCGAGGCCGAGCAGGCGGTCGCCAAGGCGAAAAGAGACTTGGCGGCGGCGGAACGAGCCCTGGATCCCGGTCTGGGCGTCAGCGACGGGAAGCAACCGCTCGCGCAGTGGGCGTCGGAAAAATTGGCAGCGCTGGCGGCGCAACGCGAGCCCCTCGCCGTCGCGCAGGAGGCCGCCTTGCACGTCTGGCAGGCGGCTGGGTTTGCTGGTGAGCCCGCGGCCGCGACCCTGGCGCTGGCGCGTGCCCAGGCCGAGGCGTGGGTGGACGTGGTGCGTGGCGTGGGCGAGCGATGCGCCGCCCTCACGGCTGGGTATGAGCGCTGGTGTGCCGACGAACGCCAGCAACGCCTGCGGAAGAGTATCGATGATCTTGTGAAGAAACACGACGCACCCGACGCCGTGGCGTGCCTGTCGTCGCTGGATGAACGGATCGCGGCGGCGGAATTGGATGCGCGGGCCTGGAGCCGGGCCCGCGGCTTGGTGGACGCTGTCGGCAGCAAAATCGAAGACGAACAGAACGACTTCATCCAGGCCATCATCGAACCGCTGGAAGAGCGGGCGAACGCCTTCGATTTAGCTTGGTCTTCCTTCCCCGATAGACGTGTCGGCATGGAGCACCGCCGTCTTCGCAACAAGTCGAAGGTGGAGGTGCTGGTGGATGGAGACGACGCGGAACTGCGCCTCAGCGAAGGGCAGGCCGGCGTCAAGGCACTCAGCTTCCTCCTGGCTGCCAGCACATCGCAACCCTGGTCGCGCTGGCGCGCTCTCCTGCTCGACGACCCGCTGCAATACAACGACCTTGTGCATAAGGCCGCTTTCCTCGATGTGCTGCGCCCCCTGGTGCGCGCTGAACGCTACCAAGTGATCATGTCGACCCACGACATTGAGGAAGCGCGCTTCATTGAACGCAAATGCCGCAACGCGGGGATCGCGTTCAGCCTGTGCCACCTTCACGCCATTGGAAAGAACGGCGTTGACTATTACTTGGAGTAATCGGCCAACGCCTGTTCTGGTTTGGCGCTGGCGCGGCTCTTCAGTCAGTTGCGGCCGCTTTGGCTTTGCTCGTTGACTGAGGAAGCGTCACACCGCCACTGGTGGCAGCGTCAATTCTCGGCGGTTGCGCGCCCCCGCAACCAAACCCACGCGAACAGCCCGCCTCCTCTGGAGGCGGGCTGTTCGCGTTTCGGGTTGGCGTCATCGCACACCGCCAGAATGCCGGCGCCAGAATGCCGGCCAGTTCGTCAAACAGGCGCAGTTCCTCAGAGGCTCCTCGCGGGCTGCTACCTTTCGACGTTCGCTGACCGTTCTAACCAGGCAGCCCGAGGACCAGGATTGCCGCTCAGCTCAGGGTGTACTCGGCAAAGGACGTGCCATTACCGGACAGCCAAGGCCGCTTGATCCGGCCGGCGGTGTCAGGATTGGGATGGCGACGCCGCGACGCCGCCCGGTGCCACCATCTGTCAGCCGCTAATCGTTTGCCCAGCGACATTCGGGGACCATTTTGTAGGTGTAGTCGGGTTCCCGATAGCCGTCCGGATTCTGCCGCTTTGGAAGTTTCACCTTCTCACGCGGCAAGTCCTCATAGGGAATGTGGGACAGCATGTGGCGGATGATGTTCAGCCGTGCGCGCCGCTTGTCGTCCGACCGGGCCACGTACCAGGGCGCCCAGGGCGTGTCGGTCGCAGCGAACATGTCGTCCCGTGCGCGCGAATAGTCGTACCAGCGGCTGTAGGACTTCAGGTCCATCGGCGACAGCTTCCACACCTTCCGCCCGTCGTCGATCCGCGCCTCCAGCCGGCGTGTCTGCTCCTCGGGACTGACGTCGAGCCAGTATTTCAGCAGAACAACCCCGGACTCGATGATGGCCTTCTCGACCTTGGGAACGGCATCGAGAAACTGTTTGACATGCTGATCCGTGCAGAAGCCCATGACCCGTTCGACGCCGGCGCGGTTGTACCAGCTGCGGTCGAAGATCACGATCTCTCCGGCAGCGGGCAGGTGGGGAATGTAGCGCTGGACGTACATCTGCGACTTCTCGCGCTCGGTTGGGGCCGGCAGAGCGATGACGCGGAAGACGCGCGGGCTGACGCGTTCCGTGATCGCCTTGATGGTCCCACCCTTGCCGGCGGTGTCGCGGCCTTCGAAGACGATGCAGACCTTGAGTCCCTTGTGAACGACCCACTGCTGCAGTTTCACCAACTCAACATGGAGTTTGGCGAGTTCCTTTTCGTAGCTCCGTCGCTTCAGCTTTTCGTGTACGGCGTCCTCGACGGCATGATTCGTGAAAAGACCTTCCGCGTGGCTGTGCTTCCGTGCCTTCGCATGCTTCGCCATCATCATCGCCCTGTTGTAGAAAGCGGACGCTTATCAGGGCACAGACGACAACGACGCGGAAGTATCCTGCCGCACGTTCCTCCCTGCTACGGTAACAGCTGGGTGTACGTGCGCCCGACTTGGGCCGCATCACGCCTTCCACAAGCCTGGGATCATTTTGCCAACAGTTCGCGTTTCGGGCGGTGCCTTGCTGATCCGCACGTGGTTGTCGTGGAACGCCGCGCCGCCGAAGGGGGCGACGGCGTCCGCTCCGGTGAGGGTATTGATGCCGCGTCCGCCGTCGTGGGCGCGGTTCGGCCAGATGGACTCCGCCACGACGACGCCCCGCCGCACGCCGTCGAAAAGCTGCGCGTGCAGGAAGACCGAACCACGCTGGTTCGCGACCTCCACCCGGTCGCCGTCGGCAATGTCCAGCGCCATCGCGTCCTCCGGGTGTATCCGCAACGACGGGCGGCTTTCCCGTGAGCGGGAACCCGGCGTCTCGGTGAAGCTGCTGTTCAGGAAGTTGCGCGCGGGCGCGGTGACCAGACGGAACGGATGTTCTGCATCCGCCTCCTCGATCACCGCCCAATGGTCGGGGAAGGCGGGCATGGCGTCCGCCGGACCGAAGGTGGCGGGTGCGGCGAAGGGCACCTTCGGCCATTGCGGCTTCAGGCGGAACTTGCCGTCCGGCCAGGCGAAGCCCTGGATGTAGTGAGCGGTTTCGAAATCCGGCTGCACGTCCAGGAAGCGGGCCGCCTCCAGCTCCTCCAGCGTGCCATGACCGGAACGCCGCAGCGTGGCGTCGATCAACTCGCGGGCGGTCATGTGGAAGCCGGGGTGCTGGTCCGACCCCAGCCGCTGCGCCAGCCCGCCGATCACCGCGTGGTTCGGGCGGCACACGCCCGGCGGGGGCACCAGGGCCGGGCCGAACAGGATGTGCTGGTTGCCGCCGGCCTGATAGAGGTCGTCGTGCTCCAGGAACATGGTGGCGGGCAGCACGATGTCGGCCATCCGCGCCGTTTCCGTCATGAACTGCTCGTGCACGCAGACGAACAGGTCATCGCGGGCGAAGCCGCGTCGGACGCGGGTCTGGTCGGGCGCCACCGTCACCGGGTTGGTGTTCTGGATCAGCATGGCGGTGACCGGTGGCCCGCCGCACAGCGCCTCCGCATCGCCTTCCAGGATCGGGCCGATGCGCGACTGGTCGAGCTGCCGCACCGCCGGGTCGCGGAGGTCGAGCCCCTCGATCAGCGTCTTGTCCCAGCCGTAGACGCCGCTGTTGCTGTGGAACGCCCCGCCGCCCTCAATCCTCCATGCACCGGACACCACCGGAATGCAGGAGGCCGCGTGCATGTTCACAGCACCATTGCGCGAGCGGGTGAACCCGTAACCAAGGCGGAAGAAGGACCGCTTCGTCCGCCCGACCAGTTGGGCGAAGGCCTCGATCTCCGCGGCGGGCAGCCCGGTGATGGCCTCCGCCCAGGCCGGCGTGCGGGTGGCGAGGTGGGCCTCCAGCCCGGCGGGATCGTCGCCGTGGCTGGCGAGGTAGTCGCGGTCGGCCAAGCCGTCGCGGAACAGCACATGCATCACCGCGCAGGCGAGCGCCCCGTCGGTGCCCGGCCGGATCAGCAGGGGAATGTCCGCCTGCTCCATGGTCGGCGTGCGGTAGACGTCCACCACGGCGATCTTCGCCCCGCGCTCCTTGCGGGCGCGCACGGCGTGGGTCATCACGTTGACCTGGGTCGACACCGCGTTCGTGCCCCAGATCACGACGAGGTCGGACACCGCCATCTCGCGCGGGTCCGCCCCGGCCAGCCGGCCGGCACCCGCCAGCCAGCCGGACCATGCGGGATTGACGCAGATGGTCGAGAAGAAGCCGGACCAGTTCCGGGCGTGGCGCAGCCGGTTGATGCCGTCGCGCTGAACGAGACCCATGGTGCCCGCATAATAGTAGGGCCACACGGTCTCGGCTCCGAACCGCCGCTCGGCCTTCAGAAAGCGCTCCGCCACGATGTCCAACGCGTCGTCCCAGGAAATCGGCTCGAACTGACCGGAGCCTTTCGGGCCGGTGCGGCGCAGCGGATGGGTCAGCCGGTCCGGGTGGTGGATACGCTCCGCGTAGCGGGCGACCTTCGCACAGATCACCCCGGCCGTGTAGCTGTTGTCCGCCGCCCCGCGGATTCGCCCGATGCGGGTTCCGTCGATGACCTCCACCTCCAGCGCGCAGGTGGACGGGCAATCGTGCGGGCAGGCGGAAGCGTGGCGGCGGGAAGCGGACGGGGTGGGCATGATGGTCCTTTTCGCGGCGGGCCGGCATCCTACGCCAAACCGCGCCCCCGAATCAGCCGGCTTATCGGCCGAGCGTCAGCGCGGGGCGATTCGGAAGGCCGGTGCGTGGTCGGGCTGCGTGGTCACCACCGCGACCGGCAGCACCGGCCGGGCGCCCGCCGGCAGGGAGATGCGGAAGCGGCGGAACAGCGCCGCCAGCACCAGCACCGCCTCGGTCAGGGCGAACTGCGCGCCGATGCACACGCGCGGCCCGGCGCCGAAGGGCAGGAAGGCGAAGCGGTCGGGCACCGGGGCGCCGGGAAGGAAGCGCGTCGGGTCGAAGGCGTCCGGGTCGCGCCACAGGCGCCGGTGCCGGTGCAGCACCCACGGCGCGATGGCGATCAGCGCCCCCGCCGGGACCCGAACGCCGCACAGGTTATCCTCGCCGAGCGACAGCCGCACGATGGTGTAGGCCGGCGGGTAGAGCCGCAGCGTCTCGTCCACCACCGCCCGCGTGAAGGGCAGGCGGGCCAGCGCGTCGTGGGCTCGCTCGGGATCGGTTTCGGGTGCTGTGTCGAGCGCCAGCGCCTCCTCCGCCACGCGCTCCTGCGCCTCGGGCGCCTGCGTCAGCAGCCAGCAGGCCCAGAACAGCGTGAGCGCGGTGGTTTCGTGCCCGGCCATGATCAGCGTGGCCACTTGGTCCCGCAGCTGGGCGGGCGTGAAGCCAGCGCCGGTTTCGGGGTCCGTCGCCTCGTCCATCAGGTCGAACAGGTCGCGCGGCCCCTCCGCCCGCCCGGCGCGCCGGCGTTCCGCGATTATGCCGTCGATCAGCCCGATCCAGTCCCGGCGGAAGCGCCGGCGCAGCAGGTCCCAGACGGTCGGCACGGCCAGGGGGAACAGGAAGTCCGTCGGGTGCGGCCGGGCAAGGTGCCGGTTGTAGCGGCCGATCATGCGCCGCAGGGCCGGGCCGAAGCGTTCCGTCTCCAGCGAGAACATCGACCGTCCGGCGATGTCGAGCGCCAGCGCCTGCATGGCGCGCAGCAGATCGACCCCCGCGCCGCCGGCGGCTTCCGCCCCAAGCCGGTCGAGCGCCGGACCGGTGGCGCGCGCGACGTGGCGGGCCAGCATCGGCAGCGTGCGCGGCGTGAAGGACGGGGCGAGCAGACGGCGCTGCCTTCTCCAGGAGTCGCCGCGCGCCAGCAGCACCCCGTCCCCGACGATCGGGCGCAGGATGCGGATGGTGGCCGGCGTCCGGCCGTAGTTGGCGTCGTTGTCGACCAGGACCCGCCGGATGGCTGCAGCGTCGTTGACGAGAAAGCTCGCCCGCCCAAGCACGCGGCGCTCCAAAATCGCCTCGTCATAGGCGCGGCGGGGCCACGCCGTCAGCGCGTTGGTCCGGAACGCGGCGAGCAACGCCCGCGGGGGCAGGTCGGTGGCCGGCGGCTTGGGGACCGGCGGCACGATCCCCGATTCAACAAGCGATGCCATGGCCGCCCTCTCTCCGCTCAGGCGTTGTCGCGTCCGCCGTCCACGGCAACGTTCCGGTCCGGCATACGGTCGGGTCCGCCCGGTTGAGGCTGCGGCCGGTCCCGGTCGTCGGATCCAGGCGCGGACCCGGCGGTCGCGCTGGTGCCGAGCCCGAGCACGCCCCGCGTCCCGCCCTCCGTCGCGCCGACTTGCGGGCCGCCCCCGGCCTGAGCTCCGTCCTGGCCGATGGCCGGCGTCGCCGGGCCGCCCAGGGCCGCCGGATCAATGCCCCCGCCGCCGGTGCGCGGGGAGGGGTTGTCCACCGATCCCGTGGGGGATCCGGTTGGCGCGTTGCGGCGCTCATCCTCGCTGGCGGGAAGGCCGGGGTCGCTGTGCGGGGTCTTGTTGTCCGGAGTCTTGTCGTCGGCACTCATGGCGAAATCCTGTCCTGAGAAAGCGGGTCGTTCCGCTCAACAGGATGCGCCGAGTCCCGTCACGTCGAACCATGCCCCGACGCTGTGCCGCAGATCCCGGTCGCGGTCCTCCTCCGGCGCCGGGGCGATGTCCCAGGCCCAGGATCGGTCGGGGGCGGGCAGGGCGACTCCCCACAGAGAGTCCTCCCGCTCCACCACGCGCCCGCCCTCCAGCCACAGGCTCTCGACGTCGGTGAAGAGCGCCGCCGTCTCCGCGCTGCGCGCCAGCCAGTCCAGATGCCCGCGCGCCAGCCCATGGGCGAAGGCGGCGCGCTCGGCCTCGGGCATTTTGGGAGCCGTCCGCTCGATGGCGTTCAGCGGCAGCAGAGGCAATTGCGACAGCAGATTGCACGACACCGCGAAGGCAAAGCGCTCTCCCTCCAGCACCGGCGGCGTCGGCACCGGCAGCGGCCCGCCCGCCGCCAGCGCTCCGTCCAACGGTTCCAACACTCCGCTCACATCCAGCGTGAGCAGCCTCACCGCCGGCATCCGCCGCACCTCTTGCCGAACGGAGCGCGTGTGGACCAGGTCCACCAGCACCACCTCGTCGAATCGCTCCACCAGTTCGGCCAGGGGAATCTCGATCAGCAGCCCGGATCCGGCGACCAGCGCCCGCCCGCCCCTGGGCACCCGCGCCGCGGCCTCCGCCACGAATCGCCGGCAGGCGGCGACATGCGGCGCCCAGGCGTCCTTCTGGCGCCGGTACCGCGCGCCGAGCGCCAACGCCTCGGCGAGGTATCCATAGCGCCGGGCCAGCGGCGGGTAGGGGGTGGTCAGATACTCGAAGGCTTCCCGCAGCACCGCGCGACACGCTCCCCCAGCGAAATTGGCCCCTTGACCGGAATCGGCCGCAGGGTACCTATGGCGGCATGGTCGAGATCAAGAAGAAAGCGGCCCTGGTCACGGGGGCTGGCAAGCGGATCGGGCGCGCCATCGCGCTCGACCTCGCGGCGCGGGGCTGGGCAGTGGGGGTCCATTACCTGAACTCCCGTGCCGACGCCGATTCGGTCGTCGCGGAGATCGCGGCCATGGGCGGCACCGCCGTGGCGCTTAAGGCCGACCTGGAGCGGGAATCGGAGGTGCAGGCCCTCGTCCCCGCGGCGGTGGAGCGGCTGGGCGCCCTGACCCTGCTGGTCAACAACGCCTCCCGCTTCGAGCGGGACGAGGTGGCCGACGTGACCCGCGATTCCTGGGACCGGCACATGGAGGCCAACCTCCGCGCCCCCTTCGTGCTGAGCCAAGCCTTCGCCGCGCAGCTTCCGCCTGAAGCACATGGGCTGATCGTGAACATCATCGACCAGCGGGTGTGGAACCTCACTCCGCACTTCGTCACCTACACGCTGTCGAAGGCCGGGCTGTGGACGCTGACGCAGACGCTCGCCATGGCCCTGGCGCCGCGCATTCGCGTCAACGGCATCGGCCCCGGCCCGACCCTGCGCAACGCCCGCCAGTCGGAGGAGGAATTCGCCGCCCAGCGCGACGCCACGCCGCTTCAGCGCGGGACCTCGCCGGAAGAGATCTGCGCGGCGCTGCGCTTCCTGATCGACGCGCCCGCGGCGACCGGGCAGATGATCGCGCTCGATGGGGGTGAGCACCTGGGCTGGGCGCAGCCAGGGCAGGGCTTCGTGCCCGTGGAATAAAACTTAGGTCATAGGCTCCGGAAAGGGGCCTTTCCGCGCGACCGCGCTTTGTACACATCGGACCCAAGGCGCGCAAGGGGTGGTTTTCATGGGGAGTAAATTTTTCGCCGCACCCCGAACGGCACCGCTTGACTCGAATTCTCCTCTGCCAAATCAATGACTTAGAAAAAACGCCTTAAAAATAGGCAGACCCCAGAGAGGCCTTGCGCCGCCTCGCTCCCAAGGTGTTAGTCCGCATGTTATCGACACACTTATCCACAGGAGTCGTGGATATTCTTCCGAGGGGGTGAGTCGTTCGTTCTAATCCTCCTGGGCAGGGGGCAGTTGACCCGGCCCGCGCGCTCGACGACATTCGGACCATGGCCGACACCGCTACCGACCCCACGGAACTCGCCCCGCCCGAGCCTTCCGCAGAGAACGCGTCCCCGGACGCCGCTCAAGGTGAATCCGCGCCCCAGCGCGCCCGCCGCCGCCCGGCCGACCTCGCCCGCGGCGCGGAGGTGATTCGCGAGCATCTGAAGACGCTCCCCCAGACACCCGGCGTCTACCGCATGCTGGCGGGCGACGGCGCGGTGCTCTATGTCGGCAAGGCGAAGAACCTGAAGCGGCGGGTGTTCAACTACACCCAGATCAACCGGCTCCCCGTGCGGCTCCAGCGCATGGTGTCGGAGACGGAGACGATGGAGTTCGTCACGACCCACACGGAGGTCGAGGCGCTCCTCCTCGAATCGAATCTCATCAAGCGGCTGATGCCGCGTTACAACGTGCTGCTGCGGGACGACAAGACCTTCCCGCACATCATGATCACCAAGGACCACGACTACCCGCAGCTGACCAAGCACCGCGGGGCGCGGTCGCGCGACGCCGACTATTTCGGCCCCTTCGCCTCGGCGGGCGCGGTCAACCGGACGATCACGGCGCTCCAGCGCGCCTTCCTGCTGCGCAACTGCGCCGACACGGTGTTCGCCGCGCGCACGCGGCCCTGCCTGCAATACCAGATCAAGCGCTGCACCGCGCCCTGCGTCCAGCGCGTCTCGCCGGAGGAGTATCAGGCCCAGGTCAACCAAGCCCGCGCCTTCCTGTCCGGCAAAAGCCGCGACATCCAGACCGAGTTCGCGGCGAAGATGACGGAGGCGGCGGAGAATCTGGACTACGAGACGGCCGCCCGCTACCGCGACCGTATCCGCGCGCTGACCGCCGTGCAGGCGCACCAGGACATCAACGTGGAAGGCGTCATCGAGGACGCCGACGTCATCGCCGCCTATGCGGAGGGAGGGACGACCTGCGTCCAGGTCTTCTTCTTCCGGGGCGGCCGCAATTACGGCAACCGCGCCTATTTCCCCAGCCACGACAAGAGCGCGGAGACGCAGGAGGTGCTGGCCGCCTTCATCGCCCAGTTTTACGAGAACAAGGCCGCGCCCAACCTCGTGCTGGTCAGCCACGAGCTGCCCGAACTGGACCTGCTGACCGAGGCCCTGTCCATGCGCGCCGGCCACAAGGTCGAGCTGGTGGAGCCCAAGCGCGGCGACAAGCGCCGCATCGTGGACCACGCCCTGACCAACGCGCGCGAGGCGCACGGGCGTCGGCTGGCCGAAAGCTCCTCCCAGGCGCGCCTGCTGGAAGGGGTGGCGGCGGTCTTCGGGCTGGACGGCCCGCCGCAGCGCGTGGAGGTCTACGACAACTCCCACGTCCAGGGCGCGCACGCCATCGGGGCGATGATCGTGGCCGGGCCGGACGGCTTCATCAAGAACGCCTACCGCAAGTTCAACATCAAGACCGAAGGGGCGGCCGGCGACGACTTCGCCATGATGCGCGAGGTGATGACCCGCCGCTTCGGCCGAGCGGTCAAGGAGGATCCGGAACGCACCCTGGGCACATGGCCGGACCTCGTCCTGATCGACGGCGGGCAGGGGCAGCTGAACGTCGTGCAGGAGGTGCTGGCGGAGCTGGGCATCGACGATGTGCCGCTGGTCGGCATCGCCAAGGGTCCGGACCGCGACGCCGGGCGGGAGCGATTCTTCATGCCCGACCGCGCGCCCTTCCAGATGGAGATGCGCGACCCGGTCCTGTATTTCCTGCAACGTCTGCGCGACGAGGCGCACCGCTTCGCCATCGGCACGCACCGGGCCAAGCGCACCAAGGCGCTCGGCAAGTCGATGATCGACGAGATTCCGGGGATCGGCCCGTCCCGGAAGAAGGCGCTGCTCCACCATTTCGGCAGCGCGGTCGCGGTATCGCGCGCCGGGCTGGCGGATTTGGAGGCGGTGGAGGGTATCAGCAAGGCCGTTGCGAAAAAGATATACGATCATTTCCATTCCGACGGTTAGAATGCCGTCACCCGGCGCCAGACCCTTCCGAATCCCGAGTCCGATCCGATGCTGACCAGCCTGCCCAACCTGCTCACCCTGTCTCGCATCGTGGTGATCCCGGTGGTCGTCGGGCTGTTCTACGTGCCGGAGGCGTGGGCGGCCTACACGGCCTGCGGCCTGTTCGCCGCCGCCTGCATCACCGACTATTTCGACGGCTATCTCGCCCGCGCGTGGGAGCAGGAAAGCGTCATCGGCAAGTTCCTGGACCCCATCGCCGACAAGCTGCTGGTCGCCGCGACGCTGATCATGCTGGTCGCCTTCGCGCGGCTGACCGGCCTGTCCGTTCTGGCCGCCGTGGTGATCCTGCTGCGCGAGGTGCTGGTGTCCGGCCTCCGGGAATATCTGGCCGGCCTGAACGTCGGCGTGCCGGTGACGTGGCTCGCCAAGTGGAAGACGACGATCCAGATGTTCGCGCTGGGCTTCCTGATCGTCGGCGACTACGGCCCGCCGCACATCCCCGTCACGCTCATCGGCACGCTGGGCCTGTGGGTCGCGGCGATCCTGACCTTCGTCACCGGCTGGGACTACATGCGCGCCGGCCTGAAACACATGATGGCGCACCAGCCGCCGAAACGGCCGAACCAGCAGTCCAAGGGCGCCCCCGCCAACACCGCCCGCACGCCCGGCTGAGCCGCCGCCTGCACTTGTCATTCGCACGCATGCGCGTTTCTGGTAATGGACGGGTGTAAGGCGCCGGATGAACCAAGGCGCCACGGCGGGAGGATAGGGGTTTCATGAAGACGTTCGGCCTGACGGGATGGAGCGGCAGCGGCAAGACCACGCTGATCGTCCGCCTGATTCCGGCATTGGTCCGCCGCGGGCTCCGCGTGTCCACGATGAAGCACGCGCACAAGGGATTCGACATCGACCATCCCGGCAAGGACAGCCACAACCACCGGATCGCCGGCGCCACGGAGGTGCTGGTCAGCTCGCCCCGCCGCTGGGCGCTGATGCACGAGATCCGCGACGACGAGCCCGAACTGTCGCTCAGCGAACTGCTGCCCAAGCTCTCCCCGGTGGACCTGCTGCTGATCGAAGGCTTCAAGCGCGAACCGCACGAGAAGATCGAAGTGTGGCGCCGCTCCGTCGGCAAGCCCCTGATCGCGCTCGACGATCCCACCATCGTCGCCATCGCCAGCGACGGCCCCGTCCCCGAATCCCCGGTCCCCATCCTCGACCTGAACGACGAGGAGGCGGTGGCCGCCTTCATCGTGGAGCGTTGTGGGCTGGTGGGGCGGTAAAGCGGTTGCCCCCACCCTCCCGCTTTCGCGGGTCCCTCCCTCCCCCGCTACGCGGGAGAGGGTATTGGGGCTTGCGGCGGAGTTCCCTCTCCCGCGAAGCGGGGGAGGGTTAGGGAGGGGGCAAAACCTTGCGGAAATGCTCCTTCCGCGATAAGAATAAAATCTTACAACATTCACCCCTCCGCCTCCACCCCATTGTGCAACCGGCCCAATCTGCACAACGATGCACAACGGGCTTCATACCAACCGCCCCGCCGGACTAGAGTGCGTCCATGGCTCAGCTCAGCAATGATTGCTTCGCCTTCGGCGGCGAGATGATGGCGGTGGAACAGGCTCTGGCCTTGCTGGCTGAGCGTGTCCGCCCGGTGACCGGCACCGAACGCGTCGGCCTTTCCGACGCTCTCGGGCGCGTGCTGGCGGAAGACGTGGTGGCGCCTTTCGACGTGCCGCCGCACGACAACTCCGCCGTGGACGGCTATGCCGTCTTCTTCGACGATCTGACGCCCGAAGCCTCGACCATCCTCCCGGTGACGGGGCGGGTGGCCGCCGGCCATCCGCTCGGCCGTCCGGGGCAGCGCGGGGAGGCGGTGCGCATCTTCACCGGCGCGCCCATGCCCGCCGGCTTCGACACCGTGCTGATGCAGGAGGACTGCAAAGCGGAAGGCGAGCCGGGGCAGGGAGGCACCGTCGCCATTCCCGCCGGCATCAAGCGCGGCGCCAACCGCCGCAAGGCCGGCGAGGACATGCAGCGCGGCGCCACCGTGCTGTCCGCCGGCCGCCGCCTCCGTCCGGAAGATGTCGGCCTGATCGCCTCGCTCGGCCGCGCCGACATCGCGGTCCGCACGCCCCTGCGCATCGCCGTCTTCTCCACCGGGGACGAGGTGCGGGAGCCGGGCGCGCCGCTCGACGCCGGCTGCATCTACGACGCCAACCGCTTCGCCCTGATCGCCGCGCTGCGCCAGCTTGGCTGCGCGGTGACCGACCTCGGCATCCTGCCCGACCGGCGCGACGCCATCCGCGACGCGCTGGGCGCGGCTGCCGACCGCCACGACGCGCTTATCACCTCCGGCGGCATGTCCACGGGGGAGGAGGATCACGTCAAGGCGGCGGTGGAGGCGCAGGGTTCGCTGCATTTCTGGCGCCTTGCCATCAAGCCGGGACGCCCGGTGGCGCTGGGCACGGTCCGGAACGCGGCCTTCCTCGGCCTGCCTGGCAATCCGGTGGCGGTGATGGTCACCTTCCTGCGCATCGCCCGGCCGATCCTGCTGCGCCTGATGGGCGCTGCGGAGGAGGCGCCGGCCTTGTTCCCCCTGCGCGCCGGCTTCACCTACAAGAAGAAGGCCGGTCGGCGGGAGTATGTGCGCGCCACGCTGGCCCGCGCCGCCGACGGCGTGTTGACCGCCGTCAAGCACCCGCGCGACGGCGCTGGCATCCTGTCGTCGATGGTCGAGGCCGACGGCCTCGTCGAGTTGCCGGAGGACGTGACCCGCGTCGAGCCCGGCATGATCGTGGAATTCCTGCCCTTCAGTGAGGTTCGGTGATGAAGGTCCTCTATTTCGCCTGGCTGCGGACCAAGATCGGCGTGGCGACGGAAACCGTCGATCTGCCGGCGGAGGTCAAGGACGTCGGCGGCCTCGTCGAATGGCTGAAGACCCGCAGCCCGAAGCACGCGGAGGCGCTGGCCAACTCCAAGGTCGTCAAGGTTGCCGTGAACCAGGAGCATGTCCCCTACGACCACCCGGTCTCGTCGGGCGACGAGGTCGCGCTGTTCCCGCCGGTCACCGGCGGCTGAGCCCCCGCGATGGCCGGTAGCGCGCCGCCGTCCCGCCAATATCTTTTCCAGCCGCCCGAGCACGGCTTGCAGGCGGAGCTGTATCTGCCCAAGCGCGCCGACTTCCAGGGCGTGCTTTACGACACGCTGACCGACGCGTTCAACGCGGCGAACATCCGCGCCTATCTCGCCGACACGCACACCCGCGCGCACATCGTCCGCCTGCTGGACCGGCACTGGCCGGAACTGGCCCACAACATGGACCTCATCGCCGCGCGCCTGTCGTCGGGCATCCAGGGCTACACCATGTACGAGGTGGACGGCGTCTACGCCGGAGCCGGCGGCGTGGTGTCGGAGCGCACGCAGATCGTCCGGCTGATGTTCGTTCCGGGGATGGACGCGCTGGCCGACCGCATCCCGCTCGACCCGGATCCGGAGCGCAACCGCGCCCGCGTGCGGGACGAGGCGCAGATCCTGCTGCGCAACTACGGCGCCGACGCCGCCTTCTTCAAGGCGCGCAACGCCGAGGCCCTGCAGCGCGGCGCCATCCCGGCGGAGCTGCTGGACCTCTGCCGCGCGCTGGAGGATTGGGTGGAGGAGGTCGGGCTGGTGCTGTTCGGCTACATCGCCGGGCGCGTCTGTCTGGCGATCCAGGACCGCAACCTGCGGCCGGAGGAAGAAATCTGGGTCACCTCGAACTGGGGCTTCACGCTGAACGCCCTGCGGCTCGGGGGAGACCCGAACAGTGGGGGGAACGCGCCGTGACGGTGAAGGTGCAGCGCGAGGATTTCGACGTCGGGGCCGAACTGGCCGCGATGACCCGTGGCCGGACCTCCATCGGCGGGGTGACGCTGTTCGTCGGCCTCGTGCGCGACATGGCGGGCGGGGAGGCGGTCAGCGCCATGACGCTGGAGCACTATCCCGGCATGACCGAAAAGCAGCTTGAGGCCATCGAGGCGGAGGCGCGGGCGCGCTGGCCGCTGGACGACGCGCTGATCATCCACCGCTACGGCCGGCTGGAGCCGGGCGACCAGATCGTGCTGGTCGCCACCGCCAGCGCCCACCGCGAGGCGGCCTTCGAAAGCTGCCATTTCCTGATCGACTGGCTGAAGACCAAGGCCCCTTTCTGGAAGCTGGAGGCCACCCCCGACGGCGAACGCTGGGTCGAGGCCAAGGCCACCGACAACGACGCGGCGGCCCGCTGGTCCAAGGATTCCTGAATCCGAACGCATGTCGGATGAGAGGCGCGCCACAGCCCCCGCGCCCCGCCGTGATTAACCTCTCCGCCTCGCCACCAAGCGAGCATACCGGAGGGATTAAGCATGCGCGTCTGGCCCATGGCCCTCGGCCTCTGCGCCCTGCTCTGGGCGGGGACGGCAAGCACCGAAACGGTGGTTCTGGACCGTGACCACGGCTGCCGGATCCGGGACCAGCATCCCGCCGCCGGCAAGACCGTCCACTGGACCGGCCCGTGCCGCAACGGCTTCGCCCAGGGCGGCGGCGTGCTGGAGTGGGAGCAGGACGGCGAACCGGCCGGCTGGGCGGAGGGCGTCTTCATCGACGGCCGTCTCGAAGGCCCGGCCCGTGTCGAGTGGGCCGACGGCAAGGCTTTCACGGGCACCTATCGGCGCGGGCAGGCCGTCGGCCACGGCATCCTGACCTTCCCGGAAGGCCATCGCTACGTCGGCGACTTCCTCCACGACCGGCCCTCCGGCCGGGGCGAATTCATCTCCTCCACCGGCACCCGCTACGCCGCGCGGGTCGATGCGACGGGCGCCGTCTGGCCCGGCGCGATGCTCGGCCCCCGGATCCGCTCGGCCGAGGCCTCCCTGCCAGGAGTCCGGCGTCTGCCCGAAAGTCTGGACGAGTGGCTGCGCGAACCCATTCCGGCACCCGACCGGTAGGCAGACCTGCGCCCGCCGCATTTGCCAACCACCCGCCGGCCATGCTCCCATGCCGTGCCATTTTCGGGAGATCGCGATGAGCTGGCAGACCCTGGGGTTGTTTCTGGTGACCGCCTTCGTGCTGTCGATGACACCCGGCCCCAACATGCTTCTGGCGATGAGCCTCGGCCTGCGCTACGGCGTGCGCCGCGCCGCCTGGGGCGGGCTGGGCATGGTCACGGCGCTGACGATCCTGGCAACCCTGTCGGTGCTTGGCCTCGGTGCCCTGCTGCAGGCGTCCGAACCGGCCTTCCTGACGGTGAAGTGGGCGGGCGTCGCCTACCTGACTTGGCTGGGCATCGCCGCGTGGCGCGCTCCTACGGAGCCGGCCGCCGCGGAGTCGGACAAGACGGTGATCGAGGAGGTGTCGGCCATCCGCCTGTTCCTGCGCGGCCTGTTCGTCGCCTTCAGCAACCCCAAGGCCCTGGTCTTCATGGCCGCGCTGTTTCCGCAGTTCATCGAACCGTCGGCCCCGCTCGGTCCCCAGCTCATCGTGCTGGTCTCGGTGATGGTGGTTGTGGAGTTCGGCTGGATCATGGCCTACGCCACCGGCGGCAACAGCATCGCCGCCCGCCTGTCCAGCGCCACCGCCACCCGGACCCTGAACCGCCTGACCGGCGGCCTGATGATCGGCGCCGGCGGGCTGCTCGCGCTCGCCCGCCGTCTCTGAGGTCAGTTCACGCGCCGCAGCGTGGCTTCGAGCCGTCCCTTGCCGGAGCGCTCCAGCCACGTCGCGGCCAGCCGCCCGTCGGGTCGGACGTGGTAGCGCAGCACGTTGCGGCCCTTCTCGTCGAAGATCAGCTCGTCGTTCTCGATGCGGCCCTTGCGGCGAACCCGCTCGATGATCTGGTCGGGCTCCATGCCCGGACCGAGCACATAGTCGGCATAGACCGTGTCGCCCTCCACCCGGTCAACCGCCAGCGCCACCTCGCGCCCGTTGATGTAGGCGCCGTACCAGGTGCCCAGGAAGGGGCGGGCGACCGACACCGGCTCCGACGACCCGACGCCGCGCGTGCCGGATTGAGCGGGGCCGGGCAGGGCGGCCTGCAGCAGCTCCGCGCTCGGCGTGCGGCCCCAGGCTTCGTCGCAGGACGGGTCGCCGGCCACAGGCGGCGCTTCGGCGAAGCGCACGATGCAGGCCCCGAACCGGCGGACGAACATGCCGGTCGTGGCGGCGCCGTGCCCGGTCAGCAGGGCCGGCTGGTCCACCACGATGTTGGCAAGCCCGCGCGAAGCCAGGATGTTGCGCGACACCTCGCCGCGTCCGCCCGGATCAAAATCGTCGCCGTGGAAGAAGAACAGCATGACCCGCGCCTGCCGCACGTTGCGCAGGATCGGCCAGAGCTGGGCCGCGTTGTCGCGGAAGCTGTCGTAGGCCTCCGCGAAGTTGCCGAAGGCGGCCGGGGCGGTGCCGACCACCGCGTCGACCCGGTCGCTCTGGCCCGCGGCCATCAGGGAAATGAAGGCCCCGAAGGACTGGCCGGTGAGCACCACCTGCCGGTACCCCCGGTCCTTGAGCTGGTCGGCATAGCCGGCCAGCGCGCGGGAGCTGTTGGGCAGGGTATCGCTGACCCGCATCCGGTCCAGCCGGTAGACGTCCCAGCCGGCCTCGCGCAGCGCCTTCATGTACAGAGGCGTCGGGGCGTTGGAGTCCTCCACCTCGATAGAGCGGCCATGGCTCCACACCACCGCGCCCCGCGCCCTGGTGGGGCCGAGCAGAGTGTCCTCGCCATAAGCCGGGTTCAGGCGAATCTGAGCGCTGGCCGGGTGGGCCGTCGCCAGCATCGCCAGTGCCACCAGCAGTCCGAGCAGTGCCTGTCCGAAAATCCGCGTCATCCTTCCACGCTCCAGTCATCGAGCGAGGTAAGAATTCGCCGTTATGGTTAATCCAACCTTTCCGATGCGGACTATCCCACCCTTGTCACAGGCCCGTCTATGCAAATGAGAATGACTCGCATTTTGGTTCGGAATGGGTTACGGTCGCCCCCGTCAATCTCCTGCGGAGGACGCAGCATGTGCGAGACGGTGGATGAGGGGCGTCTGTCGCCCTGGACGGTGACGGACCTGACGACGGCCGAGCGGGCGATCCTGATCGGTGTTCGCCAATGGTTCCGCAACGGGACGGCGGGTGGAATGGCGGCCATGCGGGCCGGCTTCGGCGTTGCCGGGGTGCCGTCCACGGCGTTGCTGCCCCTGTTCGCCCTGCTCGGCTCCTTCGCGGTCGCCGACGCGGGGCGGCCGGAGATCCGCTGCCCGCCCTGCGCGCGGGTCGGCATGGACGAGATCGCGCTGCTCGACGCGCTGGCCGCCTTGCAGGCCGGAGAGGAGGATGTCGCGGCTCAGCTCTTCGACCGTTGGCTGCCGCTGCTCGCCCTGGCGCTGGCGACGGATTCCGCCCGCGAGCTGGTCACGGTCCTGGACGGCGCGCGCATCCGGCTGCCGCGGCGCCGTCCGGCCCGGATCATTGCCCTAGCCGCGGAATAGAGACCGACGGTACGGAGGCCAGCGACGCGGCGGCCCGCCGCAACGCATCGCGGCGCAGAGTCTTCTGCAGGATCCACTGGTCGATGGGCACCTGCACCAGTTCCCCCGCCGGTGTGCGGTAGGAGTAGCGGCCCCGCTCGGTCCCGCAGGGCTCGTAGCCCAACCGATCATAGAAGGCCAGCACCCCGGCGTTGTCGCGGTCCACGCCCAGTTCGGCTTCCGCGAAGCCATACTCCACCACGGTGCGTTCCGCCGCCGTCATCAGGCGCGTGCCAAGCCCTTGCTTGCGGAAGGGCTGGAACACGCGCAAGGCCCACAGGGTGCCCCGCCTCAGGTGGCGTTTGCGAAGGAAGTCGATGCAGAGTTGGCCGGCGGGGAAGCCGTTGACCTCGGCGACCAGCAGAGCGCCGTTTCCGCGCTCCTGCGTGCGGAAGGCGTTGGCGATGATCTCGCGATGCGGGGTGTGCAACCCGAACCATTCCAGCGCCGGAAGGTCGTCCCGGCGGGCCAGCCGGATCGTGACGGGCAGGGTGATCGCATCGTGCGTCGCGGCGGCGTCCATTCCTCCTCCCAGGGCTCATGCCGTATGTTCCTGGAAACGGCTTTCGGAAGGCCGCGTTCCCCGGTGAACCGGCACACGTCCGTCCGCGTTGATCTCCCCGGTTGATCGAACCGGGGATTTATCGACGGAGGGGATGCGTGGACACTTTATGGCCGTCCGAGGCGGCCGATCTGCTGGACCGCGCGGCGGCGCATCTGCGGGCGCGCCGGGTCCGCGAAAGCCTTGAGCTGTACGAGCGCGCGCTGTCACTCGGCGTTGATCCGCTCGCTATCGGTGGGGAGCGGTGGAAAGCCCACATGCTGCTGGGCGAGTTCGAGGCGGCCTGGGCCGTCAGCGATCATGTGCTGTCCGCTATGGAGCCGGACGAGTTCAATCCGACGGACCGGCCTTTCCACCAACGCCCGGTTTGGGACGGCGCTACCTTCGACGGGCAGGCGGTTCTGGTGCGCTGCTACCACGGGCTGGGCGACATCGTGCAGTTCGCGCGCTACCTGCCGCTGGTGGCGGAGCGCGCGTCGCGCCTGTGGGTCCAGGCACCAGACGGTGTGCAGGCGTTGCTGGCGGGCCTTCCCGGCGTGGAGGGCGTCGTCCCGCTGTCGGACGAGGCTCCGATGCCGGCCTTTTCCGTGCAGGCTGAACTGATGGAGCTGCCCTTCGCCTTCCGCACGACGCTTGCGACGGCTCCCGGCGGCGTTCCTTACCTGTCGACCGAGACGACGCGGATCGCCGCGCAAGCCGCCAAGCTGCCGCAAGGCGGCCCTCGAGGCGACCGGCTGCGCGTCGGGCTCGCCTGGGCCGCCGGGGCCTGGGACGGCGGGCACCGCTCACTGCCGCGGCACCTCGTCCGGCGCCTGATGGATGTGCCGGGCGTGGACTGGGTTTGTTTGCAGCGCGGCGCGCCACTGGACGACGCCGAAAGCTTGCCCTTTTGCGACAAGCCCCCGCGGACCACGGACCTGCGCGACACCGCGGCGATGATCCAGACCCTCGACCTCGTGTTGTCGGTGGACACGGTTGTCGCCCATCTCGCCGGGGCGCTCGGGAAGCCGGTCTGGACGTTTCTGCACCACGAGGCAGACTGGCGCTGGCTCCTCCACCGGGACGACAGCCCCTGGTACCCGACCATGCGGCTCTTCCGTCAGCCCTCACGCGGCGATTGGAACTCCGTCACCGAACATGCCAGGGTTGCGCTTGCTGAGGCGTGAAAGAGCTTGATGGGTGCGCATTGCGAAAATTACCTCTCACATCGCGAGAGAGGTCCATAGGATTAACAATCCCTGAACGCGCATCGGTCTGGAGAGGACCAAAGAATTATGACATCTGTCAGCGTTGACGCCCGCTGCGTGTCAGGTTAGGGTCTAAACCAGTTCAGGGCTGGACAATTCAGCAGTACACCGACAAATTTTCCGGGATACCGGTCGGGCGATGGAGGGCAGGGCAATGATGAGAATCGTGAATCTGGGGCGCACTGGCCTTTTCGTCGTGATGCGCGGCGGCGCGCTGGCCACTCTGGGCGGACGCAGCCACTGGCGCTCGCTGGACGACGTGTGGATGGCGGCGCGGGCTGAGAACGTGACGATCAGCGACATGGTTGTCCGCACGGCCATGTAACGCGGTCCGGCAGGCGGACACGCACAGCACAAAGCAAGAGCGCCGGCGGCTGCCATCCAACCACCGGCGCTCTTGCTTTGTGCTCAGGTCTTCCTGAAGCGGATTTCAATCCGCTTTGGACCGCGACGGCGGGCCCGGACGCTCGTGCGTCTGAAGCCCGGCCTCTCGCGGGAACTTCGTTCCCGCTGGCGGCAGGCGGATGCCACAGGCATCCGCTGAGAGCCGGCGAGTGAGGCCATTTGAATCTGAAGCGAACGGAAGTTCGCTTCAGGGAAGGGGCGTCGGTCAGCCGGCGCGCACCCGGGCCAGGAACCGGTCGACCTCGGTGCCAAGCGTGGTCGACTGACGGGTCAGTTCGTTGGTCGCGCCAAGCACGTTGCGCGCCTCGCTGCCCGTGTCGGCTGCCGACGCGTTCACGCGCACGATGGTTTCGCTCACCTCGCGCGTGCCGATGGAGGCCTGCTGAACGTTGCGGGCGATCTCCGTCGTGGCGGCACCCTGCTCCTCCATGGCGGTCGCGATGGAGGTCGAGATCTCGTTGATTCGCGAGATGGTCTCGGAAATGGAGCGGATGGCGCCGACCGCTTCCTGGGTCGCCCCCTGGACCGCACCGATCTGCGAGTTGATCTCCTCGGTGGCCTTGGCCGTCTGGTTGGCGAGGCTCTTCACCTCGGACGCCACGACCGCGAAGCCCTTGCCCGCTTCGCCCGCGCGCGCCGCCTCGATGGTGGCGTTCAGCGCCAGCAGGTTGGTCTGGCTGGCGATGTCGTGGATGAGCTTCACCACCTGACCGATGCGGCTCGCCGCGTCGGCAAGGCCCTGCACGGTGTTGTTGGTGCGCTCGGCCTGCGACATGGCCTCGCTGGCGATGGCGGCCGACTGGGTGACCTGATGGCTGATCTCGCCGATGGAGGCGGTCAGCTCTTCCGCGGCGGCGGCCACAGTCTGGATGTTGACCGACGCCTCTTCCGCGGCGGCGGCCACCACGGTGGACTGGGCGCTGGTCTCCTCCGCGGTGCGGGTCATGTTCTGGGCCGTGCTCTGAAGCTGCTGTGCGGCCGACGCGACGGCCTGCACGACGCCCTTCACCTCACGCTCGAACGAATCGGCGGTGCTGCCCAACTCGCGGGAGATGATCGCCGCCGTGTTCAGGTCCACATAGACCGAAGTCGCCAGGTCCATGTCGAGGAAGACCGCCTTGTTGACCGCCTGAAGCAGCAGGGCCAGCTTCTCCGGCTTCTTGCGGTAGACCTGCGCGCCGAGGTCGATCAGCTTGTTCATCATGAAGCAGTAGGCGCCCATGTACCAGCGCGGCTCAAGGCCGATGCGCTGGTGCGCCTGACCGATTTTCAGCACCTGCGCCATGTAGGCGTCGTCGAAGGTGCCGGTGAAGACGTTCTTCAGCCAATGCTGCTTCTGAAGATCGCGCGCGCGCCCCACGACGCTCGGGTTGGTCAGCAGCGGTGCAACCTGCGGGACGGCGCGGAGATAGCCGTAGAAGTCCTCCAGGAAGCCGTCGATCCGCTGAGCCAGATGGGGCTGGAATTCCCGAAGGGTTGATTTTGTGCCTTCGTCGATCCGCAGAAACGAGATGCGATCGACAATGGACTGGGTCTGAGCGGCATGCGACATGGAGCGACTTCCCCGCGAGATAGGTCGGCGTCAGGGTAACAGGATTTGTGTAGAATGCAAAATATTCGACTCTACAACCGGCACTATGCCTGCCGCGTGGGGTTGAGGAAACGGTATGCATTGTCGCAGGCCTGTTGCGGGCAAAAAATTACCGGCGGCGCCCTCAGGGCAGCCGCCGGTTGGAATTCAAACCATCGTTGCAGAAGCCAACGGTTGCGTCGGATTTCCTTCTCACGCCGCCGCGTGCTGCGCCGCCGGGCGCCGCAGGGCCTGGGCCGCGCTGAGCACGGCCTTCTGCAGCTTCTCGAAGGCGCGCACTTCGATCTGGCGCACGCGCTCGCGCGACACGCAAAACTGCTGGCTGAGCGCCTCCAGCGTCGAGGGGTCATCCTTCAGACGGCGTTCGAACAGGATGCGCCGCTCGCGGTCGTCGAGCCGTTCCAGGGCCTGACCGACCAGCCGCCGGCGCAGGGCCAGCTCGTCGGCCTCGGCGATCACGTTTTCCTGGGTCGGGCGGTCGTCGGCCAGCAGTTCCAGCCAGTTGGTCTCGCCGTCGCTGGACAGGGTGGCGTCGAGCGAGCTGTCGTTGGAAGCCAGGCGGCGGTTCATCTCCACCACCTCCAGCTCCGGCACGTCCAGCTCCGTGGCGATGGCGGTCACTGTTTCCGGCGACAGGTCGCCCTGTTCCAGCTCCTCCATTTGGCTCTTCAGGCGGCGCAGGTTGAAGAACAGCTTCTTCTGAGCGGCCGTGGTGCCCATCTTCACGAGCGACCAGCTGTGCAGAATGTATTCCTGGATGGCGGCCCGAATCCACCATGTGGCGTAGGTCGCAAAGCGGAAGCCGCGTTCCGGGTCGAACTTCTGCGCCGCCTGCATCAGGCCCACGTTGCCCTCCGCCACGAGATCGGCGAGCGGAAGCCCATAGCCGCCGAACCCCCGCGCGATCTTGATGACCAGGCGCAGATGGCTGCCGACCAGACGTTCCAGCGCCACGCCGCTGCCGCGTTCGCGCCACGCCACGGCGAGTTCGCGCTCCTCGTCGGGCGCCAGGATGGGGAACCGCTTCGACTCTTCGACGTATCGGGACAGGCTGGCGTTTTCACCAGTCAGGAGTTTCTTGAGCACTCCAAGGCCTCCTCTCTCCAACGCTCCACCGTCGTCCGCGACACCATCCCCTTCCGGTGAGCGCTTATGCGTCGCTCATCGTTTCGGCTTTTTGTTTGTGGGATTTTGCCGAAATTATCCAAGGATGTGCCAATCGGACATTGGTACTGTGCCGCTACCGCCAAGTTGGATCAAGCCCGTAAACGGCGTCGCAGCAATATTTTTTGGCGTATGTCCGGGCTATTCTGCCGCCGCGACAGCCGACAGGAGCGAATGAACTTTTGTCGCATCATATCGTGTTGCGGGTCTGACGTTTGGGTGACGGGGGAATGTGGGCTTCTCCTTTTGGTCTGTACTCGGCCACATGGCGGTGCCTTCTTTGAAACACTCGGCCATTCGGCCATAACCGTTAGGCGGAAAGGCATGCTCCGCCGGGAGGGAAGGGCCGGGAAACCCCAGGTGGAACCGGGCCCCTGTTCAAGGTTGCGTCCGCCATGCTATCCCGGACGAAAAGCCACGGATCTCGCCCATGCTCATTCGCGACAGCCGCCCTGAAGACCTGGATCGCATCCAGGCCATCTACGCCCACCATGTGCTGAACGGCCTAGCCACCTTCGAGGAGGTGCCGCCGGACGTGGGCGAGATGGAACGCCGCCGCAGCGACGTGCTCGGCCGGGGCTTTCCCTACGTGGTGGCCGAGATCGGCGGGATCGTCGCGGGCTATGCCTATGCCGGACCGTACCGGCTGCGCACGGCCTACCGCTTCACCGTCGAGGATTCCATCTACATCGACCCGGACTTCACGGGGCGGGGCATCGGGCGCGCCATGCTGGCGTCGGTGATCGAGCGTTGCGCCGAGGCAGGATGCCGACAGATGGTCGCGGTGATCGGCGGCAGCGAGAACGCGGCATCCATCGGCCTGCACCGGTCGCTCGGCTTCGCACCGGTCGGCGTGCTGACATCGGTCGGCTTCAAGTTCGGGCGCTGGGTCGACAGTGTGCTGATGCAGCGCAGCCTGAACGAGGGCGACGCCACGGCTCCGGGCCGCTGAAGACTCCGTAGGCATAAAAAGGGCCGTTGGGATGCCCAACGGCCCGAGTCTAGGGAGGAAACGCTCCAGAGGCGTATGTCGAAAGCCTATGCCGCATTGCACAATCGCGCTATGCGCAGAATGTCGCAGTCGCCGTTCTCTTGGCAGAAGCCCTTTTGACGGAAAGCCGTTCCGGTAAAGACATCGGGCGCACCCGGTGGATGCGCCCGATCACAACACGGAAATGGTGTGGACCGTCAGTCCTGCACGACCCGCTTGCGCCCCAGCCCAAGCTTGGTGGCCATTTCCGACCGCGCCTTGGCGTAGTTCGGGGCGACCATGGGGTATTCCGCCGGCAGGCCCCACTTGGCGCGGTACTCGTCCGGCGTCAGGTCGTACACGGTCTTCAGATGCCGCTTGAGCATCTTCAGCTTCTTACCGTCTTCCAGGCAGACGATGTAGTCGGGCGTGACCGACTTCTTGATCGGCACGGCGGGTTCCTGCTCGGCCTTGGCCGGAGCGGACTTCTCTTCGCCGAGACCGCGGAACGCGCCCTGGACGTTGTTGATCAGCGCGGGCAGGTCACCCACCGCGACCGGGTTGTTGCCGACGTAGGCAGCGACGACCTTGGCGGTCAGCGCCTGCAGCTCCGATGGTTCCATGGACATGGTGGGGCTCCGCTCCGATCGCGTGCGTATCAGCCGTTGACCGAGTCACGCAGCTGCTTGGCGGGCTTGAACTTCGGCGCCTTGGAGGCGGCGATCTTCACGACCTCGCCGGTGCGCGGGTTGCGGCCTTCGCGAGCGGCTCGCTCCGCCACCTCGAAGATGCCGAAGCCGGCCAGGCGCACTTCCTCACCACGGCCCAGCGCCGAGGAGATGCCTTCGAACACCGACTGAACGACCTTCGCCGCTTCGGTCTTCTTGATGCCAGCGCTGGTCGCGACGGTCTCGATGAGCTCGGCCTGGTTCATGCGTAACTCCATTGGGCTGGATCGATTGTGGATTTTTTCGAGTTATTGGCAGAATGAAACCATCCGCACAAGAGCGAAGCCTTCAAAAGCAACCGCAAGTGTATTCCAGAACCTGAATTCTTGCCTAAACTGTGGCGTGAATGCATCATCGGGTATGTCATTTGGCCGGATGACCGCGGCGCAGCGATCCGCCGCGCTGGCAATTCGCCCGACTCGCCGGGCAGCACCTTGAATGGTTGTCTTGCGACACCACCTGCAAGGCGTTCGGGTCCGGGCCCCTCTGGCGGCTGAGGCGTCAGCCGTGATGTCGGATACCGCTTGGGTTCACTGCAGACGCAGCGCCATCAAGTGGGTCTCGCGATGGATTCCCTGTTAGCTCCCGTTCTTCTCGATTTCATGGGAAAGCCGGTTTGGGTGTGGCTTTCCTTTCTCACCGTCGTCCTGGCCCTGCTGGCCTTCGACCTGGGTGTTTTGAACCGCCGCGACCATGAAATCGGCGTGGCGGAAAGCCTGCGCCTGTCGGCCTTCTACATCGCCGTCGCTCTTCTGTACGGCGGCTGGGTCTGGTGGTCGATGGGCGAGACGGCCGGCATCCAGTATTACACCGGCTTCTTCATCGAAAAGAGCCTGTCGCTCGATAACGTCTTCATCATCTCGCTGATTTTCGGCTATCTCGCGGTTCCCCGCGAACTCCAGCACCGGGTGCTGTTCTGGGGCATCCTGGGCGTGATCGTCATGCGCGGCGCGATGATCGCCGCCGGGGCCGCGCTGGTCAGCGAGTTCGACTGGGTGCTCTACCTGTTCGGCGCCTTCCTGCTGGTCACCGGCGTGAAGATGCTGTTCGCCGCCGACCACCAGCCGGACATCGCCGGCAACCCCGTGTTTCGCTTCCTGCGCCGGCATCTGCGCATCACGGACGGGTTCCGTGGCCAGCGCTTTTTCGTCCGGGAGGCCGCTCAGAACGGCCGGGTGTTGCTTCACGCCACGCCGCTGTTCCTGGCGCTGATGATGATCGAGTTCGCGGACCTGATCTTCGCGGTGGACAGCGTTCCGGCGATCTTCGCCATCACGACCGATCCCTACATCGTCTACACCAGCAACATCTTCGCCATCCTTGGCCTGCGCGCGCTCTACTTCGCGCTGGCGGCGATGGTGCACCGCTTCCGTTACCTGAAATACGCGCTGGCGCTGGTGCTGGTCTTCATCGGCGGCAAGATCTTCTACACACAGGTCTTCGGAAAGCCGGAGCCCCTGTTCTCGCTGGCGGTCACGCTCACGCTGATCGCCGGCGGCGTGGCGGTCTCCCTGCTCAAGACCCGCCACGAAGCGCGGCACGCTGCCGCCGAATAAGGGTCGGGGAAGGCGAGGGGCCTGCGTGGCCCCTCCCAACCCGTCCAGGCGCTACCCTCCGAAACCCAGGCGCTTCAGCTCCTCGATGGAGGTCCTGGCGCTGGTGTGCAGCACGAAGGTGCCCCCGGCCGTCTCCCACGGGTCGCGGGCCTTTTCGCGGTCGTCCACCAGCACCTTGCCGGGGCCGCCGTAGCGGAACTTGTCCTTCGCCATGCAGGTGATGACGCGGACGTGCGGCCCCAGCATGTGGGCAACCCAGCGCCGCTTCTGCTCCGGCGCCCAGGATCCCAGCGGCAGGCCCGTCAGGATCGTCGGCTCATAGGGCTCGCAAAAGCGCCAGAGATCCTGCGCGTCGTGCATGAACTCCAGCGTGCCGAAGAAGTCGGGGTGGCGGGACAATTCCCGCCACATGACCTTCATCGGCAGCTCTTCGGGGCGCTTGCCGGTGACCGCCTTCACGCCCCGGTCGAAATCGGCCAGCACCCCGTCGAGGTCGAGAAACAGGTCAAGCGTCGCCATCAGCCACCTTTCAGCTCCGCACGTTCCGTGAACTCGTCCAGCGCCTGCGGGTTGGACAGGGCCTCGGTGTTCTTGATCGGGCGGCCGTGCACGGCGTCGCGCACCGCCAGCTCGGTGATCTTGCCGGAACGCGTGCGCGGGATGTCGCTGACCTGGACGATCTTGGCCGGGACGTGGCGGGGCGAGCAGTTTTCCTTGATGCGCTTGCGGATCGCGTCCTCCAGCGCCTTGTCCAGCGTCAGCCCCTCGCGCAGCACCACGAACAGCACGACGCGCACGTCGCCGTCCCATTCCTGGCCGATGCAGACCGCCTCGTTGATTTCCGGCATCTGCTCCACCTGACGGTAGATCTCCGCCGTGCCGATGCGCACGCCGCCGGGGTTCAGCACCGCGTCGGAGCGGCCGTAGATCACCCAGCCGCCGTGCACCGTCTGTTCGATGAAGTCGCCGTGCGTCCAGGTGTTGTCGAACCGCTCGAAATAGGCGTTGCGGTACTTCTTGCCGTCCGGATCGGCCCAGAATCCGACGGGCATGCTGGGGAAGGGGCGGGTGCAGACCAGTTCGCCCTTCTCGCCGCGCACCGCGTGCCCGTTGTCGTCGAAGGCCTCCACCGCCATGCCCAGGCCGGCGGTCTGAAGCTCGCCCGCCCAGACCGGCGCCGTCGGATTGCCCAGCACGAAGCATGACACGATGTCCGTCCCGCCGGAGATGGAGGCCAGATGCACGTCCGTCTTGATGGCCCGGTACACGAACTCGAAATTCTCCGGCATCAGGGGCGAACCGGTGGAGGTCAGCGTCCGCACCGTGTCGAGCTTGTGCGTCTTGATCGGCTCCAGCCCCGACTTCTCGACCTGCTGGATGAACTTGGCCGAGGTGCCGAACAGCGTCATGCGCTCGGCATCCGCATAGTCGAACAGGATGTTGCCGGTCGGCGCGAAGGGCGAGCCGTCGTACAGAAGCAGCGTCGTGCCGCTGGCGAGGCCGGAGACCAGCCAGTTCCACATCATCCAGCCACAGGTGGTGAAATAGAACATGCGGTCGCCGGGCCGCAGGTCGGTGTGCAGCCGGTGTTCCTTCACATGCTGGATCAGCGTGCCGCCGGTCCCGTGCACGATGCACTTCGGCTTGCCCGTGGTGCCGGAGGAGAACAGGATGAACATCGGGTGGTTGAAGGGCACCCGCTCGAACGTCACCTCGGCCGCGGCGTGCGGGGCCAGGAAGTCGGGATAGCGCACCGCGTCGCGGATGCCGCTGACGTCCGGCTCCTCGTTCACGTAGGGGACGATGACCGTGCGCTTGACGGTCGGCAGATCCTTCAGCACCTCGGCGATCTTGGCGCGGACGTCGTGGGACTTGCCGTTATACCAATAGGCATCGGGCGCGAAGAGCACGGTCGGCTCGATCTGCCCGAACCGGTCGGTGATGCCCTGGACGCCGAAGTCCGGGGAGCAGGAGGACCAGATGGCGCCCAGGCTCGTCACGGCCAGCATGGCGGCCAGCGTCTCCGGCATGTTCGGCATCACCGCGGCCACCCGGTCGCCCTTGCCGACGCCCAGCGCCTTCAGCGCCTGTTGCAGGCGGGAAACCTGGGCCTTCAGCTCCGCGCCGGACCAGCGGCGCTTCTGCTTGTCCTCGGCCCAGAAGACCACCGCCTCAGCCTCCGGCGCGCCGGCCAGCAGGTTCTCGGCGTAGTTCAGCTTCGCCTCCGGAAACCACTGGGCGCCGGGCATCTTGTCGCCGTCCTTCAGCGCCACGCTGCCCAGATCGCCCTTCAGTCCGGCCCACTCCCACAGGAAGCGCCAGAAGTCCTCCTTCCCGGCAACCGACCAGTTGTAGAGGTCGGCATAGTCCGCCATGCGCAGGCCGAAGCGGGCGTTCGCGGCCTCGCGGAAGGTGGTCAGGTTGGCGGAGGCGATGCGCTCCTCCGACGGCGTCCACAACGGCTGATCCATGGGTCTCTCCTCCCTCTCGGGAATGTCCAAATTGTTGTTGGGCCAAATTGACGTTTGGTTGGCGCCAGAATAGCGGCCCCGGGGAACCTTCGCCAGTCGGTCCGGTTGCACCGCGAAACGGCGGGGGCGCGGATGACGGTCATTGGAATTTCGGGGTCCTACGGAGGACTCAACCTGGGCGACGAGGCGATTCTCACCGCCGCGGTCGAACAACTGCGCGCGACGGTTCCGGATGTCGAGGTGGTCGTCTTCACCCGCAACGCCCCGCACACCCGCGAGAACCATACGGTGGACCGCGTGCTGAACCCGCGCGAGGCCACCCGCGACGAGATTACGCCGGAGGTGGAGCGGCTGGACCTGCTGCTGCTCGGCGGCGGCGGAATCCTCTACGACAGCGAGGCGCAGACCTACCTGCGCGAGGTCACCATCGCACAGCGGCTGGGCATCCCCACCTACACCTTCGCCATCGGCGTCGGCCCGCTGAAGGACCGGGTGGAGCGGGACGCCGTCCGCGACGGGCTGGACCGCATGGCCGGGATCACCGTCCGCGAACCCAGCGCCAAGCGCCTGATCGAGGAGATCGGCGTGCATGTCCCAGTGACGGTCACCTCCGACCCGGCCCTGCTGCTGACTCCGGAGCCCTTCACCGACGCCATGCTGGCGGAGGCGGGCATCCCCCGCAACCGCCCCCTCGTCGGCCTGTCGGTGCGCGAGCAGGGCGCGGCGGCGCCGGACCTGTCGGAATCGACCTACCACCAGCTTCTGGCCGAGGCGGCGGACTACATAATCGAGCGGTTCGGCGCCGATGTCGTCTTCGTGCCCATGGAGCGCGCCGACGTGCGGGAGGCGCACCGCGTCATGGGCCGCATGGCCCTGCCGGAACGCGCGCACCTGCTGAAATACAGCTATTCGCCGCGCCAGATCATCGGGCTGATGCAGCATCTGGAGATGGCCGTGGGCATGCGGCTGCATTTCCTGATCTTCGCCGCGATCACCGGCACGCCGCTGATCGCGCTGCCTTACGCCTCGAAGGTCTATGATTTCCTCACCATGCTGGGGCTGGAACCGCGCGCGATGGCCTCCCACACCACGGCCGGCACCTTTCTCGCCGACCTCGACCGGCTGTGGGACCACCGCGCGGAGCAGAAATCGCTGCTGCGCGACCGGCTCCCCGTCCTGCAAGACCGCGCCCGCCGCACCGCCCCGCTCGCCGTCCAGGCAGTGCGCAATTCCCCTCTCCCGCCCCTGGCGGGAGAGGGAGGGACCCATGGCGAAGCCATGGGAGGGTGAGGGCAAGGTCAGCCCGAGAATCCGGGCAACGCGAGCGCAGGATTCTCGATGAAACCTTGCCCTCACCCTCCCGCGCTTTCAGCGCGGGCCCCTCCCTCTCCCATCGGAGATGGGCGAGGGGAGTGACGAAGCGCCCAAGAAGGAGAAAGCCGTGCCTGTCCTGAAACGACCCACCCATCCGGAAACCGTCACGCTGCCGCCACGCCGGGCCACACGCGTGGGGCGCTGCCAGGTGCTCGTGGTCGGTGGCGGGCCGGCTGGTCTCGGCGCCGCCATCGGCGCGGCGCAGGCCGGCGCCGACACGATCCTGGTGGAGCGCTACGGCTTCCTCGGCGGCAACGCCACGGTGGCGCTGGTGATGCCCTGGATGAGCTTCTACACCCAGCGCGGCTCGGTCGCGGTGGTCGACAACACCCGCCTGATGCCGCAGGACCACGGCCCCGGCGAACCCGTTGTGGGCGGGGCGCTGGCGGTCTTCCTGGGGCGCCTTTACGCGAGCATGGGCGCCATCCCGCCGTCCCCGGACACCGGCTTCACCGTCCCCTTCGACCCGGAAGTGCTGAAGGTCACGGCGCAGGAGATCCTGGACGAGGCGGGCGTGACGGTGCTGCTGCACGCCTTCGCCTCCACCGTCCTGGGCGAGGAGGGGCGGCCGAACGCCGTCGTGTTCGAAACGAAATCCGGCCCCGTGGTGATCGAGGCGGACTGCATCGTGGACTGCACCGGCGACGGCGACATCGCGGCGCTGGCCGGCTGCGCCTACGAGGTCGGGCGGGAGGAAGACGGCCTGACTCAGCCCATGACGCTAATGTTCCGCATGGTCGGCTTCGACCACGACGCCTTTTCCAGCTTCGTCACGCAGAACCCGACCCAGTGGCGCGGCGTCCATGGCCTGTGGGACTTCGTGTCCAAGGCCACGGCCAACGGCGACCTGACCCTGACGCGCGAGGACATCCTGTTCTTCGCCACGACCCACCCCGGCGAGATCGCGCTGAACTGCACGCGGGTGACCGGCGTGCTCGGCACCGACGTTTTCGACCTGACCCGCGCGGAGTGGGAAAGCCACCGGCAGGTCGCGCAGATCGCCGCCTTCCTGCGCAAATATGTCCCCGGATTCGCCCAGGCCTACAACTGCCAGACCGGCACCGGGATCGGCGTCCGCGAGACGCGGCGGATCGTCGGCGACTACGCCATGACGGCGGACGATGTGCTTGGCGCGGCCAAGTTCGACGACGCCATCGCGCGCGGCACCTACCCCGTGGACATCCACAGCCCGACCGGGCAGGGCACGGTGCTGAAGCGCGTGCCCTCAGGCGAATGGTACGAGGTGCCGATGCGCGCGCTGCTGCCCAAGGGGGTGGACAATCTTCTGGTGGCCGGCCGCTGCATTTCCGGCAGCCACGAGGCCCATTCCTCCTACCGCGTCACGCCCACCTGCATGGCGACGGGGCAGGCGGCCGGCGTCTGTGCGGCCATGGCGGCGCAAAGGCAGGAGCGGTCGCGCGACATCGCGGTCGGGGCGGTGCAACGGGAGTTGCTGCGCCAGGGTGCCCTGCTGCGCGAGCCGGGCGCCTGAGAACAGGCGGGAGAAGCTATTTCCGCTCCCAGACCTTCGTCTCGATGTAGCGGTTGGCGAGGAAGCGGTAGGTCTGCTTCTGCAACTGCTCGACGGCCGGCGATTTCTCGATGGGCGTGCTGTCCCAGGCCTGGAGCAGTTCCTCCCACTCCAGCAGCTTGGCGCGCAGATCGTCGCGGATCTTGCGGATGAAGCGGACGGTGGTGTCGAAGGAGCGCAGCGCGCCGACGACTTCGCCGGTCTGCGCGTCCGCCTGTTCGAAGATCGCGTCATAGCCCTTGATCGGCTTCTGGATCAGACCCTGCATGCGGGCGATCTCGCTGCAGAAGGTGCGGTCGGTTCGGTAGAGCTGGCCCAGCTTGGTCAGATTCACGCTGATGGCGCGAATGTGGTTGAAGCGGTCGCGCAACGCTTCGATGTAGGACAGTTCCTGAGTCAAATCCTCGATGCGGTCGGTCAGGAACTGCTCGTAATTGTCCGTCAGGCCCATCTTCGCGGCGATTTCCGCGAAGGCGGTCTTCATGCGCTGCTTGGTCTGCGGATCCTCGACGACCTGCTCCAGCTCGTCGGCGTCCACCACGATCATCTCGCTGCCGGTGATCCAGGAGACGAGCTGCACCGTCAGGCGCCCCTTGGCGATGGCGCGGTGCTTGTCCTCCACCGACCAGGAGGCGCGGCCGTCCAGCAGCTCGCCCGGGATCTGCTCGCCGGGGCGGATCTGCTTCACGTAGTTCAGGCCCTTGGTCACGATCTCCAGCAGGCGGGCGTCGTGGCTGTCCTCCTTGATGTCGAAGGACTCTTTCAGCGTGTTGAAGGGCAGGGCCGCCTTCAGGTCGCCCAGCAGAATGTGCAGGACGGGCTGCTTGGCGCCCGGATCCAGGCAGAAGAAGGCGCCCGAAATGCTGAAGATCTTGTGCTCGAAGTCGAAATGCGTGTCCCGCATGGGGGCCGCCGGCGCAGCTTCCTCGGACGGCTGCGCCGCGGCGGCGGTCGCCGGGTCTGGTCCGGAGTCGGTGTCGGTTGCGTCGGTCATCGTCGTGAAATCCGTGGGGACAGTGGTTCGGAGACTACAGCATATCCCGCAGCCGGAACCAGAGCATCGCGAGGACAAGCGCCGGTGTGCGGAAACGCCGTCCGCCGGGGAAGGCCTGATGGGGCAGGCGGGCGAAGACGTCGAATCGCTCCGCCGTGCCGCGGATCGCCTCCGCCATCACGCGGCCCGCCATGCCGGCCAGCGCCACGCCGTGCCCGGAATAGCCGTGCGCGAAGCAGGTCGTCGGTGACAGGCGTCCAACCTGCGGCATGCGGTTCATGGTGATGGCGACGTGGCCGCCCCAGAAATACTCCACCGCCGCGCCGCGCAGCTGCGGGAACACGGCCAGCATCTTGGAACGCATGGTCTGCCGCACCCCCGGCGGATCCATGCCCGAATAGCTGACGCCGCCGCCGAACAGCAGCCGATGGTCGGCCGAACGGCGGAAATAGTTCAGCACCAGATTCATGTCGCTGACCGCCGCGTTGCCGGGCAGAAGGGAGGCGGCGGTCTCCGCCCCCAGCGACTCGGTGGCGATCAGGTAGGTGGCGACCGGCATGATCATCGTGGACAGCCGCGGCGCCAGCGTCCCCAGATAGGCGTTGCCGGCCAGCACGAGAAAGCGCGCCCGCACCGTCCCCTTCGGCGTGGTCGCGCGCGGCTCCGCGCCGGTGTCGATGGCGGTGACGCGCGAGTCCTCGAAGATGCGCACCCCCGCCTTCGCGGCGGCCCCGGCGAGTCCCAGCGCGTAGTTGAGCGGGTGCAGGTGGCCGCTGCCGGAGTCGAACAGGCCGCCGACATAGGCCTCGCTGTTTACCACCCCGCGCACGGAGTCGCGGTCGAGCGCGCGGACCTGCCCATAGCCATACTCGCCGCGCATCTCCCGCTCCAGCTCCGCCACGTCCGCCATGTGGCGCGGCTTCACCGCGGCGTAGAGGAAACCCCAGGTCAGGTCGCAGGCGATGCGGTGGCGCTCGACCCGTTCGGCCAGCAGCGTCTTCGCCTCCTCGCCCAGGTCCCACAGGCGGCGCGCGTCCTCCTTGCCGACCCAGCGTTCGATGGTCGCCATCGGCTTGTTGTAGCCGGTGATGATCTGCCCGCCGTTGCGGCCTGACGCGCCCCAGCCGACGCGCTGCGCCTCCAGCAGCACCACGTCGAAGCCGCGCTCGGCCAGTTCCAGCGCCGTCATCAGGCCGGTGTAGCCGCCGCCGACCACGCAGACGTCGCACGACAGCTCCCCCTCCAGCGCCGGGTGCTGCGGCTGCGGAGTCGCGGTGTCGGCGTACCAGGACCGGAGGTAGGAGGGCTTCGGCATCCCTGCCGAGGTAGGGGAGGGACCCCCGCCCCGTCAACCTCTCCGTGGGCTCCCCGTGGGCTCTGCATGGCCGTCCACACGTTCATCTGGACAGGATCCACCTTCCCCTCTGGCGCGAACCGCCGGTCCGCGCTCATATTAGGGGGCGACATCCACAGCAGGGAGGGGCTGCCCACCGTCCGGTGCGGTCCATACGTTCATGGGTTTCATGGAAGACTTCATCAAGAAGAACCGCATCACCGAAGTGGAATGCCTCGTGCCCGACATGTCGGGCATCGCGCGCGGCAAGATCGTTCCGGCCGAAAAGTTCCTGCGCATCCTGCGCGACCGCGGCCTGCGCCTGCCCGAGGCGATCTTTGTCCAGACCGTCACCGGCGAGTATCCGGAGGACGACACCGTCACCTCGGACGAGAATTCCGACATCTACATGATCCCGGACGAGCGGACGATCCGCTTCGTCCCCTGGTACGAGGAGCCGACCGCCCAGGTCATCACCGACTGCGTCTACGCCGACGGCAGTCCGGTGGACTTCTCTCCCCGCCACGTGCTGAAGCGCGTCCTATCCCTGTACGAGGAGCGCGGCTGGAAGCCCATGGTGGCGCCGGAGCTGGAGTTCTTCCTCGTCCAGATCAACAAGGACCCCGACTACCCGCTGGTGCCGCCGGTCGGCCGCAACGGCCGCGTGGAGAGCGGGCGGCAGGCCTTCGGCATCGACGCGGTGAACGAGTTCGATCCGATCTTCGAGATGGTCTACGACTTCTGCGAGGCGCAGGACATCGACATCGACACCCTGACCCACGAGGCCGGGGCCGCGCAGATCGAGATCAACTTCAACCACGGCGACGCGCTGGAGTTGGCCGACCAAGCTTTCCTGTTCAAGCGCACGGCGCGCGAGGCCGCGCTGCGCCATCAGGTCTACGCCACCTTCATGGCCAAGCCCATGCAGAACGAGCCGGGCAGCGCCATGCACATCCACCAGTCGGTGGTGGACGCAGAGTCGGGCCGCAACCTGTTCTCCGAAGCCGACGGCGGCGACAGCAAGCTGTTCATGGCGCACATCGCCGGTCTTCAGAAATACCTGCCCTACGCGATGCCCCTGCTGGCGCCGAACGTGAACTCCTACCGGCGGCTTGTGCCGAACTCCGATGCGCCGATCAACGTGCATTGGGGCCGCGACAACCGCACCACCGGCCTGCGCGTGCCGGTCTCGCCGGCCGACTCGCGCCGTGTGGAGAACCGCGTCGCCGGGGCGGACGCCAACCCCTACCTCGCCATCGCCGCGTCGCTCGCCTGCGGCTACCTCGGCATGGCGCAGGGGCTGGAGCCGACGGATCCGGTGAAGGGCTCCGCCTACCGTCTGGCCTTCACGCTGCCCCGCCACCAGGGCGACGCGCTTCAGAAGTTCAACGCCTGCAAGCCGCTGAAGGACGTGCTGGGCGAGAAGTTCCTGGACGCCGTGACCTGCGTGAAGGAGGCCGAGTACGAGGCCTACCACCGTGTGATCAGCTCCTGGGAACGCGAGAACCTGCTGTTGAACGTGTGACCCGATTCCGTCCCTCTTCCGTCCCCGGCTTGAGAGGGGGCGGGAGAGGGATCTTCGCACCCGCAAATCGTTGACAACCCACCCCTTCGTGGGTGCAATAACGGCCGCGCTGGGGACGCCGTGCGGAGCGCGCCGCACCCCTGTGAAACAACAAAGAATTCGGGGGCACTCTGTGATGAAACGACTCGCTCTCAGCCTCATCGGCGCGGTGGCCGCCGTCGCTCTGGCCGGCCCGGCGATGGCCCAGGCCAAGAAGCCCGTCAACATCTACATCTGGAACGACTATCTGGGTGAGACCACGCTGGCCGACTTCACGAAGGCCACGGGCTACGAGACCAAGGTCGACCTGTACGACAGCCTTGAGCTTCTGGAGCAGAAGGTGCTGGTCGGCAAGTCGGGCTACGACGTGATCGTTCCCACGGCCGAGCCGACCCTGTCGCGCATGATCCAGGCGAAGGTCGTCGCCCCGCTCGACAAGTCGAAGATTCCGAACCTGAAGAACGTCGATCCGAAGGTTCTGAAGCTGCTGGAGAACTCCGACCCCGGCAACAAGTTCGCCGTGCCCTACCTCGGCGGCACCGTCGGCATCGCCATCATCCCGGAGAAGATCAAGGCCGTCGCCCCCGACGTCCCGCTGGACAGCTGGGACCTGATCTTCAAGCCGGAGGTGGCGAAGAAGGTCGCCTCCTGCGGCATCACCGTCATGGACTCCGCCATCGACGTGATCCCGTCGGTGCTGAACTATCTCGGCCTCGATCCGAACTCCCAGAAGAAGGAGGATCTGGACAAGGCCGAGAAGACGCTGATGTCCGTCCGTCCCTACATCAAGCAGTTCGTGACCGGCGGCAACATCAACATCCTGGCGGCCGGCGATGCCTGCGTCGTGATGTCCTACAACGGCGACGCCATCCAGGGCGCCGCCCGCGCCGAGGAAGCCAAGAACGGCGTGAAGGTCGAGTACGTCACCCCGAAGGAAGGCGTGCAGGTCTGGTGGGACACGCTGGCCATCCCGGCCGACGCCCCGAACAAGGCCGGTGCCTACGAGTACATCAACTTCGTGCTCGACCCGGCGAACATCGCGGCCATCTCCAACAAGGTGAACTACGCGAACGCCGTCCCCGCCTCGCTGGCCAACGTCGACGAGGCGGTGAAGTCCAACCCGGCCGTCTTCCTGCCGGAGACCAGCAAGGTGAAGCTGTTCTCCCTGAAGCCGATCAGCCAGTCCACCGATCGCGCCCGCACCCGCGTCTGGACGAAGGTCAAGACCGGCAAGTAAGCTGGTCCCGACAAGAGCACGCACACCAAGCGCCCCGGCCGGTCCCACAACGGGAACGGCCGGGGCGTTCCCGTGAGAAGAGGACCCGATGGCCGTCCAGCCGATCCGCAAGCCCACGCGCTTGGTACCCTGGCAGGATCCCGCGCAGACGCCCTACGTGCGCATCGAGAAGGTGACCAAGACGTTCGGCGATTTCGTCGCCGTGGACGACGTCAGCCTGTCCATCTACCGGGGCGAGTTCTTCGCGCTGCTCGGCGGGTCGGGCTCCGGCAAGACGACCCTGCTGCGCATGCTGGCGGGATTCGAGACGCCGACCGAGGGCAAGATTTACATCGACGGCGTCGACATGGCCGGCATCCCGCCTTACGAGCGGCCGGTCAACATGATGTTCCAGTCCTACGCGCTCTTCCCCCACATGACGGTGGAGCAGAACGTCGCCTTCGGCCTGAAGCAGGACAACGTGCCGAAGGCCGAGATCCGGGAGCGGGTGGGGGCCATGCTGGATCTGGTCCAGCTCGGCCGCTTCGCGAAGCGCCGGCCGCACCAGCTCTCCGGCGGGCAGCGGCAGCGCGTGGCGCTGGCGCGCTCCCTCGTCAAGCGGCCGAAGCTGCTGCTGCTGGACGAGCCGCTGGGCGCGCTCGACAAGCGCCTGCGCGAGCAGACCCAGTTCGAGCTGGTCAACCTCCAGGAAAAGCTGGGCGTCACCTTCATCGTGGTCACCCACGACCAGGAGGAGGCGATGACCATGTCCAGCCGCATCGCCGTCATGAACCACGGCGTCATCGCCCAGACCGGTACGCCGACCGAGATCTACGAATACCCGCAGTCCCGCTTTGTCGCGGAATTCATCGGCTCCGTGAACATGTTCGAGGGCAGGGTGGTGGAGGATCAGGCCGACCATGTGCTGATCCGGTCGGAGGACGCGGGCTGCGACCTCTGCATCAACCACGCCGTTGCGGTGCCGGCGGGCGCCACGGTGGCCGTCGCCGTCCGTCCGGAAAAGATCGCGCTCAGCAAGGAGCCGCCGCCGGGCGCCGACGGGCGCAACCTCGCCACCGGGATCGTGCGGGAGATCGCCTATCTTGGCGACGTGTCCATCTATCTGGTGGAGCTGACGACGGGCAAGACGGTGCGCGTGACAGCGCCCAACGTCGTGCGGCGGACCGAGATGCCCATCACCTGGGACGACGAGGTCTACCTGACCTGGCGGCCCTTTGCCGGTGTGGTGCTGACGCAATGATGAACCTCCTGCGCCGGGTCGGCCTGTGGGGGCGGGGGGCCGTGCTGGCCGTTCCGTACCTGTGGCTGCTGCTGTTCTTCCTGGTGCCGTTCCTGATCGTGTTCGGCATCAGCCTGTCGGAGTCCATCATCGCCCAGCCCCCCTACGCGCCGCTGGTGCAATGGCTGGTGGACGAGGACGCGGGCACGTCAAAGCTCCAGCTTCTGCTGAACCTGACGAACTACCTGCGGCTGGGCGGGGACGATCTGTACGTCCTGGCCTATCTCAACTCGGTCAAGATCGCGCTGGTCACCACGCTCTGCTGCTTGGCTCTCGGCTACCCCATGGCCTACGCCATCGCCAGGGCGGAGCCGGCGAAGCGCGGGCCGCTGATGATGCTGGTGATCCTGCCCTTCTGGACCAGCTTCCTGATCCGCATCTACGCCTGGATCGGCATCCTGAAGGCCAACGGCGTGCTGGACAATGTCCTGCGTTGGACCGGCCTGACGACCGAGCCCTTCGAACTGCTGTATTCCGACTGGGCCGTCTATCTCGGCATGACCTACTGCTATCTGCCCTTCATGGTCCTGCCGCTCTACGCGACGCTGGAGAAGATGGACCCGACCCTGCTGGAGGCGGCGGCCGACCTCGGCTGCCGCCCGTGGAAGGCGTTCCTGACGGTGACGCTGCCGCTGTCGCTGCCGGGCATCGTTGCCGGGTCGCTGCTGGTCTTCATCCCCTCGGTCGGCGAATTCGTGACTCCGGAACTGCTGGGCGGGCCGGACACGCTGATGATCGGCCGCGTGCTGTGGAACGAGTTCTTCGCCAACCGCGACTGGCCGGTGGCCTCGGCGGTGGCGATCGCACTGCTGCTGTTCCTGGTGGTGCCGATCATGGTCTTCCAACATGTTCAGGGCCGTCAGGCGGAGGCCGAGCGATGAAGCGGATGGGGTTCCTGGCCTGGGCGCTGTGGTTCGGCTTCGCCTTCCTGTACGTGCCCATCATCCTGCTCGTCGTGTATTCCTTCAACGAGTCGCGGCTGGTCACGGTGTGGGGCGGCTTTTCGACGAAGTGGTACGGGGAACTGCTTCACAACGACCAGCTTCTGGGCGCGGCTTGGCTGTCGCTGGAGGTCGCGGCCATGTCGGCGACGGTCGCCATGGTTCTGGGCACCATCGCCGGGCTGGCGCTGGCGCGCTTCGGGCGGTTCCGCGGACGTACGCTGTTCGGCGGCATGATCACCGCCCCGCTGGTCATGCCGGACGTCATCACCGGCCTGTCCCTGCTTCTGCTGTTCGTGGCGATGGAGCAATTCATCGGCTGGCCCGACGGGCGCGGCGTCACCACCATCACCATCGCGCACACGACCTTCACCATGGCCTATGTGGCCGTCATCATCCAGTCACGCCTCGTCAGCATGGACGAAAGCCTGGAGGAGGCCGCGATGGACCTGGGCGCGCGCCCGGCGAAGGTGTTCTTCGTCATCACGCTGCCGATCATCGCGCCGGCCATCGTGTCCGGCTGGCTGCTGGCCTTCACCCTGTCGCTCGACGACGTGGTGGTGGCGAGCTTCGTCTCGGGGCCGGGCTCCACGACGCTGCCGATGGTCATCTTCTCCAGCGTGAAGTTCGGCATCAGCCCGCAGATCAACGCGCTGGCGACCCTGATGGTCCTGGTCGTCTCCGCCGGCATCTTCATCGCCAGCCTCGTGATGGCGCGGCAGGAACGGCAAAAGCGGCAGGATGAGCAGATGGCGGTGCAGGGCGGGTGACGTTTCCCGCTCCCCGCATCTGCACAAGCACCGCATAAAAACCTCGCCCGCCTCCGGCGGGAGAGGGAGGGGCCCACCGCAAAGCGGTGGGAGGGTGAGGGCAAGGTGTCCCCGAGAAGCCTGCGCTTGCGTTGCCTGGATTTTCGGGCTGACCTTGCCCTCACCCTCCCGCACCTTCGGCGCGGGCCCCTCCCTCTCCCATCGGGGATGGGAGAGGGAATAGGGCGTCTTGATCCGTTTCCGGAGTCCCGCTACTCTCGAAACGCCAACGCTACACCTGTGCCTCAAATCATTCGCACCACCAGAGCCCGTGCACGGCGTCACGCGCCATGTCCTCCGGACATAGCGCCTGTTGATTCGTGCACAAACCGTTGTGCATCCGGTGCACAATGGACGCGCACGAACAACGCGCATCAAGCCGTTGCCGCTAAACGGAAATGGATGCATACGTCCCATTGTGCAGCCCAAGCCCTCGGCACAATCCGCCCAAGGGCGCACAATCACTGCCATGCGCCAGCCGCATAGGGGATGCCCAAACTGTCCCTCTCGCCCAACAATCCCCAAAAGCACGCCTGCGAACAGTTTGACCGGCTTCGCCCCGTACCTGCCCAAAGGTGAAGGGCAGAGACCATACCCGTTACCGGGGGTGGCCGCGGGCTGTTGTACTTGCTATCTTGTCATCATCTGCAACAGCGAAAGAGGCCGCATCGTGCGCGCGCTTTTATGGTTCCCCATGCTTCGTCTTGGTTTTTCAATGCCTTTCGCGGCCTCTGTCCGCCGCTATTCGGACCGCCCGCCCTCCCGCCGCTGAGCGGTCGAGCGCTAGCCCTTTCGGGCTCCCTGGTGGCCGTTGCCAAATCCGCTTTCCCATGGTTAGGGTGATCCGGGACAAATGACGCACAGGTCCAGGAAATAGGGCCGGCGTTCTACAGGATCGTTGGGAGACTTCGGGATGACGACACCGGCGGCGGAAGGCTTCACCATGCCGGGCGAGTGGGAGCAGCACGCGCGCTGCTGGATGGCATGGCCGTGCCGTCCGGAAACCTGGCCCGAAGGGGCCTTCGACGCCGCCACCGCCGCCTACACCGAGGTCGCCCGCGCGATCAGCCGGTTCGAGCCGGTGACCATGGTCTGCGATCCCGCCGATGTTGCCGACGCGTCGCTCGCCTGCGGCCCCGGCGTGGAGATTCTGCCGCTGCCCATCAGCGACTCCTGGATCCGGGACACCGGCCCCAGCTTCGTCACCAACGGCCAGGGCTTGGTGGCCGGCGTGCATTGGCGCTTCAACGCCTGGGGCGGCAACTATCCCGGTTGCGAGAAGGACAAACAGGTCGGTCGCCTGCTTCTGGAGCATTTGGGAATGCGCCGGTTCGAGGCGCCGCTGGTGATGGAGGGGGGCTCCTTCCACATCGACGGTCAGGGCACGCTGCTGACCACCGAACAGTGTCTTCTGAATCCCAACCGCAATCCGAACCTGAGCAAGGCGGAGGTCGAGGGGCAGTTGAAGGACCAGCTCGGCGTGTCCACGATCATCTGGCTCGGTGAGGGGTATCAGGACGACGAGACGGACGGGCACATCGACGAGATCGCCTTCTTCGTGAAGCCGGGGGTCGTGATGGCGATCACCACCGACGACCCGGGCGACGCCAACTTCAAGGCATTCCAGGACAATCTCGACCGGCTGAAGCGCGCCCGCGACGCCCAGGGCCGCGAACTGGAGGTGATTCCGGTGCGCCAGCCGGCCCGTCGCGACGAGAACGGCGTGCGGCTGACGCTGTCCTACACGAACCTGTACATCGCCAACGGCGGCATCGTCATGCCGGCCTTCGAGGATCCGGCCGACGACGACGCTTTCCGGGTCGTGCGCCGGGCCTTTCCGGACCGTGAGGTCATCCAGATTCCGGCGCTCGACATCGTTCGCGGCGGCGGCGGCATCCACTGCATTACCCAGCAGCAGCCCGCCGCATAGCCGACTTTGCGCCCGACGGGCCGCACGGCGTGGGCGAGGGCAGGGCAGCCTTTCGCCCCATAATCCCCGGCTCCGCACGAAACGCAGCTTGAATCTGCGCCCGCCTGAGCGCATTCTCTTAACATGCAGTTAAACCCGCTCCAGATGCCACAGGTGGCAAAGCCCCAACCGCCGATCACCCCGGCGGTGCAGATGGCTTTGTCCCCGACGGTGCAGGCGGCGCAGCAGACGACCACCACGGTCCGCACGCAGACGATCCAGGCGCCGCAGGCAGCCGGCAAGGCGGACAACCCGCGCGACGTGCGCAGCGCGACCCAGACCGGACAGGCGCTCGACACCCAGGCCGCGGCGCTGAACGCCCGGACGAATGGGCAGGGCTATGGCGCGCGCAGCCGCGGGTCGCTGCTGGACGTCACCGTATAATCGGCCTCTCAGACCTTCGAATCGAGCAGCGATTTCAGCATATCGTCCTGCGTGCGGACGACCGACAGGTTGGCCTGATAGGCCCGGCTGGCGGCGATCTGGTTGACCCGCTCGCGCGCGGGATCGACGTTGGGGGCCGCGACCATCCCTTGATCGTTGGCGAAGGACGCGTCCGGCTCGTACTCCGGCAGATAGGCCGGGGTGATGGGCTTGAACACCGCGCGCGTCCCGGCGCCCTCGGCCCCGGCGCGTTGCTCGGTCTGCACCACGTCCAGGGGCTGATAGGCGCCCGGTTTGCCGGCCGGGACGTTGCCGGCGGAGTCGGGTAGGGCGCCTTTGGTCAGGGCATTGGCGGTGTTCGACGCCGACGCTTCGATCCGGCGGGTTTGCGCCATCATGCCGCTGGCCGCGATGGAAAGGGAACCGGACATGGTCGTGCACTCTCGCGAGTGTTGGATGCACCACTCTACCACCCAGGCGCGGGAATGGCACGCTTTGTCCGATCCATCAGCTATCCTGGCGGTTGAGAAAGCCTTCGCAATTCGTTGAAATCACCGAAAGCGGCTGTATCTTTCCCGGCGCTTGCGCCATTATCAGGTGCGGAGCGCGGGCATTTCCTCGCGCTTCCGCTGGATGCTGCGCCTGTGTTTCCGGAGCCTTTCGCGTGATGTTCCACTCCGCCTTCGACATGATTGCCGCCGGGCGCACCGACGTCGGCCGCACGCGGTCGCGCAACGAGGACAGCTTCCACCTCAGCGCCGAGACGGGCATGGCCGTCGTGTGCGATGGCATGGGCGGACATGCAGGCGGCGACATCGCCAGCCGTATGGCTGCGGAGGCCATCGCCGACTTCATCCACGAATTCAATCCGGGCGAGCCGGCCAAATTGGCCCCGGCGGCCCCCGCGGACGACGATTGCACGCTGTCGGAATCCTACTCCGTGGAACCGGCTGTGCAGAACGCCATGTCGGTCGTGCGCTCCGCCGTGCAGATCGCCAACAAGCGCATCCACACCCTGAACGTGGAACGCGGCTTCGCTGAAGGGCGGGGCATGGGCACCACGGTCGTCGGGCTGTGGCGGGTGCCGGGGACGGGCAAGGTGATCGCCTTCCACGCCGGCGACAGCCGGCTGTACCGCCTGCGGGATGGCGAGCTACGCCAGCTCACCCGTGATCACAGCCTCTATCAGCTGTGGCTCGACAATGGCCGGCGGGGCACCGCTCCGCACAAGAACATCATTGTCCGCGCGCTGGGCACCGGGGAGCATGTGGATCCGGAAATCACCGTCCACAATCTGATGCCGGACGATGTCTACCTGCTTTGTTCCGACGGTCTGAACGGCATGGTGCCCGACGCGGCGATTGCCCGCATTCTCGACCGGGAGCCACGGCACCAGCCGGAGGAAAGCTGCATCCGGCTGATCGACACCGCCAACCAGGCCGGCGGACACGACAACATCACCGTCGTCGTCTCGCGCTTCGCGCCGCGCGCGTGAGCCTCTACGGCGCGCCGGTCGTGATGAACCGGGCGTCGGCCAGAGCCGTAACGCCCGCCGTGTCCAAGGCCCGCTTCAATTCCGGCAGATAGGCCGCGGCCGCTTCGGCCTCGGGTCTTGGCGTCGGGAACAGCGGAGATGCGCTCGCCACCACAACGACCAGTTCGCTGCCGAAAGGCGGGCCGATGGACCAGAATCGGCCTCCGGCCTTCCGATCGCCCAACCGGCGCACCGCGCGAGGCTCCACCCAGGCGCTCGGCTCCAGCGGGTTGGGAAGCAGGTGCACCACATTGCCGTCTGTGGTGTAGTAGTCGACCTGCAAATGCGCCGGGAAATCCGGCCCAACAACATCAAGCACGAGGTCCTGGCCGCCACGGATGGGATCGTCGGGCGTGCTCAGATGAATTGATACGGACCCGGATGCCGATCTGTTCGCCACACGCAAGGGACTGAGCAAGGACAAAGGTTCGCAAAGGGCAGGGGCCGCAAAGCGCACCAGATCAACGACGGGCCAATCCTGAACGTGATCCTGCACAATGGCTTTGATCCGCGACCGCAATCCATCGCCGCCGGCTGCTGTGCCTGTGACCGTCACGCTACCGTCTTGAAACGCAACATCGATCATTCCGCACGGCAGGTCCTGCAAGGCCATGCGCAACGTATCGAGATAAGGTGGGGTCGGGGGTGCGTCCGGCACGGTCTCGGCGAGCGGCACCGGAACCGGTTCACTCGCTGGCAGGCTTTCAACAACTGGTTCCGCCGGCGCGGGTGGATTGGATGCTGTTTGTGCCGGAACCTCCGGCACGGGCTTCAGATCAGCCAGTGGCTGTGGTTGTTCGCTGGATGACACCGACGGTGTCGTCGCAACGGCCATCTCGACGGGCGGGGTTGGGGCCGGTGGGTCCTCTTGGTGCCAAAACGCCACGAAGGCGATCATCGAGGCGACCGTCGCCGAGACGACCAAGGGCATTTTTTTGAACCCGCGCGCTCCGTTCACCACGTCGCGTCCTTCAGATGTACGCAGAACCGTTGTACCGCGTTTCCCAAAAGCGTCCAAGGGTGGAGCATTCATCGGGTTGCCCTGGGACGTGCGATTTATCGTATAACCTCGATTATGGAAAATGTTGCCATGGAATGGAGCGGGGCGCTTTTCCGTCTCTTCCGGTCTCCGGGCCAATGGACTATCGTCGCGCCCTCGCATGTGCATCATACCGAAGGCTGCTCCGCATGGCTCGTTCCTCGTGGTTTCTCGGCTCCGCGCTCGCGCTCTGCCTGCTGCCGATTTCTGCGGACGCCCAGACGCCTGACTGCGCCAAGGCCGCGACTCCGGCCGACCGAACCGTCTGTTCCAGCGCCGACCTGAAGGTCGTGGCCGAAGACGTGGCGACGGTGCTGCGCGAGGTTCTCGACAACACGCCCGTGTCGGAACGCGATGGCGTCCAGCGCACACAGCAGGCCTTCACAGCCGATCGCGAACGGACCTGCAGCGATAAGTCATCCATCGCCGCTTGCCAGAAGCTTTATGAAAAGCGCGCGGCCGAACTTGCTGATCAGAACACGGCGGCACAGAAGAAACTTTCGACCATCGTCGCCGGCGTTCCCAAGGATCCGAAGGCAGCCGCCGCCGCACTCCAACGCTACGACGGCGGCGTCGCCAAGGCCTGGCTTGTTTACCTGTACCACAGCGGCACCGTCCCGGTGGCCGACAAGGACGAAACCGTTCGCAAGCTCGTCGCGGCGGTCATCGAGCGCGGCTTGCCAAACGATCCCTATCTCCTTGAAGAAATGAAAAACCTGGGCGACGTCGCCAGCGCCCCCACGGGCGCGATGCTGCTGTTCCTCCGTCACGTCCTGTCCACGACGGAAATGGACGCGCCCTGCTTTCTGTTCACCAAGCATGGTCAGCCGGCGTTCGAGGCCTTTGGCGCCTTCTGGGGCAATTCCCGCGACGAGACGCCGGGACTGTGCGCGCCGCCATCTTCCGTCTACGATCTCCCGGAATGGAAAAAGGTCGCGGAACTTATGGATTCCGCCGTTGAACCGGCACTCGAAGAGCGCGGCAGCATCCGCGAGGGTTATGAGCGCCAGTTCGAAGTCGATGACCTCCAGGCCTCCATGGTGCCCAGCACGCTGCTCGAAGCGCCGCTGTCCAACGAGGCGAGGAAGATGGCCGAACAGCGCCAGCGTGCCGTCGCCGCCTTCCGCAACTGGAAGGACTTCGACGTGTGGCCGGAAGCCAAATACAAAGCAGCCGTGAATGCCCTGCCCTCCGCTATCGCGGCAACGGCAAAGCTCTACCGCGAAAAATTCGGGCTGCTGCCTCAGACTGCCGATCAGGCTGCCAAGGCCGCCGGGGACCGCTTCATCGCCGGCCGGCTGGGCCTTTTCATGCCCGATGATTGATCCGCCGGCTCAGAGGTCGATGACGAGCCCGTCATAGGCGGGCTCGACGCCCGGCGGCAGCAAGCGGCACACGGCGTCGTAGTCCATGGTCTGGTCCATGTGGGTCAGATAGGCCCGCTTGGGCTTGACCCGCGCGATCCATTCCAACGTCAGCGCCAGATGCGCATGGACCGGGTGCGGCGGTTCCACCCGACAGCAATCGACGATCCACACGTCGACACCTTCCAGCGCCGCGAAAGCAACTTCATCCAATCTGACAACATCGGTCGAATAGGCAAAGTTATCAAGCCGATAACCGACGGTCTTCGAGTAGCCGTGATCCTGTTCAAACGGGATGATGGGCAGCCCCCCCACCGCAAACGGTCCGTCGACGGCGTGCGCCTGCAGCACCGGGCGATAATAGGGGTCGCCAGGACGCAGGGGATCGAAGCAATAGGAAAACCGCGCCTGCAACTCCTCCAGATGCTCCGGAAAGCCGTAGGCGTCGATGGGCGCGTGCATCATGCGGCACAGCTCGCGCAGTTCGTCGATGCCGTGGCTGTGGTCCGCGTGCGAATGGGTCCACAAGACGGCGTCCAGCCGCCGTACATCGGCGTTCAGCAACTGCTGACGCAGATCGGGAGAAGTGTCGATCAGCACGCTGACAGCGCCCTGCCCTGCCTCCCGTTCGACCAGGACCGATGGCCGAAACCGTCGGTTCTTGGGGTTGGCCGGGTCGCACCGCCCCCAGTCACCGCCAATCACCGGCACTCCGCGTGAACCGCCGCAGCCGAGGACGGTGACCCGCATTCCGGTCATGCGGCGACCTGCTTGGCAGGGTCGGCACGTTCGAACAGGCGGAAAAAGTTCTCCGTCGTAAGCCGGGCCAGTTCAGCGGCATCCACGCCCTTCAGTTCCGCCACGCAGGCGGCGGTGTGGGCGACGTAGGCAGGCTCGTTGCGCTTGCCGCGGAACGGCACCGGCGCAAGGTACGGCGCATCGGTTTCGACCAGGATACGGTCGAGCGGCACGTCACGAACGATGGCCCGGAGGTCTTCCGACTTCTTGAATGTGACGATGCCCGAAAGCGACAGCGAAAACCCAAAATCAAGAGCGTCTTCCGCGAGTTGCCGGCCGGAGCTGAAGCAATGCAGCAAGCCTTTCACCGGCTGTCCGGCTGCCTCCTCACGGACAATCCGCATGGTGTCCTCGTCAGCGTCGCGCGTGTGGATGATCAGCGGAAGGCCCGTTTCGAGGCTCGCGCGGATGTGCCGCCGGAAGCACTCCTGCTGCACGTCGCGAGGGCTCTTGTCGTAGAAGTAGTCGAGCCCCGTCTCGCCCAGTCCGATGACCTTCGGGTGCTTCGACAGCTCGACAAGGCGCTCGACCGTGACGAGTTCGAACTCCTCGGCCGCTTGGTGCGGGTGAACGCCCAGCGAGCACAGCACGTCGTCGTACCGCTCCGCCACGGCGAGGATGCGGTCAAACCGGGACAGGTACGTGCAGATGGTGACCATCCGCCCTACCCCCGCCTGCCGGGCGCGGTCGACGACCGCGTCCAGCTCCTCGGCGAAGTCGGGAAAATCGAGATGGCAATGGCTATCGACCAGCATCGTTCTTCAGCTCTTGGCTTCTTCCACAAAGCGCGGGAACACACCCTGCGGCGCGGGCAGCGGCGTCCCAGCCACGAGCGCCCCGCCCGGCCCCAGACGGTCGAACCCGCGGGCGTCCGGACCCTGGGCCAGCTGATCCAGGATCTTCGCCGAGGCGTCCGGCATGATCGGCTGCGTCAGGATGGCGAGATGGCGGATCGTCTCCGCCAACACATACAGGACAGTGCCCATCCGCGCCGGATCGGTCTTCTTCAGCGCCCAGGGGGCCTGTTCGTCCACATAGCGGTTGCCGTCGCCAATCACCGCCCAGATCGCGTCCAGGGCCTTGTGGAAGGCCTGAACACCGATCTCCGCCCGGACGACGGGCAGCAGGTTGTGCGCGGCGCCCAGCAGCGCGTTGTCGGCCTCCGTGAAGGGGCCGGGCTGTGGCACGGCTGCCCCGCAGTTCTTGTTGATCATGGACAGCGAGCGCTGCACGAGGTTCCCGTAATCGTTGGCGAGGTTGCCGTTGATCCGTTGAACCATCTGCTTGTGCGAGAAATCGCCGTCATTACCGAACGGCACCTCGCGCAGGAGGAAATAGCGCGTCTGGTCGAGGCCGTAGGTGGTTACCAGCGTGTCGGGCGCAATCACGTTGCCCAGCGACTTGGACATTTTCTGTCCCTCGATGGTCCACCAGCCGTGCGCGAAGACGCGCTTGGGCGGGGCGAGGTTTGCCGCCATAAGGAAGGCTGGCCAATAGACGGCGTGGAAGCGCAGGATGTCCTTGCCGACCATGTGCAGGTTGGCCGGCCAGTACTTGGCGTACTCGCCGCCCTCGTCCGGGAAGCCGACGGCGGTGATGTAGTTGGCCAGCGCGTCCAGCCACACGTACATGATGTGGTCCGGGTTGCCGGGCACCGGGATGCCCCACTTGAAGGTCGTGCGGCTGACCGACAGATCCTTCAGCCCCGACTTCACGAAGGCGATCACCTCGTTGCGCTTGCCGGCCGGCGCAATGAAATCGGGGTTCTTCTCGTAGAACTCCAGCAGGCGGTCCTGCCAAGCGGACAGGCGGAAGAAGTAGGAGGGCTCCTCCACCCATTCGCACTCCGCACCGGTGGGGGCGATCTTCTTGCCGGCCGGCGAGGTGGTCAGCTCGTCCTCGCCGTAGAAGGCCTCGTCACGCACCGAATACCAGCCGGCGTAGGAGCCGAGGTAAATCTCCCCGGCCGCTTCCAGGCGGCGCCACAGCTCCTGCACGGATTTGATGTGCCGGGGCTCGGTCGTGCGGATGAAGTCGTCGTTGGAGAAGTTCATCAACGACACGAGGTCGCGGAAGTTCTTCGACACACGGTCGGTGAATTCCTGCGGCATAATGCCGGCGTTCTGGGCCGACTTCTCCACCTTCTGGCCGTGTTCGTCCGTGCCGGTCAGGAACTTCACATCATGGCCGTCCAGGCGCATGAAGCGGGCCAGCACGTCGCAGGCGAGCGTGGTGTACGCGTGCCCGATGTGCGGCACGTCGTTCACATAGTAGATCGGAGTCGTCAGGTAATAGGTCTTCGACCCGGCCATGTCAGGTGCTCTCCCGAGAGTTCGCCGGCCCGGCCAGCGGCCGGAACGGATAGGCGTGTTCGTTGTGGATTAACTAGCAGCCGCTTCGAGCGTCGCCAAGGCGTTCAGGACCACCTGTTTGCGATCGAGATTCGCGGATTCCGCACGAGCGAAGAGGCGTTGGACCTTTTCCCACACCTCCACCCAACGTTCAAGGCCGCGGGCGTTCGCCAGACGGGTCATCAGGGCAGCCTCGCCGGCCACCACCTCCGCCGGCCAGGCGCCGCGCGCCAGCGACCGGGCGAAACGGGCGAGCCACCAGACCAGCAAATCGGTCGCCGTCTCGTAGAGCCCTTCGTCCTGCTTGCGGGTCAACTTGTCGCCGAAGGCGTGGGCGGCGGCGATGTCCAGCCGCGGCAGCGTGCCCAGGAGCCCCACCAACTCGCGGTAAAGGTCCAGCCCGCCGGCGTCGGCGAGGTCGATGGCGCGACCGACGCTGCCTTCCGACAGGCGGGCGAGCGCGGCCCGATCCTCGGCACCAAGGTCGGGACGGTGCTGCACCAACAGGTTAAGGACTGTTTCCTCAGGTAACGGATGAAGGTTAAGCTTCCGACAGCGCGAGCGGATGGTCGGCAGCATGCCGCCAGGATTGTCGCTGACCAGCAACAGCAGCGCGCCGGGCGGCGGCTCCTCCAAAATCTTAAGAATGGCGTTTAAGCCACTGAGATTCATGCGATCGGCGCCGTCGATCACGGCGACGCGCCATCCGCCCTCGGCCGAGGTCTTGCGCAGGAAGGGGCCGATCTTGCGGACGTCGTCCACGGCGATGTCCCGCTTCAGCCGGTCGCGCTTCTCGTCGCGCTGCCGCTCCACCGTCAGCAGGTCGGCATGCCCGCCCGACGACACCCGCCGGAACACGGGATGATCGGGCGCGAGCGCGAGCGAGGCCGGAGGTTCCGGCGCGCCGAACAGGCTGGATTCCGACTGCGCCATTCCCTGCGCCAGCACGAAGCGCGCAAAACGGAACGCCAGCGTCGCCTTGCCGATGCCCGGCGGCCCGCCGATCAGCCAAGCGTGCGGGAGCCGGCCGGAGTTCCAGGCGTCCAGCAGCAGAAGCTCGGCCTCCTCGTGGCCGGTCAGGTCGGGGTTGCGGCGGGGGGCGAGGGCATCGTCCTCGACCATCGGTTCCGGTGCGCGGACGCGGCTCACCTCAGCGAACCTTTTCGAAGTGGATCATGAGGTCCGCACAGTGGCCTATCCGTGCGGCGCGGTCCAGCCCCGACGATGCGGCGCTCACTGGCATCGCGGCTGACTGGCCGGCGCGCGGGTCCAGTGTTCGGTGCGGCCGAACAGCGGTATGCCGATGTAGCCGCGCAGATCCAGGCGTTCGGAACCGTCCGGCGTGATCGCCCCGCTGTAGGTGTTCCCCGATTCCGGATCGTACACCCATCCGCCGGTCCACCCATCCCCCTTGCGCCGGAAGTTGGCGAGCATGATGAGGCCGCACAGGCGGCGATTCCGCTGCATCGAATCCGGATTGCGGCTGTCCAGTCCGGCGTCGGGACCGCTTCGCTTCTCCACGTACCAGATCAGCCGTCCGCACAGGTCCGGCCCGCAAGGGTAAAGCTCCACCACGGCCTGCTGGTCCGTCGTGCGCCAAACCCCAAAAGCGTCGTCCGGAGATGCCAAGGCCGTGGCGCACGGTAAGCAAAACAGCAGGGCAATGCCCGCGACGGCTTTGGAAACCATGGCCCCACCCGATCGCTTCAGCAGCGCTCAGGAGATGGTCACTCCAAGCCGCCGAGTCACCGTGTCGAGAATGGATGCCTGCACCACCTCGACCGGATGGGACGCGTCGATGACGGCGCAGCGGTCGGGTTCACGCCGGGCGATGTCGAGGAAGCCGTCGCGCAGACGCCGATGAAAATCGACGTCCATGCGCTCGTACCGGTCCTCGTCGCCGTGCCGGGCTTTGGCACGGGCCAGCCCGGCTTCGACCGGCAGGTCGAGGATCAAGGTCAGGTCGGGCCGGAAGTCGCCCAGCGCCGTCGTCTGCAGAGCCCCGATCAACTCGCGGCCGAGACCCAACCCATAGCCCTGATAGGCCATGGTGCTGTCGTAGAAGCGATCGCAGACTACCCAACGCCCCGCCTCCAGCGCCGGCCAGACGGTGCGCTCCAGATGGTCGCGCCGAGCGGCGGTGTGCAGCAGTGCTTCCGTCACCGGACCCCAGCGGCCGGTCTCGCCGGACACCAGCAGGGCGCGGATTTCCTCCGCACCCCTGGAACCGCCCGGCTCGCGGGTGACCACCACCTCCGTGCCGCAGGCGGACAGCGCGTCGGCGAGCAGGCGTATCTGGGTGGACTTCCCTGCCCCCTCGCCGCCTTCCAGCGTGATGAACCGCCCGCGGGTCATGCCCTGCCTCCCTTTCAGCTTGCGCCGAAGACCAGGAACTTCGCGGCGGCCAGAGCCCGGCCGACGAAGCCCAGCTTTTCCACGTTCTGGGCGGCGACGACCGGCACCTCCTTGCCCGGGAAGCCCGGGGCGGAGATCACGACCTTGCCGACCACGTCGCCCTTCTTGATCGGGGCGGCGACCGGCGCGGTGCTGACCAGCGACACCTTCATGCCGGCACGGTCGGCGCGCGCCATGGTGACCTTCATGTCCTCCGGCACGGTGACTGGAACAGTGTCCTGCGCGCCCAGCCACACGGGCACCTGCTCAACGGTCTCGCCGGCCTTGAACAGGGCGTAGGTGGCGAACTCGCGGAAGCCCCACTCGATCAGGCGGGCGGATTCGTCGGCACGCGCCTGCATGCTCGGCAGGCCGTTGACCACCAGAACGAGACGGCGCCCCTCGCGCTCGCCGGACGCCGTAAGGCCGTAGCCGCCCGCGTCGGTGTGGCCGGTCTTCATGCCGTCGACATTGATGCCGCGGTACAGCAGCGGATTGCGGTTGCCCTGCGTGATGCCGTGATACTTGAACTCCCGGATCGAGTAGTAGCGGTAGAATTCCGGGAAGTCCTTGATCAGGCGCTCGGCCATGATCGAGATGTCGCGCGCCGTCATGTAGTGGTTCGGGTCGGGCCAGCCGGTGGCGTTGGTCAGGTTGCTGTCCTTCAGCCCCAATTCCTTGGCGCGCTTGTTCATGCGCTCCGCAAAGGACGGCTCCGACCCGGCCAGACCTTCGGCGAGGACGATGCAGGCGTCATTGCCCGACTGCACGATCACGCCCTTGATCAGGTCGTCGACCTTGATGTTGTTGTGCAGCTCCACGAACATCTTGGAGCCCTGCATGCGCCAGGCGCGCTCCGACACGGGCAGCATGCTGTCCAGCGACAGGCGCCCGTCCTTGATGGCTTCGAAGACCATGTACATGGTCACGATCTTGCTCATCGAAGACGGCGGCATGCGCTGGTCGGCGTTCTTCTCGAACAGCACCGTGTTCGAGGTGACGTCCACCAGAATCGCCTGCTTGGCGATGGTTTCGATGCTGGCGGCCTGAGCCACCGGCCCCAGCCCCGCCGCGAACAGCGCGACCGCCAGACCCATGGCCATACGGGTGCGGACGACAGCGACCATGACAACTCCCTTCGGAACACGAAAACGCTCAAGCACGAGCGATCAATCAACCACGATTTTGGCTTCGGTAAGGCCGGCCTGGATCACCTGATTCAGGACGGCATCGGCGGTGTCGACGCTGTTCAGCGGCCCCACCCGCACGCGCTGGAGCCGCTGCCTGCCGGACACCGTCGGCATGACCTGCGCGGCCTGACCGATGGCGGACAGCTTGGCGCGTGCGCGGGCGACGTTGTCCGTGTTGGCGAAGGCTCCGACCTGCACATAGATCTGTTCGTGTGCCTTCACCGGCAACTGCGCCACGACCGGGGCCGGCACGAACCGGCCTTCCACCATGCTGCCTGGAACGGTGCTGGGCGGCGGAATCGGCGTGGCGGTGATCGCCGAAGAGGCCGACGCGCTCGACCGGGCGGGCGCGGAGTTCTCGGCGACCTCCACCCGGTTGCGCGGCGCCGCCTTGGGCGCGGGGCCGTCCGTTTCGGCGAGGATGGGGGCCGGCGTTCCCTGGCGCGCGGCGGCGGCGATGGCGCGGCTTTCCTCCGCCAGGATCTGGACACGGACCTTGGCCGTGCCGACTCCCTCGAAACCCAGCAATTGTGCGCCGCGCCGCGACATGTCGATGATTCGGTTGTTTGCGTAGGGGCCGCGGTCGTTGATGCGCACGACCACCGACCGTCCGTTGTCCAGGTTGGTGACCCGCACCAAACTCGGCATAGGCAGCGTTTTGTGGGCGGCGGTCAACTCGTTCTGATCGTAGGTCTCGCCATTGGCCGTGACCTTTTCGTGAAAGCCCGGCCCGTACCACGAGGCAATGCCCGTTTCGTTGTACGCGAAGTCCTCGGCCGGATAGTACCAGACGCCACCGACCTGATAGGGCTTGCCGACCTTGTAGACCCCGCTCTTCGGCAGGCCCGACGACGGGGACGGCTGCGACGCGCAGGCGGCGAGCGACAGTGCCCCCAAGAGCACCACCGTCCCTCTCAGCATCTGCGCGCGACGCATCCAACCACCCCGCAAGATTTAGTGGTCGCACTCTAACCGAGTTACTCCGTCGCGCCAATATCGCTGCGGCGCCGTCCCAACGAAGTCGCAATGGCGTAGGCTGCGCGAGGGTCTTCAGGGCGCGGGGAACAGCGAATCGGTACGCCCCATCAACCGGTAGGAAATAAGCCCGATCCACTCCCGAACAGCGGCGTGCAGGATGGAAAGGTTCTCGTCCAGGCTGAATTGCAGATACGGGCGCCCGCCCTTTCGCGTCCGGTAGTCGACGGGATAGGGAGTCACGTCCCAGCCCACGCGCCGAAAAATCCCGACCGACCGCGGCATGTGGAACGCGGTCGTCACGAGAAGCCACCGCTCCCCCGGCTTCGGCTGGACGAGCCGTTGGCTGTAGACGGCGTTTTCCCAGGTGTTCCGGGACTCATTCTCGAAGATCACGCCGTCGGGGTCGATGCCGGCCTGCACCAGCGCCCCACGGACGGGTCCGTCCTCCCGCAACTCGGTGTCGAGAAGAAGGCCGGACCCGCCGGTGAACACATGCTTGGCCTGTGGGTAGCGGCGAATCAGGTCCGCAAAGACGAAGATCCGCTCCGCCGCGCTGTTGAGCGAGGGCTCGCCGCGCTCATAGGACAGGCGCGGGTCGACGGCGCCGCCCAGCATGATGACGCCGTCCACACGGTCGGGAAGGTTCGGCCGCTCGAATCGTTCCTCCAGCGGCAAGGCCACGAGCGACGGGATCGGCGTCGCCGCGATGACCAGGAACCCGAATGTCGCCACGCCCACCAGCGCCCGACCCAAGGCGGCACGGCGGCGCGAGAAGGACAGAACCACCCCGACTGCGAGCAGGAGCACGAGGAAATTTCCCGGCGCGGCGACCGCCCACAGGACTTTCGACAACACGAACGACAACGCCGCCCCCTTCCCTGCCCAACCTCTATTCACTTGCCCCAGAATACGGAAGGAGGCGCCCCCTGCACAGGAGGCGTTCGCAGCGCAACAAAAGCGCCACACCACCGTAACAGTGGCGTCGTGAGGTGCCGCTAGTGTCCGCCGAGAAACGGAGGACTCCCGGCCATGCTGTCGAACATCTCCATCGGCACGCGCATCGCGGTTCTGGTTCTTGCATCGTTGGTGACGCTGGCTTTGCTCGGCGGAACCGCGACGGTCGGCGCCAAGCGCGTTTTCGAGGCAACTGCGGAACTGAACCAGTTCCGCGAGGCGTACGAGCACACCGCCACCGTCGAACGCCTGGCGAGCCGCCTGCGCCTCCAGGCGCTGCGATTTGTGGCAGACCGCGACGCGGCGGCGGCTGAGGCGTTCGGCAGAAGCGCGGTGGAAACCTCCCGGCTGCTGGGTGAACTCAAGGACCGTGCGGCCGGGCATATCCCGCTCGACGAGCTGGATCATCTCTCCGAAGGGCTTGGCGCCCTGACCGGCCGTTTTGCGGCCGTGGTCGCCAAGGCAAAGGAACTCGGCCTGACCGACGAAACCGGACTGCGCGGCGCCCTGCGAAGCTCCGCCAGGGCCATCGAGGACGAACTGAAGCAGTGGCCCAACGCCGACAAGCTGACCGGACGCATGGAGGCGATGCGCAAGATGGAAAAGGACTTCGTCATCTACAACGATGAGGCCCTGCTGTCCGGCCACCGGAAGGCCTTCAACGAATTCACCCTGTTCCTGGGCGACTCGGGGCTCGATCCCGCAACGCAGGACAAGATCGAAAAGCTGGCGCGCGGATATCGCGGCGACCTCGGCAAATTCGTGGACGGTACGAAGGCGTTCCGGGCGGAGGTGGCGACCTTCAACGAGGCGTTCCAAGCCCTCGTGCCGCGATTCGAAGCGCTGCTGGAGAGCGCCAACACCGGCATGAGCGCCGCGGTCGAAACCCAGAACCGCGTCCGCGACGAGGTGGTCGCCAACATGCTTCAGGTCGGGTCCATCCTGGTGGTGGGCTTCGTGCTCATCAGCCTGTTCGTCGCGCGCAGCATCACCCGCCCCCTGCGCCTGATCGAAGGTGTGATGGAGAAGCTTGCGGCCGGCGACCGCAAGGCCACCGTGCCGGGAACCGAGCGCCGGGACGAAATCGGCGCCATGGCCCGCGCCGTCGGCGTGTTCAAGGACAATCTGCAGCGCACCCACACCCTGGAAATCGAGGCGCGCGAAGCCGAGCGCCGCGCCGAAGAGGAACGCAAGGACGCGCTGCGCACCGTCGCGCATGACTTCGACAACGCCTTCGGCCGGGTGCTGCACACGGTCAGCGTGGCGGCCGACCAGATCCGCAGCGGCGCCCACATCCTCCGCGACACCGCTGAAAAGATGAAGGAGCAGGCGCTCGACACGTCCGAGAAGGCGGAGCGCACGTCGGAGGTGGTGGGCATCGTGAACACCGTCTCACGGACCCTGTCCGCCTCCATCGGCGAGATCGGCGGCCGTGTGACGACCACAGGCACCGCCGTCCATCGGGCGGTCGAACACGCTCGCCAAAGCGATGCCGCGGTCGAAGCGCTGGCCGACAGCTCCCAGCGCATTGGCGAGATTGTAAGCCTGATCAACGACATCGCGGCACAGACGAATTTGCTGGCGCTGAACGCCACCATCGAGGCGGCGCGCGCCGGCGACGCCGGCAAGGGCTTCGCGGTCGTCGCGTCGGAGGTGAAAATTCTCGCGGGCCAGACAGCGAAGGCGACCGAGGAAATCTCCTCACAAGTCGGCGCGATCCAGCAGGCCACGGGTTCAGTGGTGGAGGCAATTCGCGCGATCCGGACCACCGTGGAAGAGGTGGAGGCACTGTCGCAGGAAGTGTCCACGGCCGTCACGGAACAGCTGGAGCAGACGCAGAAAATCGTCGGTGCCGTGGACCGCGCCAACCACACGTCGGGCGAGGTGTCGGAAAGCGTCAGCACGATGGCCATCACCGCTGCCGAAACCGGCAAGTCGGCCATCGAAATGATCTATTCCGCCGGGCAATTGGCGGAGGAACTGCGCCAGCTGGAAGCCGACGCGGACCGGTTCGTGGCGTCGGTCCGGGTGTAGGGAGAACCCGGACGGGGCCACGCGGTCGCGATGCCCCGTCCGGCAGTACCTTACGCCAGCATCTCCAGCGCCTTTTGCAGCTTGTCGCGGGCCTGTTCGGCGGCCTCGCGGCGGTCGCGCTGTTCCTCGATCACCTCCTCGGGAGCCTTGGCGACGAACTGCTCGTTGGACAGCTTGGCGTTGATCTTCTTAACCTCGCCCGACAGCTTCTCGATTTCCTTGGTCAGGCGGGCGCGTTCCTTGTCCAGGTCCACGATGCCTTCCAGGGGCAGGATCAGAGACGCCTCGTCCAGAACGGCCTGGACCGCGCTCTTCGGCACCGGACCGGACAGCGGCTCGGCGCTGGCCAGCCGGCCCATGCGCAGGATCAGGTCGCGGTGCGTGTCGAGCCGCTTCAGGCTTTCAGGCCCGGCGTCCTTCAGCTTCAGCTCGATCTGCGCCGACGGCGGCACGTTCATTTCCGACCGCATGGAGCGGACCGAGGAGATCAGACGCACCACCCATTCCATTTCGTCGCGGGCGGCGGGATCGACCAGCTCGGCGCCATGGTTCGGCCATTCCGCCGAGATCAGGCGGTTGGCGCGGTCGGGCGACAGCTGCTCCCACAGCTCTTCCGTAATGTAGGGCATCAGCGGGTGGAGCATATGCAGGATTTCGTCCAGCACCCAGGCGGTGGTGGCGCGCGTCTCCGCGATGGCGGCCTCGTCCGAGCCGTTCAGGATCGGCTTGGTGAACTCCAGGTACCAGTCGCAGAAGGTGCCCCAGGTGAAGGCGTAGGCCGTGTTGGCCGCTTCGTTGAACTTATACGAGTCGATGGACTCGCCGACCTTCTTCGCGGCCTCGGCGAGCGCGCCGACGATCCAGCGATTCACCGTCTGCGTCAGACCGACCGGCTTGAAGCCCGGAACCGGGGCGACTCCGTTCATCTGGGTGTAGCGCGCGGCGTTCCACAGCTTCGTCGCGAAGTTGCGGTAGCCCTCGACGCGGCTGACCGCCAGCTTGATGTCGCGGCCCTGGGCGGCCATGGCCGTCAGCGTGAAGCGCAGCGCGTCGGTGCCGTACTGGTCGATCAGCTCCAGCGGATCGATGACGTTGCCCTTGGACTTCGACATCTTCTGGCCCTTCTCATCGCGGACCAGGGCGTGGATGTAGACCGTCTTGAAGGGCACGTCCTTCATGAAGTGCAGGCCCATCATCATCATCCGGGCGACCCAGAAGAAGATAATGTCGAAGCCGGTCACCAGCACGTCGGTCGGATAGTAGCGTGCCAGATCCGGCGTCTCGTCCGGCCAGCCCAGCGTGGAGAAAGGCCACAGCGCCGACGAGAACCAGGTGTCCAGCACATCGCTGTCGCGCGCCAGCTCCACGTCCTTGCCGTAGTGCGTCTTGGCGGTGGCAACGGCGGCCTCCTCCGTCTCCTCGACGAAGTAGTGGCCGTCCGGCCCGTACCACGCCGGGATCTGATGGCCCCACCAGATCTGGCGGCTGATGCACCAGGGCTGGATGTTGCGCATCCACTCGAAATAGGTGTTTTCCCACTGCTTGGGCACAAAGACGGTCTTGCCGGTCTCCACCGCCTCAATGGCCGGCTTGGCGAGCGTGGCGGCGTCCACGTACCACTGGTCGGTCAGCCAGGGCTCGATGGCGACGCCGGACCGGTCGCCGTGCGGGACCATGTGGGTGTGCGGCTCGATCTTCTCCAGAAGGCCGAGCGCCTCCAGTTCGGCCACGACCTTCTTGCGCGCCTCGTAGCGGTCGAGGCCGCGATAGGCCTCCGGAACGTCTTCGCCGGTGATGCGGGCGTCGCGGTCCATGATGTTGATGGCCGCGAGGCCGCAACGCTTCCCGACCTCGAAGTCGTTGAAGTCGTGCGCCGGCGTGATCTTTACCGCACCCGAGCCGGTCTCCGGATCGGCGTATTCGTCGCCGACGATGGGAATGCGGCGGCCGACCAGCGGCAGAACGACGTGCTTGCCGATCAGGTCCTTGTAGCGCTCATCCTCCGGATGCACGGCGACGCCGGTGTCGCCCAGCATCGTTTCCGGACGCGTGGTGGCGACGACGATGAAGCGGTCCGCTTCCCCTTCAATCGGATAGCGGAAGTGCCAGAGGTTGCCCTTGATCTCCTTCTGCTCGACCTCAAGGTCGGAGATGGCCGTGTGCAGCTTCGGGTCCCAATTGACCAGACGCTTGTCCTTGTAGATCAGGCCCTGCTTGAACAGCTCCACGAACACCTTGCGAACGGCGCGGCTCAGCCCCTCGTCCATGGTGAAGCGTTCCTTCGCCCAGTCCGGCGAGGCGCCGAGGCGGCGGAGCTGGCGGGTGATGGTGCCGCCCGATTCGGCCTTCCACTCCCACACCTTGTCGATGAACTTGTCGCGGCCGAAATCGTGGCGCGTCTTGCCTTCCTTGGCGAGGTTGCGTTCCACGACCATCTGCGTGGCGATGCCGGCGTGGTCGGTGCCCGGCTGCCACAGGGCGTCGCGCCCGCGCATCCGGTTGTAGCGGATCAGCACGTCCTGGAGCGTGAAGGTCAGCGCGTGGCCCATGTGCAGGCTGCCGGTGACGTTCGGCGGCGGCATCATGATGGTGTAAGGCTTGCCGTTCGATTCGGTGTTCGCCGCGAACGCGCCCGACTCTTCCCACAGACGGTAGTGCTTCTCTTCGACCTCGGCGGGCCGATACGTCTTTTCCAACATCACCAGGAACTTTCGCTTACGGTCTCAACCAGGATGCGTTTCGCCAGGACGCGCGGCGGCCGGGTGCGCGCCGCACGGAATGCACGTTGCGCGAGGGCGCCGTTTAGAATTTCTGCGACCGCCGGATCATCCGGTCGATCTCCTGCTGCACCAGTCGTTCGACGATGGTCGGCAGGTTTTCGTCGAGCCACTCCTTCAGCAGCGGCTTCAACAGCTCGCGCACGACTTCTTCCACCGTGCGGATGCCGACCGGCATGGGGCCGATGGACAGGTCGTCACCGAGCTGGCGCGCCAGATGAGTGAAGTGGTGCGACGATTCCTCCGCCACACGACGGGAAATCAGCCCGTCGTCCAGCTCCGGCCCCCGCATGCGCGGCCGCGGTGGCGGCGGCGGTTCATCGTCTTCGAAATCCTCGAAGCTCGGGATCGGCCGGCGCGGGGTCGGACGCAGCGGCGGGGGCGGCGGTTCGGGCTCCGGCTCGCGGAAATCGGGTTCCGGTTCGGCCAGCGGTTCCGGAAAGGCCGGTTCGTCCCGCCACGGATCCAGGTCGTGGTCCGGTTCGGGCTCATCCACGTCGACCACTGACCCGTCGTCCTGAACCATCTGGGTCAGTTCGAGCACGTCCTCCTCCTCATCCGCGGGCGGCGGCGGAGGCGGCGGAGGTGGGGGCGGAGGGGGTGGCGGCGGCGGAGGAGGCGGTGCGGCAGCCTCCGCCTTCGCGGGTTCGCCGTCCTCGGAGATGATGCGGCGGATGGAGGCGAGGATCTCCTCCATCGACGGTTCTTGCTGGCCTTTATCGCTCATCGTGGCAAACCCGGGACGTCATCCTGCCGCGACACTAGGGCAGGAATGGGTAAAAAGCCACAAGACAAAAACGGCCCGCCGAAGCGGGCCGCTTCGATCACTCCGGCACGCCCGTGCCGGTCCACTTGTTGCGCACCTGTTGGTAATGCGCTTCGGAATCATAATATTGCACGGGCAAGGCGAGTTGCCGCGCCGTCAACTGTCCGATGGCGCCCAAGACCGTGAAGGCCTGGACCATTTCGTTGCGCTGAGCCTGGACGAGGTTCACGCGGGCGTTCAGCAGTTCCTGCTCCTGGTTCAGAACGTCCAGCACGGTGCGCGAACCGACCTGCGCTTCCTGGCGGACGCCTTCCAGGGCGATCTCCGCCGCGCGGATCTGCGAGTTGTAGGATTCGATGCTGGCCCGCGCGGCCTGGAGGCCCTGCCACGCGCTGATCGCCGCCTCCACCGCCTGACGGCGCGAATCCTCGATCTGCAGGCGCGCCTGATTTGCGGTGTGCTTGGCCTCGCGGGTCAAGGCTTCGGGCAGGCCGGCCTGATACAGCGGGATCGTCACCTGGGCGGTGAACTGCGCGCTGTTCTGGCGGGTCACGTCGATGCCGCTCGACGTGGAAGGATCCCAGGACCGGGTGGCCTGGGCCGACAGGTTCGCCGAAGGCAGGAGACGGCCGAACTGCTGATCGACCGCTTCGCGCTGGGCTTGTTCGGTGTAGGTGGCGGACAGCACGGTCGGATTGTTGGCACGGGCCATCTCGACCACTTCGTCCAGCGTCGCCGGCAGCTTGAAGCGCGGCTTCGGGGCCTTCAGGTTGCCCGGCATCGTGCCCACGACGCGCTCGTAGGTCGCGCGCGACGCCTGCAGCGTACCCTCCGCCGAGATGCGGGAGGCGATGGAGGCCGCCAGGCGCGACTCGGACTGGCTGACGTCGGTGCGGGTGTATTCGCCGACGCGGAACCGGTCGCGGGCGGCGTCGAGCTGGCGGCGAAGCACCTGCTCGTTGTTGATCTGAAGCTCCAGCAGCGCCTGGTTCTGAACGACGTTCAGATAGGCGGTGGCGGCGTTCAGCAGGGTTTGCTGTTCCGTGGCGAGCACGGTGGCGCGCTGCGCCTCGACCGTGCGTTCGGCGCGGCGGACGGCAGGCCCTACGGTCGCGTCGTAGAGCGGCTGGGTCGCCGTGACGCCGACGTTTTTCGGCGTGACCGAGGTGCGGGTCGTCCCGGTCGCGCCGGTTTCCCTGTTCTTGAGGTCCGAGTTGGTTCCGGTGTGGCTCACGCCGGCGGTGATGCGCGCCGTCGGGCGATAACCGGCCAGAGCCTGAGGGACACCTTCGTCCACCGCACGCTGGCGCGCGCGCTGGGCGCCGAGCGCCGGGTTGTTCGCATAGGCCTGGGCGAGCGCGTCCTCCAGCGTCTGGGCGGACGCGGTGTCGATGGCACCCACGAAAGCCATGCCCAGGGTCAGGGCGGTTGCCAGCAGTTGGCGCGCGAAACGGCTTCGCACAGTCATGTTCAATAGACCTTCATGTTCGGGTCGATTCGGCGGGCCCAGGCGTCAACGCCACCATCGAGGTTCGTCGCGCGGTCGAAACCTTGGGAACGCAGCCACATGGTCACCTGCGCGCTGCGGCCTCCGTGGTGGCAGACGACCACGATGTCGCGGTCCTTCGGCAGTTCCCCCACGCGGCCGGGCAGAGTCCCCATCGGAATGTGCAGGCTGTCCGGGATGGCGCAGATCGCGACCTCGCCGGGTTCCCGCACGTCGAGCACGAGCGGATCTCCGCCTGACTTGCGGATCCGATCCAGGTCTTCAACGGCCATCTCGAACGGTGCCGGCATGCCTTGGTTCTCCACTGCCAGCCGCGGAGGCCGCGGCCGGCGGACAGTGAGGTGAACGGCTTAGAAGACGAACTTGGGCTTGGGCTCGAAGCCGGGAAGCGGGTGGGGCTGCGCTTCGAACAGCACGCGACCCGAAACGACGCCGGCGATGCGCTGGTAAAGCTTCACCTCGCCCACGCCGCGATCCCCCATGACCGCCGCGATCAGGCGCCCGCCTTCGGCAAGCTGGCCGAGGATCGCTTCCGGCAGTTCGGCCACCAGACCCTCGACGACGATAACGTCGTAAGGCCCCTGGGCCGCATGACCTTCCGTCAGCGGGGCGTTCACCACGGCAGCGTTGGCGACACCGGACTCGGCAAGCGCCGCGGTCGCGCGCTGGGCCAGCGACGCATCGGATTCGACACCCACGACCTTCGTCGCGAGCCGGGCCAGCACGGCGGTCGAGTAGCCGGTGCCGCAGCCGATGTCGAGCACCGTGTCAGTCTCGTCAACGCCCACTTCCTGCAGCATGCGGGCGAAGACCATCGGCTCCATGAGGTAGCGACCGCTCCCCACGGCGATGTCCTTGTCCACATAGGCGATTCCGCGCGCCGCCTGGGGCACGAACACTTCACGCGGGATGTCGAGCATGGCGTCGACCAAACGCTGGTCGGTAACCTTGTTGGGGCGGATCTGCCCTTCGACCATGTTGAGACGGGCGGCGGCGTATTCGGACATGGCGGTCGCTTATTGATTTGGTGGACGGGCGCGGCGCCAAGCCGGGTTGATACGGCTTCGCTGCCTTGTCGCGTATATATCTTCAAAGCGGCATGAACACAACGCCGCACGGGACACAGAAAGTTTTGCAGCAAGGCGCTTGACCGGTCCATCGAAGCGCAGTATACGTCCGCTCCCACGCTGCGGCGCTCCCGGTTGGGGGTGCCAAATCAAGGATGGCGCGGTGGCAGAGTGGTGATGCAGCGGACTGCAAATCCGTGTACGTGGGTTCGATTCCCGCCCGTGCCTCCATCCTTCAGCAGTGCTGAATATTGTCTTTCCGTGATAGTCGGCGAGCGCCGTCTGCAACCGGCAGCGGTGCTTTTGTGCGTTCAGGCCCTTTCACCTGCACGGACCGAGACAGCTCCTTGATTTTCGTCATCAAAAGGCTTGGCAAGCGCCGGTGGGTTCGCTATAACGCCGCCCACGCCGAACGACGGCGCGACTGATCCCGGTTAGCTCAGTCGGTAGAGCAGCGGACTGTTAATCCGCGTGTCGCTGGTTCGAGTCCAGCACCGGGAGCCAATACAAAAAGGCCAAGTTCTTCGTGAACTTGGCCTTTTTCTTTGCACCATATCACTTTTGGCTAAGGCCAAAAGATCAACGACCCCTCAGCCGGTCGCCCGATCCCTTCGGGCCGCGGACACCCCCACATCGCTTAAGAAGTGTGTTGAGGTGCATGAACCTCGGTACCTGGGTGTGTTTTGCGGTGGAGGGGATCCGTGACACTTCAGGACGAACCGTCCCGCGCCAAGGGACCGGTATGGCCGGATCAACGCGGCGCTGGCCAGGATCGAAGCTGGATCGGGGGCGCGGTGGTGGTCGCCGTCGCGGCCTTGGCCGCCATCGCTGTTCTGAGCGCGGACTGGCACCGCACGCGGACAACCAATGAATTTCTGCCCCCGGAAAGCCGGCGGCCCATGATGATGGCGCCGCTACCGCGTTAGCGGCGCCCCATCAGCGCGAGAATCAAGCGTCGGCGTCGTTGTAGATCAGGCGGTCGTCGGCATCGCCAATCGGTTCGCCGATGTCACGCTTCCATTCGCCGCACCAGTCGGTGGACAGTGTGATCGGGAACCGGCCTTCCGGGTCGCGCGGCGTCACCACCGGCGGGAAACGGCGGCACATGCCCTTCGGTCCCCGCTGGCGGATGCCCTGCCCTTCCCAGAACAGGCAAGTGTAGCAACTGTCGACTCGCTTCATCGTGAGGACGCCCTCCTTCATGGATCGTCGCCGGCCGGCGCCGGCGGACGGCGGCGCCAGTGTCCGTCAGGCGATGCCTCCGCGTCGATCAAGAAATGCGTGATGGTCCTGCCTTCATGGCCCTCACGCGTCGGGCTCGTGGCGCGGCTTGCCGACGCGCAGATCGTCGGTGTGCTGGACGTAGAAAGCCTTGATCTCCGCGTCCAATTCACGCCGACGCCGCTCGTCCGGCGATCCGGCCGGCGCGTCGGACAAGCGCTGGAACTCGGCAACGGCGCGTTCCAGGTCCCGTTCGGTTTCGATGGCCATGGCGGCCCCCTCCACAGTGTCGTTCCGCCGGGTAACAACAGAGGAACGCGATCGGTTTCCGCCGCCCCTTGATGGCGGCGCTCCCGCTCTCAATTTGACTGGTAAGGATTGCGCGGCGGCCGATGGCCCGACTCGGATCCGGCGAGGGAGGGAAGCATGACGGGTCGCTGGCGCCGCATTCCCTGGAGGACGGCCATTCTCGTCGGCTTCCTAGTCCTCACGAGCAGCATTCCTTCCGGCCGTGCCGACGAGATGGACGCCGAGGCCCTGGCGCGCGCCGTCGTCCGAATCAACAGCACGGTCCTTCCCGACGCGCAAAGCGCCCGCTCGCTCGGCACCGAACGGGAGGGCACGGGCGTGGTCATCGACGGGTCGGGCCTGGTCCTCACCATCGGCTATACGGTCCTGGAAGCGTCGCAGATCCAGGTGACCACCGGCGACGGGCACGGCTACCCGGCCGAGCTTGTGGCCTACGACCAGGCAACCGGCTTCGGGCTCGTCCGTGCGGGGCTGGGGTTCGAGGGGACGCCGATGCGACTCGGCGACTCCGACGCGCTGAAGGAGGGCGATGCGGCCCTGGTGCTGACGCGCCATGGCATGCCACCCGTCCAGCCGGTGATGGTCGCCGGCAAGCGGGAGTTCGCCGGCTACTGGGAATATCTGCTGGACGAAGCGATTTTCACCATCCCACCGGTTGGCGCCTTCAACGGGGCGGCCCTGATCGACAGGAAAGGCCAGCTCGTTGGCATCGGGTCGCTGATCGTGCGCGACGCGGTGCCCGCACACAGCGGCGTTCCCGGCAACATGTTCGTGCCCATCGCCGCCCTGAAGCCGATCCTCGCCGACCTGCTGGCCTACGGCCGACGCCAGGAGCCGCCGCGTCCGTGGCTCGGCGTCACTCTGCGCGAGGAACAGGGCCGCCTGCTGGTCGAGCGCGTCACCCCGCAGAGCCCCGCCGACTCGGCGGGCATGCGGCCGGGCGACCAGATCGTCGGTGTGGGAGGGCAGCGCTTCAAAGGGCTTGCCGATTTCTACCGCAAGCTCTGGAGCCTCGGCCCGGCCGGAGTCGCGGTCCCGCTGGAGGTCATGCGCGGGCCGAAGCTGGAGCCGGTCACGGTGCCGTCGATCGACCGGTACCGCACATTGAAATTGAACCAAACCTTCTGATGTGACGTTCCGCACCTCGTCCGCGGGCTGGGGATGCGCTAGATCCCTGGCAAACACCGCCGTTGCCACCGCCGCTGCCGAGGAGCCGAGTGCATGGACCATCCGGACATTGAGGTCGTCGAGAAAAAGACCGCCTACGACGGCTATCTGAAGGTCGACGTCTACCGCCTGCGCCACAAGAAGTTCGACGGCTCCTGGACCGGCGTGCTGCCTCCGCGGGAGGTCTGCGTGCGCGGCAAGGCCGTCGGCGTGCTGCTCTATGATCCGAAGAAGGACAGCGTCGTTCTGATCGAACAGTTCCGCGTCGGGTCCGCGTCCGTCGGCGGAAAGGCTTGGCTGACGGAAATCGTCGCCGGACTGGTGGATGGGGACGAAACCCCGGAAGATGTCGCCCGCCGCGAAGCGCAGGAGGAAGCGGGCTGCACCGTGCAGTCGCTGGAAAAGATTTGCGACTATTACCCGAGTCCGGGCGCTTACGACGAGCATGTCACTGTCTTCTGCGGGCTGGTGGACAGTTCCGGTCTGGCCGACACCGGTGGGCTGGAGGAAGAGCACGAAGACATCCGCGTGACCGTCGTCCCGGCGGACGAGGCGATCCGGCTGCTGGATGAGAATCAGCTGAACAACTCCATTGCCATCATCGCGCTTGGCTGGCTTGCCCGAAACCGGGAGCGGCTGCGCGACAGGGGGTAATTTCCCACCAAAAATCCGTTCAATGCTGCATTTCACAACGTCGCCTTGAATTCTCCCAACGGGGTGCCGATAGTGGTGTCGGTGATTTCATTCGATTCGGGAGAGACTCCGTGGACATCCGCAACGGCTTTATCGGCTCCGTCGGCAACACGCCGCTGATCCGGCTGGAAGGGCCATCCAAGGCCACGGGTTGCGAGATCCTCGGCAAGGCGGAGTTTATGAACCCCGGTGGCTCGGTGAAGGACCGCGCCGCGCTGGCCATCGTTCGCGACGCGGAACGCCGGGGCCTGCTGCGCCCCGGCGGCACCATCGTGGAAGGCACGGCTGGCAACACCGGCATCGGTCTGGCGCTGGTCGGCAACGCGCTCGGCTACCGCACGGTGATCGTGATGCCGGAGACGCAGAGCCAGGAGAAGAAGGACATGCTGCGCCTGATCGGCGCCGACCTTCGGCTCGTCCCGGCGGTTCCCTACTCCAACCCCGACAACTACGTGCGCTACTCCGGCCGGCTTGCCGAGGAACTGGCGAAGACGGAGCCGAACGGCGCCATCTGGGCCAACCAGTTCGACAATGTCGCGAATCGCGAAGGCCACCGCCTGACCACAGGGCCGGAGATCTGGTTCCAGACGGAAGGCCGCGTGGACGCCTTCACCTGCGCCGTCGGCAGCGGCGGCACGCTGGCCGGCGTCGGCTTGGCGCTGAAAGAGCGCAATCCCGGCGTCCGGATCGTGCTGGCCGACCCGATGGGCGCCGCCCTGTACAATCACTATACCCACGGCGAACTGAAGGCCGAGGGAAGCTCGATCACCGAAGGCATCGGCCAGGGGCGCATCACCGCCAACCTGGAAGGCGCGCCGGTCGATCAGGCGCTTCAAATTCCGGACGAAGAGGCGCTGCCGATCATCTTCGACCTCATCAAGACCCAGGGTCTGGTGCTCGGCGGGTCGTCGGGAATCAACGTCGCGGCGGCCATCCGCATCGCCCGTGAGATGGGGCCCGGCCACACCATCGTGACGATTCTCTGCGATGGCGGGCAGCGGTATCAATCGAAGCTCTTCAATCCGGCCTTCCTGCGTGAGAAAAATCTGCCCGTGCCCGACTGGCTGGAATCGTAACGCAACAGAGGCCCCATGGAGCTGATCTTCCGCGAGGACGCCTACGCCAAATCCTGCGCCGCCACCGTCATGTCCGTGGACGAGCGCGGCATCCGGCTCGACCGGACGGTGTTCTATCCCAACGGCGGCGGACAGCCCGGCGACACCGGGATTCTGCGATTCGCCGGGGGCGAACTGCGGATGGCCGACACGGTAAAGGGCGACGGCATCGACGACGTGCTGCATGTGCCGGAGGCGGGCGCCGCCCTGCCCGCGCCCGGCACGGCCGTTGAGGCGGAGATCGACTGGGACCGCCGCCACCGCCACATGCGCATGCACACGGCGCTGCACCTCGTCTGCGCCGTGCTGCCCGGCGCCTCCATCACCGGCGCGCAGGTGGGGGCGGATCGCAGCCGCGTGGACTTCAACGTCCCGACCGGCACGCTGGACAAGGACGCGATCGCCGACGCGCTCAACCGCCTGATCGCAGCCGATACGCCGGTGAACTCCCTCTGGATCACCGATGAAGAGTTGGACGCCAAGCCCGACCTCGTCCGCACGCTGACCGTAAAACCGCCGCGCGGCAGCGGGCGCGTGCGGCTGGTGGACATCGACGGGGTGGATCTGCAACCCTGCGGCGGCACCCATGTGGCGCGCCTGGGCGAGATCGGCGCGCTGGAGGTCGTGAAGATCGAAAACAAGGGCAAGCAGAACCGGCGCGTCGTCGTCGCGCTGAAGGACTGAGAGGGGAACAAACGCCATGACTGAAGCCCTGCCCGGCCCGATCGTGCCGACCGACTGGCTCAGCCGCAATCTGGGCGACTCGCGACTGCGCGTGCTCGACGCATCCTGGTTCATGCCCGGCTCCGGCCGCGACCCGCGCGCGGAGTTCGAACAGCGCCATATCCCCGGCGCCATCCACATCGACATCGACGACGTGGCGACCCCGAACACCCACCCGCTGCCGCACATGGTCCCGAATGAGGCGACCTTCGCCGCCAAGATCGGCGCGCTGGGCGTCGGCAACGAGGACACCGTCATCGTCTACGACAGCGCCGGCATGGCCACCGCCGCCGCCCGCGTCTGGTGGCTGTTCCGCCTGTTCGGCCATGACCGTGTCGCGGTGCTGGACGGCGGTTTGCCGAAGTGGCTTGCCGAGGGGCGCGCGGTCGAATCCGGCGCCGCGAATCCGGTGCCCAAGAGCTTCACCGCCCGCCTGCGCCCGGACTTGCTGCGCCGGGTCGACGACGTGCTCGCCAACATCGAGCGTGGCGCGGAGCAGGTCGTGGATGCCCGTGCCGCCAACCGGTACGAGGGCGTGGTTGCCGAGCCTTGGCCGGGCCGCCGCAGCGGACGCATCCCCGGCAGCCTCAATCTACCCTTCACCGACCTGATCGACGCCGACTCCAAGACCCTCCTGCCGGCCTCGGTCATCGCCGAGAAGGCCAGGGCGTCCGGCATCGACCTTGGGCGGCCGGTGGTCGCCTCCTGCGGCAGCGGCGTGACGGCCTGCGTGATTGCGCTGGGCTTGGCCGCGGCTGGCAAGGACGACGTGGCGATCTACGACGGGTCCTGGGCGGAATGGGGCCTGCGGCCGGACCTGCCGCTGGAAACGGGGCCGGCGAAGCGGTGAGCGGCGACACAGCCCTGGCGATCCGCCCCTTCGCCGACGGGGACCGGGATACCGTCGTCGCCCTGTGGACCGCCTGCGAGCTCGTCGTCCCCTGGAACGACCCGGTGGCGGACATCGCGCTGGCTCTGTCGAAGCCAAACGCGGCTATTCTGGTCGGCCACGAGGGCGGCCGGCTGGTGGCGTCGGTGATGGTCGGGCATGACGGCCATCGGGGCTGGTTCTACTACCTCGCCGTGGCTCCAGCTTGCCGGGGCCGCGGTTACGGCCGGGCGATGGTCGCGGCGGCGGAACGCTGGTTGATCGAGGCGGGCATGCCCAAGGTGCAACTGCTGGTGCGCGAAACCAATCACGCGGTGATGGCGTTCTACGAGCGGTTGGGCTATGCCACGTCGCCCGTCACGATGATGCAGAAATGGCTCAGAACCCCTTCTCCCTGACCCCGCCCCTGCCCTCGTCCATGCTCGCCGCGCCGGTGCCGCCGGGCTGCCTGTCGGTCATCGTCACCTATCTGGAGATGACCGCGCCGCCGACCCACGCCCCGTTGCCGCGGCCGGCTGGCGATGTAGCGCTGGTGCGGGCGCACCCGCCGACGGCCTCCTTCTACCGCTATCTGTACGACACGGTGGGTGAGCCCTGGCTGTGGCACGAGCGCCGGCAGATGCCGATGCCGGACCTGGGCCGGATCGTCACCGACCCGCGCGTCGAGGTGTGGGTGCTCTACGTCAATGGCACCCCCGCCGGCTATGCCGAGATCGACCGGCGCGAAGCCGACACCGACCTTGCCTATTTCGGGATGATCCCGGACTTCATCGGGCTGAAGCTCGGCCCCTGGCTGCTCGACACGGCGATCCGGCTGGCTTGGCAGGGGCACACGAAGCGGTTGCTGGTGAACACCTGCACCTTCGACCACCCGAAGGCCCTGCCGCTCTACCAGTCCATGGGCTTCATGCCCTACCGGCATGTCACGCGCGAAATCCTGGACCCGCGCGTCCAGGGCTGGCTGCCACGCACCGCCGGGCCGCACATTCCGATCATTGAATAGGCCCGATCACCACCGAGTAGGCCCAATCATCGAATAGGTCAGCTGAGGATTTCCCCGAGTGCGGCAACGAGGGCGCGGTTTTCGTCCTCACGCCCCACGGTGATGCGCAGGCAGTCGGTCAGCCCGTAGTCATGGACCGACTTCACCAGGATGCCGCGTCGGGCCAGATGGTCCATGATGGCCTGGACGCCCAGCGACGGGTCGGTCGGGATGCGCGTCAGGATGAAGTTGCAGACGCTGGGGTACACGCGCACACCGACCTGCTCCAGCTCATGGCTCAGCCACGGCAGCCATGCGGCGTTGTGCTGGTAGGTCGCCTCCTCATGCTCCGTGTCGAGGATCGCGGCGGCGGCGGCGGCCTGGGCGGCCACGCTGACGTTGAAGGGGCCGCGCGCCTGGTTGATCGCCTCGACCACCCCGGCCGGCCCATAGGCCCAGCCCACGCGCAGGCCGGCCAGCCCATGCATCTTGGAGAAGGTCCGCACCATCAGCACGTTGTCGGAGTTCTCCACGACCTCCGTCCCGTCGCTGTAATTGTCGCGGCGGCAATACTCGGCGTAAGCGGAGTCGAGCACCAGCAGCGTGTGTGACGGCAGCCCGGCGCGCAAGCGCTGGACGGCCTCCACGGGAATGTAGGTGCCGGTCGGGTTGTTCGGGTTGGCGAGGAAGCAGATCTTCGTCTTTTCGTTCGCGCGGTCGATCATCGCCTCGACATCGACCACCAGATCACGCTCCGCCGCGATGACCGGCGCGGCGCCGGCCGCCCGGATGGCCTTCAGGAAGCCGCGATAGCCGTGGTCATGGCACAGCACCTCGTCGCCCGGGCCGGCGAAGGCCTGCGTGACGAGGTGGATCATCTCGTCGGAGCCGGCGGCGCAGGTGATGTGGCTGGCGTCCAGCTCGTAACGCCGCGCGATGGCCTGCCGGAGCTGGTCCTGCGCCCAATCGGGATAGCGGTGGATTTGGCCCGCCGCATGCCGGTAGGCGTTGAGCGCCTTCTGCCCCGGCCCCAGCGGGTTCACGGTCAGGGACAGATCGACCCAGGCGGCGCCGTCCTGCGGAGGACGGGTGGGCCTGTAGGGCTTGATCTGGCCGATGCCGGGACGGGGGCTCAGCAGCTCCATGGGGCGGTCTCCGTTGTGCGATGCACCAACAGCACGAACGGGCCGCATTGAACCTGAAACCGGCGCAGCCCGCCAGTGCTGAGTGCGGGCTGCGCCGGATTATCGCGCTCCCGCGATCAGTGATTCAGAATCTGGCTGAGGAACAGCCGCGTCCGATCCGATTGCGGGTTGGTGAAGAACAGGTCGGGGGTGTTCTGCTCGACGATTTCGCCGCGGTCCATGAAGATGACGCGGTCGGCCACGCTCTTGGCGAAGCCCATCTCGTGGGTGACGCAGAGCATCGTCATGCCGTCCTCGGCGAGGCCGATCATGACGTCCAGCACCTCCATCACCATCTCCGGGTCGAGCGCCGAAGTGGGCTCGTCGAACAGCATCACCTTCGGGTTCATGCAGAGCGAGCGGGCGATGGCCACGCGCTGCTGCTGGCCGCCGGACAGCTGGCCGGGGAACTTGTTGGCCTGCTCGGCGATGCGCACCCGTTTCAGGTACTTCATCGCCAGCTCTTCCGCCTCCGCCTTCGGCTTCTTGCGGACCCAGATGGGGGCGAGCGTGCAGTTCTCCAGCACGGTCAGGTGCGGGAACAGGTTGAAGTGCTGAAACACCATGCCGACTTCGCGGCGGACCAGTTCGATGTTCTTCAGGTTGCCGGTCAGTTCGATCCCGTCAACGACGATGCTGCCCTTCTGGTGCTCCTCAAGGCGGTTCAGGCAGCGGATCAGCGTCGACTTGCCCGAGCCCGAGGGGCCACAGATGACGATCCGCTCGCCCTTCGCGACGGACAGGTTGATGTCCTTCAGGACGTGGAACTCGCCATACCACTTGTGCACGCCCTGGCAGCGGATGATCTCCCCGCCTTCGGGGAAGGTCCGCTTGGTGCTCACGGCTTGAGCCATGCTCATGACTGTCCCTCTCCCTTACCGGCGGTGGCCGCGACGCAGGTCGCGTTCGAGTTTTTGGCTGTATTTCGACATCGAGAAGCAGAAGACCCAGTAGATGACGCCGATGAACAGGTACGCCTCGCGGTAGAAGCCGCGCCACGCCGGATCGGACAGCGCCGCCTTGGCGGTGCCGAGCAGGTCGTACAGGCCGATGATGATGACCAGCGAGGTGTCCTTGAAGGAGCTGATGAAGGTGTTCACCAGCGGCGGGATGGAGATGGAGAGCGCCTGCGGCAGGATGATCTTGCGCATCGCCTGCCAATAGTTCAGGCCCAGCGCGTCGGCCGCCTCGTATTGGCCCTTTGGGATCGCCTGCAGACCGCCGCGGATCGCCTCGGCCATGTAGGCGGCGGCGAACATGATGAAGGCGATCTGCGCGCGCAGCAGCTTGTCGAAGTTCACGCCGGTCGGCAGGAACAGCGGGAACATCACCGACGCCATGAACAGCAGGCTGATCAGCGGCACGCCGCGGATCAGCTCGATGTAGGTCACCGACAGCACGCGGATGGCCGGCAGGTTCGACCGCCGGCCGAGCGCCAGGAGAATCGACGCCGGAAAAGCAACCGACAGACCGACCACCGACAGGATCAGCGTCAGCGGCAGACCGCCCCAGAAGGTGTTCTCCACATAGCTCAGGCCGAAGACGCCGCCCCACATCAGGATGGCGACGGCCGCGATTCCCGCCACCCAGACCAGACCCAGCCACGGTTTCCAGAAACGCCGGTCGCAGCTTGCCAGCAGCAGTGCGATGATGATCGCGATGGTCACCAGCGGGCGCCACTGCTGGTCGTAGGGGAAGGTGCCGAACATGATGAAGCGCAGCTTTTCGCTGACGAAGGTCCAGCAGGCGCCGCCCGTCTGCCGGCACACCTGGGGCGTGGTGCCGATCGGGTTGGCGTTGACGACCAGCCAGTCGAACAGCGGCGGAATCGCGCGCATCAGGCCGTAGATGATCAGGATGGTCAGGAGCGCGTTGTACCAGGTGTTGAACAGGTTGTTGCGCAGCCACGCGATGGGGCCAACGGTGTTGGCCGGCGGGCGTTCGTCCGGAAGGCTTCCGGTGTGGACGTTCTCGGTCATGTCCGTCAGCGCTCCACCAGCGCGATGCGCTTGTTGTACCAGTTCATGAAGATCGAGATGCCGATGCTGATGGTCAGGTAGGCGCCCATGATCATCGCCACGCCCTCGATCGCCTGGCCGGTCTGGTTCAGCGTCGTGTTGGCGATGGACACCAGATCGGGATAGCCGATGGCCAACGCCAGGGAGCTGTTCTTGGTCAGGTTCAGATACTGGCTGGTCAGCGGCGGGACGATGACGCGCAACGCCTGCGGCAGAACGACGAGGCGAAGCGTCCGCCCGCTGTTCAGGCCCAGCGCGCGCGCGGCCTCCGTCTGGCCCCAGTTCACGGCCAGGATGCCGCTGCGCACGACCTCGGCAATGAAGGCGGCGGTGTAGACGGTCAGGCCGGTCAGGATCGCGAAGAACTCCGGCGAGATCACCGTCCCGCCTCGGAAGTTGAAGCCGGCCAACTTCGGCACGTCGAGCGCGGTCGGCGCGCCGCCCGCGATGTAGGCGATCAGCGGGAAGCCGATGACGAGGCCGAGCACCGTCCATCCAATCGGGAAGGGCTGCCCCGTCCGCGCCTGCCGGGCCTTTGCCCAGCGATGCACGAAGACCGCCACGATCACCGCCAGCGCCAGCGCGAATCCCATGGTGCCCCACACCGGATCGGCGACGGGGACCGGCACGAACAGACCGCGCTGCGACAGGAAGACACCCGGAATCGGGTTCAGCGCCTGACGCACCGGCGGCATGCTGTCCGACACCAGCGCGTACCAGAAGAAGAGCTGGAGCAGCGGCGGGATGTTGCGGATGATCTCGACATAGGTCGACGCGATTTTCGCGATCAGCCAATTGCTGGACAGGCGCGCGACGCCGATGATGGTGCCGAGCAGCGTCGCCAGGACGATGCCGAGGACCGAGACTTTCAGCGTGTTGATAACACCGACCAGGAAGGCGCGGCCGTAGGTGTCGCTGGGCGCGTAGCTGATCAGGCTCTCGCCGATGCCGAAGGACGCCTCGCGTTCCAGGAACCCGAAGCCCGTGGCAATCGACCGCCGCGACAGGTTGTCGAGCGTGTTGTGAATGAGATACCAGCCGACCGCGACGACGATGCCGACCACCAGAACCTGGTAGAACACGGCCCGTACCGTCGGGTCGCTGAGGGAAAACGATGCGCCACCCTGCGCGCTCCCGCGCACGGTGTCCCGGGTCTCAGTGGCCACGGTTCTCTCCCTCACCGTCATGACGGGGGTGCAGACGCACGCCTCCCGGTCGCCGGCGCACCCGCGTCACGATAAGAAACGTCTCCCAGAAGGCGGCGGGCACGGGCTTTGGTCTTTTTCGCCCATTTGCGCCACCGCCCTGCACTCGAAAGGAGGGCCGCCCATCCCCCTGTGAACAGGCGGTCCCCTTGTCCCGGCTTAGCGGATCGGCATCGCGTACTGCAGGCCGCCGTTGGTCCACAGCCCGTTCAGGCCGCGTTCCAGCTTCAGCGGAGTGCTCTTGCCGACGTTGCGCTCGAAGATCTCGCCGTAGTTGCCGACCTTCTTGATGATGTTGTAGGCCCACTTCTCATCCAGGCCGAGCGCCTTGCCCATGCCCGGCGAGACGCCCATGAAACGCTGGATTTCCGGGTTCTGGCTCTTCAGGGAGTCGTCGACGTTCTTGGAGGTGATGCCCGACTCCTCCGCCTGGATCGTCGCGAAGACCACCCACTTCACGATGTCGAACCACTGGTCGTCGCCATGGCGGACGGCCGGGGCCAGCGGCTCCTTGGAGATGATCTCCGGCAGGATGACGTAATCATCCGGCTTCTGCGCCACGGACGCGCGGGTGGACGCCAGCTGCGAGGCGTCGGTGGTCAGCACGTCGCAACGGCCGGAGAAGAAGGCCGCGTTCACCTCGTCGTTGTTCTCGATGACGACGGGGTTGTAGGACATGTTGTTGGAACGGAAATAGTCCGCGAGGTTCAGCTCGGTCGTCGTGCCGGACTGCACGCAGACGGTGGCGCCGTTCAGCTCCTTGGCGCTCTTCACGCCCAGCTTGTTGGCGACCATGAAGCCCTGGCCGTCATAGTAGGTGACCGGGGCGAAGTTCAGCCCCACCGAGGTGTCGCGGGTCAGCGTCCAGGTGGTGTTGCGGGAGAGCAGATCGACCTCGCCCGACTGGATGGCCGGGAAGCGCTGCTGCGCCGACAGCGGCGTGAACTTCACCTTGTTCGGATCGTTGAAAAGGGCGACGGCGACCGCGCGGCAGTAGTCGACATCTAGACCGGTCCAATTGCCGGAGCTGTCGGGGTTGCTGAACCCCGGAAGGCCGGCGTTCACGCCGCATTGCACGAAGCCGCGTCCCTTGACGGCGTCCAACGTCGGTCCGGCCTGCGCGGTCGTGACGGCGCCGAACACCAGTGCCGCGGCGGTCGCGGCGAGAAATCCCGATTTCATCGTTAAGCTCCACCCTGTCTTTGCGTTATTCGCTTTCGATGCTTGTCGCGCCGGTCCCAACGGAGGGCGAACGCGTGTAACAAGATTGCACCAACATCGACGGACTGTCGAATCCTCCGTGACCCAAGCATTAGCGTTTCCTCATCCCTTACAGGGGCTTACGATAGGATTATCCATTGGCCTGCCGGGTCTCGGGATGCCAAGATGAAGTGACTAGTTCCCGTTGTTGCGGAAAGACCTATGAAGGACGCAAAAAACGAAACGATTCTCGGCCACGCGGGACGCAATCCACGCGGCAACCACGGAATCGTGAATCCGCCGGTCTATCACTGCTCGACCGTTCTTTTCCCGACTTTGGCCGAGTTGGAGGAGAGCGACCGCAATCCGTTCGAAGGCGTCCATTACGGCCGCATGGGCACGCCCACTTCCTACGCCTTCGAGGAGGCCATCGCCGAACTGGAGGGCGGTTTCCGCGCGGTGAACACGGCGTCGGGGCTGAACGCTATCGCCACGGCGCTGCTGGCTTTCACCAAGGCCGGCGACCATGTGCTGATCACCGACAGCGCTTACGGCCCGACGCGCCGATTCGCCAACGACAGCCTCGCCTCCTACGGCGTGGAAATCCAGTATTTCGACCCGACTATTGGCGCGGGCATCAAGGAATTGCTGAAGCCGAACACCAGCGTCGTGTTCCTCGAATCGCCGGGCTCCCTCACCTTCGAGGTCCAGGACGTGCCGGCCATCGCCGCCGCGGCCAAGACCGTCGGCGCCACGGTCATGATCGACAACACCTGGGCGACCCCGCTGCTGTTCCAGCCGCTGCGGCATGGGGTCGACGTGTCCATCCACTCGGCGACCAAATACATCGTGGGTCACGCCGACGCGATGCTGGGCGTCATCACCTGCGCCGACGAGGAGCACTGGCTTGCGGTCAAGAAGGCCGCGACGCGCACCGGCACCTGCGCCGGTCCGGACGACATCTTTCTCGGCATGCGCGGATTGCGTACGCTGTCCGTCCGCCTGAAACAGCACCAGGAAAGCGCGCTGGCTCTTGCCGACTGGCTGTCGAAGCGCCCCGAGGTCACCCGCGTTCTGCACCCGGCACACCCGGACTGCCCCGGCCACGAGATCTGGAAGCGGGACATCGGCGCGTCCTCCGGCCTGTTCTCCGTCGTCATGAATCCGGTGCCGAAGACGGCGCTGGCTGCCATGCTCGATCCTATGGAGCTGTTCGGCATGGGCTATTCCTGGGGCGGGTTCGAAAGCCTGATCCTGCCGGTGCGCCCGGCGGCCGTCCGCACCGCCACGCGCTGGACCGATCCGGGCACCGTGCTGCGCCTGCACGCCGGGCTGGAAGCGGTTGACGACCTGATTACGGATCTGGACCGGGCCTTCACGCGCCTCAACAAAGCCCTGTAAGGCTCTGACAAAAGGGGATCTCTCATGACGGACGCCGCAGCGTTCGATGATGTTCTCGCCGCGATCACGTTCAACGCGGACGGGCTGGTGCCGGCCATCGCGCAGGCGGAGGGCACCGGCGAAATCCTGATGATGGCCTGGATGAACCGCGACGCGGTTCTGGAGACCTTGTCCACCGGCCGCGTCTGCTACTGGTCGCGGTCACGCGGCGGGCTGTGGCGCAAGGGCGAAACCTCCGGTCAGGTGCAGCGGCTCAAGGATTTCCGGATCGACTGCGACGGCGACACCCTGCTCCTCATCGTGGAGCAGGACGGCGTGGCCTGCCACACCGGCCGGCGGAGCTGCTTCTACCGTGCGGTGCGGGACGGAAAGCTGGAGGTGATTCAGCGGGTTGAGACGGACCCGTCCGTGCTCTACGGCCACACGCACAAGGGCGGTTTTTGAAACTTCGCTGCGCCGCCGAAGGAACTTTTGATCTATATCAACGTCCGAGGGTAGCCGTTGGGTTAGAAACCGACTGTCTCTAACCCTCCCTGTATTCGCCTATGCCGGGGGTTCCAATGGAACCCTCGGCTATTTTTTTGTCCATCAACCGCCGGATTGGGGCACGGAAGTTTCAAATATCAGGGAATTTTGATGTAGATCAACGTAGGGCATAGGCGGATCGGCTATTTATCGCTCGTCTCTAACCCTCCCTGTATTCACTGAACCGGAGATTCCCTGGAATCTCCGGTTTTTTCTTGTCCGCGGAAGTCCGACGAAGCGGTTTCGACAGATAACGCTGACCCTTGATGTGGATCAACGTGGCACAGGCTGAGAGGCGCTACAAAACGGCTGTCTCTAACCCTCCCTTCTATGGCTTAGGAGGCTCCGGAAACGGTGCCTCCCTTTTTTTATGCGGATTTCTCTTTGACATCAGGGACGGTGGCGCATGCGCGTCCAGCGCAGGACCGCCGCCAGCACGGATAGCGGGACCACGATCACCGCCCCAATCAGGATGTATGGCAAAGCCCAGTGGAAAAGTTCGCTGCCGAGTTCCGCAATGTTGCGGATCGTGGCCCAGGTGTTGGTCAGAATGCTCGCGGGGTTGATGTCGAGGAAGGACAGCACGAGACCAACCAGGAAACACAGCAGCAGTGTCCGGACGATCCACCCCACCAAGGCATCACCTCGCGTCGCTCTTCAGCCCAAACGGCCGTTCGGTAAACGCCGCGACCCTTGCCCGGTTCCGACCATGCCTGCCTGAGTTCGGCTACGCATTGCCGGATGCGAAACGCTTAAGAGTTGCCGCCCGGACGCTCTTCAGGATTATCCCCAAATTCTGTGGATAACTTTGTGGATGCCCCCGCAACCACCCAGCGGAAATCGGGCCTTGAGCCTGTTGCCCGCAATTTGGGCGAAGGCATGAGACGCGCTCAACACAAAGGATTTACGCCAGATTCCACCGCGGGCGGAAACTGCAGTGTCGCAGCGCGGCATATGAGCGCAGCGTCGCCGGACTGGGGATAACTGTGTTGTTCATTTCCGAATCAGCGATGCATCCGAAAGCTGCTGCCATCGGATGCACATGATTGGACAACAGAGATTCTCAATCGGAGCGCGCGCCGGAAGCGGCGCCGGGATGGCGACCCCAGCAGGGTTCGAACCTGCGACCTATCGCTTAGAAGGCGATTGCTCTATCCAGCTGAGCTATGGGGCCCCGGCCCGATGTCGAAAGCCGCGATCAGAAGCGCGGCCGATCGGTGCGGAAGTTGTCGGCGTAGTTGCGCGGACGGACGCGGCGGACGGGCGCGTCCTGGACGGCGTATTCGAAGCCCTTGCGCTCGGCAAAGGCGATGGCCTCTTCCACCGCGTCGAAGCCGATCCTGACCTGATTCAGGGTATCGCCCGAGCTGATCCAGCCCATCAGCGGCTCCGGACGGCGCGGCGTCTCGATTTCGTATTCGAGCAGCCAACGATGCGTCTTCGCGCGTCCGGACTGCGTGGCCGCCTTGCTCGGCTGATAGATCCGGACCTTCATGACGCGTCGTCTCCTCTGATCGGTGTGCGTTGCATCGTTCGTACACTTTGGTGGTCGGGGCGCCCGGATTCGAACCGGGGGCCTCCAGTACCCAAAACTGGCGCGCTACCAGACTGCGCTACGCCCCGACAACGCGCAGTGAGATACACGAACCCCGCGCGAACAGCAAGGAGCAGGCGCGCCTATCCGACTGGGCCAACCCTACCGTATCATGATGTGCGAGCGTCGCGCCCCAAAACGCGCCGCCATCCCCATTGAGCGTCCATCTGTCATGCCCCTGCCCCGCTTCGCCGTCTTCGTGCCGAACCTGGAGAATGGCCCCATCCAACGGAGCATGGTCGCGCTGGCGAACGGGCTGCAACGGCGCAGCCTTGCGGTGGATGTGGTGGCCCCCATGGGTGGCGGCCCCCTGCGCGCCGCCCTAGACGGGGGCATTGGGCAGATCGACCTTGCGAAGCGGCATACGACGACCTCGGTGCTGGCGCTCGCCCGCATCCTGGCGGAGCGTCGGCCGGTCGGGCTCGTGTCGCCGGTCCAGACGGCCGGACCGGTTGCCATTGTTGCATCGTTCCTGGCCCGCACGGGAACGCCCGTGGTCGTCGTGGATACCCAAGCCATGGACCGGAACCAAAGCGCCCTGCACCGCGTCCTGCTCGCCCGCGCGACGGCGATCGTTCACGGTGCCGACGATGTGGAAGCCATTGCCGCGCACTGCCTCGCCGCCTTCAGCCTGTAATGATCACTCGTGCCGCAAGGCGTCGATGGGATTCAGCAGCGAGGCGCGGCGCGCCGGGTAAAGGCCGAAGAAGACGCCCACCAATCCGCTGACCATCACGGCCAGCACCACGGCGTCCATCTGGATCAGCGTCGGCCAGCCGGCGAGTTGCGCGACGATCATGGCAGTCCCGATCCCGACCACCACGCCCGCCCCGGCGCCGATGATCGACAGGGTCGTCGACTCGATCAGGAACTGCATGAGGATGTCGCGCCGCCGCGCGCCGACGGCGAGGCGCAGGCCGATCTCCCGCGTGCGCTCCGTCACGCTGACCAGCATGATGTTCATGATGCCGATCCCCCCGACCAGCAGCGAGACGGCCGCTACCGCCGCCAGCAGGAAGGACAGGGCGCGGGACGAGGCGTCGCGGGTCGCCGCGACTTCCGACAGGTTGCGCATCCAGAAATCATCGTCCTGCCCGGCGGCCAGCCGATGGCGCTGGCGGAGCAGTTCGCGGATCTGGACCTGCGCCTCGTCCAGGTCGGCTCCCTCGGCCATCTTCACGACCATCGTATGAATGAAGCGCGGGTTGGACTTCGCCATGCCCGGAATGTTCCGCTTCGCCATGGACAGCGGAACGAAGATCACGTCGTCCTGATCCTGCCCCTGCGTGTTCTGTCCCTTCTCGCCGAGAACGCCGATGACGGTCATCGGTGTGGAGGCGACGCGCACCTGCTCCCCCACCGGATCGCCGCCACCGAACAGGTTGGTCACCACGGTCCGGCCGAGCAGAACGACCTTGTTCGCCTGGGCCACGTCCTCGTCGGTGATGGAGCGCCCGCGGACGACGCTCCATTCGCGGGCGTCCATATAGTCAGGCGTGATGCCGAACAGCACGGTTCCCCAATTCTGGTTGCCCGCGACGATCTGAAGCCCCCAGCGCACCGACGGCGCGGCGATCTGGGCGCCGGGGATCTCGTTCACGATGGCCGCCGCGTCATCCTCCGTCAGAGAGGCTGCGGTACCGGCGCCCAGCTTCACCCCGCCGCGTACGATGCTGCCCTGCCCGACCATGACGAGGTTGGTGCCCAGGCTGGCGATCTGCCGCAGCACCTGGTCGCGCGCCCCGGCCCCCACGGCGACCATCGCGATCACCGCCGCCACGCCGATGACGATGCCCAGCATGGTGAGCGCGCTGCGCAACGGGTTGGCGCGCAGGGCCTCCAGGGCGGTGCGGACGGAATCCAGCGGGTTCACGGCACCGCCTCCTCCGGCACTTGCCGGCGGTCGTCCACCAGACGGCCGTCGCGGAAGGTCAGAACGCGGCCGGCGTAGCGCGCCACGTCCGGTTCGTGCGTCACCAGCACGACGGTGATGCCACCCCGGTTCAGGCGCTGGAACAGCGCCATGATCTCCAGGCTGGTGGCGCTGTCGAGCGCGCCCGTGGGCTCGTCGGCGAGCACAAGCACCGGGTCGTTGACCAGCGCGCGGGCGATGGCGACGCGCTGCTGCTGGCCGCCGGACAGCTGGGTCGGGCGGTGGTGCGCCCGCGCCTCCAGCCCCACCGCGCCCAGCGCCGCGAGCGCCCGCGCGTGCCGGCTCGCCCGGTCCACCCCGGCGTAGACCATGGGAAGCTCCACGTTGGCCAGGGCGGATTGGCGCGGCAGCAGGTTGAAGGACTGGAAGACGAAGCCGATCCGGCGGTTCCTCACCACCGCCAGCTCGTCCGCCGACAGGCGGCTGACCTCCTGCCCGTCGAGCCGGTAGCTGCCCGCGTCCGGCCGGTCGAGACAGCCGAGCAGGTTCATGAAGGTGGACTTCCCGGATCCGGACGGTCCCATCACCGCCACGAACTCGCCCCGTCGCACCTCCGCCGACACACCGTCGAGCGCGCGGACGGTGTGCGGCCCCATGGCATAAGCGCGCACAAGGCCGCGCACCGCGATCAGCGCCGGATTGTCCGTCTCTGGTTCCGCCCGGGTGCGGTCGGGGCAGGCGGTGTCAGAAGCCAAGGCGCGGCCCCCGGCGGTTGTCGGAGCGGTCCGGCTGGGCGACGCCGACAATCACGTCCTGCCCGGCCGCAAGCCCGCCGGAGACCACCTCCGTAAAGCTGCCGTCGCTGATGCCGAGACGGACCGGCACGCCGACCGGAGTTCCCTGCGCACCGGGCACCCAGACGGTTCGCGCCGTCTCGCCCCCCGCACGGTTCGCCAGGATCGCTTCGAAGCGGTCGCGCTGGGCGGGAGCGAGCGCGGCCGCGATCCGCTGCTCCGCACGGGCGCGGACGTCGCGGGCCTCGGCCCGGCGACGTTCGGGATCGCCGGCTTCGGACCCCAGCGCGGCGAAGCGGTCGCGCGCATCGCCTACGATGGCGCCCAGTTCTTTCCGCTTGCTCTCGTCCAGCTTCAGCTCGTCGGACAGCGCCGTGACGAGGGCGGCCAGCGCCTGGGCGCCACGCCCGCCGCTCGGGCCGCCCAGCGTCGGGGTGGGCGCCAGCGCGTCGGCCGGCGCCTCCACGCCGGGCGGGCGGAAGCGCAGGGCGGCGTTGGGAAGCTTCAGCACCCGGTCCCGCTCGTTCACGGTGATGCTGAGGTTGGCCGTCATGCCCGGAAGCAACCGCAGCCCGGGATTTTCCACCGTGATGACGGCGATGTAGGTGACGACGTTCTGGTCCTGGTTGGGCGCCAGCCGGACCTGCGAGACGGTGCCGCTGAACACCTCGCCGGGGAAGGCCGTCACGGTGAAACGCACCGGCAGCCCCTCGCGCACACGGCCGATGTCCGCCTCGTTGATGTTGGCCAGCACCTCCATCTGCCGGAGATCCTGGGCGATGGTGAACAGGGTCGGTGCGGACAGGCTGGCGGCCACGGTCTGGCCGATGTTGATGGCGCGGTTGACGACCACCCCGTCGATGGGCGAGCGGATCACCGACCGCTTCACGTCCACCTCGACCAGTTGGAGCGCCGCCTCCCGCTGGGCCACCTGGGCACGGGCAACCTGCACCTGCGCGTTGGAAACCTCCAGCGTCGCCTCGGCGGACGCGAGCCCCGCCTCCGCCTGCTGCCTCTGCGCGGTGCTGGAGGCGAGCTGGGCACGCGCCGTGCGCGCCGCCGTCTCCGTCTTCTCAAGGTCGGAGGTGGAGACGACTCCGCGCCCGCGCAGCTCCTGCCGCCGGGCAAGGTCGCGGTCGGCGTCGCGCAGCGCGAGGTCGGATCGCAGGATCTGGGCGGCGGCGTTGGCGACGTTGGCCTTGGCGTTCGCCACGTCGGCCCGCGCTTTGTCGAGTTGGGCCACCTGCTGGTTCAGCGTGGCACGCGCGGCCTCCAGATCGGCCCGCGCCTGGGCCAGCCGCGCGTCGAGCTGGTCGCCGTTCAGGCGGGCAAGCACCTGCCCCTCGCGGACTTGGCTGTTGAAGTCGGCGTTCAGCTCCGCGATCTGGCCGGAAAGCTGGGAACCGACCTCCACCGTCACCAGCGCGCTCAGCGCACCGGTGGCCGTGATGGAGCTGACCAGCGCCCCTTCCTCGACCCTGGCCAGGCGATAGGCCGGTGCCGGTTCCGCCTTGGCCAGGACGAAATAGGTGGACAGCCCCGCCGTACCCAGCAGGGCCACCGTCAGAATGGGAAGGAAACGCCGCACCATCGCCACTCGCCGCCCCGCTGCTCCGTGCGCACCACTCGCCCCCACGCCGGTATAGCCGGCCATCTGGACGTAAATGTGGGCGATGCGGCGGGCGAAGTCACCGGCATTGGCGAACGGAGATTACTTCGCCCGGAGGCTATTTCGCAGTGCCGAACACCGGATGCAGCACGCGGTCGCCCGCCCGGATGCCGAGCCGCGCGCTCATGCCGCCGTTGACCTCCAGGATGCCCTTGACCGGAGCCGCGGAATTGATGGCGTCGAGCGACTGCGGCACCGCGTTCGGGTGGATGTTGACGATCTTCCCGTCCGCGCCGATGAAGATCATGTCGAGCGGGATCAGCGTGTTCTTCATCCAGAAGCTGGCCGGCTGCGGGTGGTCGTAGACGAACAGCATCCCGGCATCCGGCGCCATCGTTTCCCGGAACATCAGCCCCTGCATCTGCTGCATGGGCGTCTCGGCCATCTCCACGTCGAAGCGGTAATGCCCGCCCGCCGCCGTTTCGACCGTCAGGGACGACCGTGCAAAGGTCTCCAAAGCCGCCGCGGGAAGGGCCGTCAGAAGAATCGCCACACCGAAAAGGAAGCCCCGCACAAGGAGACCCCGCAGAGTCCGTCCGATCATCTCACCCGACCTGAAGTGGTTGTTCGCCGCCGGACGATGCCGCCGACGCGCCCACCTGTCCAGAGGCGTTATGCGGCGGAGCGGGCCGAGGCCGACGCGTAGAGGTCTTCCTTCACCGCCGCGACCGAGCGGATCTGGTAGCCTGGACGGGCGCCGAACCGGCGGGCGGCGCGTTCCGACGCCTCGCGATCGGATTCGGCCCAGACGAGATACTGGCGCCCGCGCGCCCATTCCTTGGCCAGCGGGTGCATGGCGTCGATCTCCCCGATCTGGCTGTTCACGACCGTGACGATCCATTCCTTGTCGTTGGGATTGCGGCGGTCCGTCAGGATCAGCAGCGTCGGGCGGCGCTGGGACTGCGCCTCGGCCAGCCGATGCTGAATTTCCGACTGCTTCTTCCGGGCCGCGACCGTGTCGGCCAGGATCTCCTCGATTTCCTTGTTGAGCGCATCCTCTTCGCGCTTGAGCCGGTGCATGGTCGATTCCAGCTTGCCGATGGTGTCACGCGTTGCGCGCACGCGGGCGCGCGACTGCGCCACCTGATTCTCCGCCACCATCAGCACGTTGCCGAGCCACGCGCCGATGGCGATGATTCCCAGGATGATCAGGAAATTGATCATCATGACGCAGCGGCCTTTGCCTTGGGCGGCACCCGGTTGGGAGCCGTCCGCTGGAAGCTCTTCGTGAAGCCCATTTTGAAGGGGAAGGACACCTCGACGAGCTGCTTGGCCTCTTCCATGTTGGAGGCCCAGACCTCCGCCACGTTGGCGCAGCGCCAGATCGGGTTAACCTGCGACCGCTCCCCGCCCGCCTTGGCGCTGGCGGACGCCTTCTCCTGCGATACGTCGACCAGGAACTTGGTCAGACCCGCCTGGGGGTCGCCGACCTCGTGCACGAACAGCGGAGGCTGGTGGGCAAGCTCGGTGATGGCCCGTTCCATCTTCCGGTTGTCGCTCTCGACCCGCTGCTTGTCCGCCGAGACCTGATTGCGGCGCTGGACCAGCGCTTCCACACGTCCCTGCAGGTCATGCGCTTCCGAATGCAACACATAGATGCGGTTTTCGAGCTGTTCGAGACCGGACGACCGCAGGATGTATCCCGGCAGAAAGTCCTTCATCACGAACACCACGGGAACGGCCACCAGCATCAGCACGGCGATGGTGATCAGGAGCAAGGTCGTGTTCGACATGGATCGCCCGCTCCCTCCCCCCGTATGCGCAACGTTCGGAACAAAAATCAGTGTTTCAAGGTCGCTTATTCGCGCTGGGAGGTCAACGCGATGTCGCCGGACATTCCGGGAATCAACGCGGGAACAGCGCTTTTTCCATGGCAAGGGCGACAACGCGTCGCACGGCGTCACGCACCGGTCCTGGCCTCGGCGCATCGGCCAGGGTGGTGAACCAGTGTTCCGGCGGGTTGCGCCCGGCCGCGCGGGACCATGTGAGCGCGCGCAGCACCCGCTCCGCCTCGGCCGTCGGCGGCACGGCCGGGTCGATTCCGTTCAGCGTCGCCCACACGCCGGCCCAGCAGCGCCCGACGGACCACGGGTTGTACCCGCCGCCACCGACCACCAGCATGCGCGGGGCCAAGTCCATCAGCGCGCGCACGGCGCTCCACAGCGCTCCGTTGGACAGCTCCAGGCGGCTCAGCGGATCCTCGGACAGGGCGTCGGCCCCGGTCTGGACCACGACCACCTGCGGCCGGAACGCCCGGCCCAGCGGCAGGATGGCGTTCGCCATCAGGTAGGCCATTTCGGTGTCGTTGAAGCCCTGCGGCATCGGCAGGTTGCGCGCCATGCCGCCCGCCCGGTCCTCCGCCTTGCCGGTGAAGGGCCAGCGCCCGTCTTCGTGAACCGACAGGGTCAGTACGCGGTCGTCGTGGGCGAAGGCCTCCTCCACCCCGTCACCGTGATGGGCGTCCAGGTCCACGTAGTAGACACGCTCGAACCCGGCGTCGAGCAGAGCCAGGATGCCCAGCACCGGCGCGTTGATGTAGCAGAAGCCGCTGGCCCGGCCCGGACGGGCGTGGTGCGTGCCGCTGGCCGGGCTGTAGACGATTCCCGATTCCCGCCCGGCCAGCAGCTGTGCGCCGAGGATCGCCGCCCCCGCGCTGATCGCCGGGCGCCGATACATCTCCGGGAACACCGGATTTTCCAGCTTGCCGAGGTTGTAGCGCTCCCCCGTCTCCGCATCGACGCGCTGCGCCTGCTCGGCCCGTTGCAGGGCCGAGATGTAGTCGGGCGTGTGGAAGCGCGCCAGCTCGTCCGGCGTGGCCTGCGGACTGTCGAGATAGACGTCGTCCGGCAGCCAGCCCATGGCGCGGCTGAGGTCCATGGCGGTGGAGACGCGCGGGATGGCGAGCGGATGCTTCGGGCCGTAGCTGGAGCCCCGGTAGATCTCGCTGCCGATGAACAGGGGACGTGGTGAAGAGTTGTTGGACATGCGCAGGAGAGGTGGCGCGGCTAAGCAGATTTGTCCAGATCGGGCCACAGGCCCGGCCTGGACAAATCTGCGGACTCTATGGTTTTGCAGGATTTCCGAGCCCGCCCATGTGGGCGGAGTTCGGAAATCCTGCTTAGGCCATTCCGTCAACGCCCCCTTGCCGCGGTCCCGATCCGAACTCTCTTGTTTTGGAAACGCGCGGAGGGGGCGGCATGTTCGGGTACCGGCGTTGGGCGGGCATGATCGTGCTGATTCTGGCGGCGACCGCGGCCCGCGCCGAGGTGCCGGTCGATCTGGAACTGGTGCTGGCGGTGGACGTCTCCGGCAGCGTCGATCCGGAAGAAGCGCGGCTGCAACGGGACGGCTATGTCCAGGCCCTGACCAACCCCAAGGTCCAGGCGGCGATCCACGGCGGGCCGCTCGGCCGGATCGCGGTGATCTATGTGGAGTGGGCCGGCGACACGTTCCAAAGGATCGTCGTGCCTTGGACCCTTGTTGGCGATCCGGCGAGCGTCGATGCCCTCGCGTCCTCCGTCGCCGAATCGCCCATCGCGTCGGCGCAGTGGACCTCGATCAGCGGGGCCATCGACTATTGCGCCCGCCTCTTCGACGACAACGGATTCGAGGGCGCCCGGCGGGTCATCGACGTGTCCGGCGACGGGGTGAACAACCGGGGACGCCCGGTGGAATGGGCGCGGGACCAGGCGGTGTCCGCCGGGATCACCATCAACGGGTTGCCGATCCTGAACGACCGGCCGAACCCCTGGGGTGGGGCGGCGCCCATCGACCTTGACGGTTATTACCGCGACCATGTGATCGGCGGCCCCGGCGCCTTCCTGGTGCCCGCGATCAACTTCGAATCCTTCGCCGACGCCATCCTCAGCAAGCTGCTTCTGGAGATATCCGGGAGAACGCCGGATGTTGACGTGGCGGGGCGCTGACGCTTGCTCGCATCTCACCGACTTGTCATAGTCGCCAAACATCACTGGGGGGAGCCGATCGTCGGCTGAGAGGTCCCGAAACGGGGACGACCCCTGGAACCTGATCCGGATCATGCCGGCGAAGGGATCAGTGAGCCCATGAACGCACCCGTCCGTCCCGAAACGCTGCACCCGCCCCTGTCCGTGACCGTCACCGGCGCGCGGCTGACCTATGGCGGGACGGCGCTGTTCTCGGACCTCGCCCTCACCGTCGAGGCCGGCGTCACCACATGCCTGCTGGGGCCGAGCGGCGTCGGCAAGACCACGCTGCTGCGCATGGTCGCCGGCCTCGCCGACCCGGAGCCGCCGACTGCGATCACCGCCGGCGACGGGCAGCCCCTGCGCGGCCGCATCGCCTACATGGCGCAGCAGGACCTGCTCCTTCCCTGGCTGCCGGTGCTCGACAACGTTCTGCTGGGTGCCCGCCTGCGGCACGAGCGCCGCGCGCCGGGGGTGGTCGAGCGCGCCCGCGCGCTGCTCGATCAGGTGGGGCTCGGCGGGCGGGAACAGGACCGGCCCGCCACGCTGTCCGGCGGGCAACGGCAGCGCGTCGCCATCGCCCGCACCCTGATGGAAGACCGCCCGCTGGTCGTGATGGACGAGCCCTTCTCCGCGCTCGACGCCCTGACACGCCTGCGCTTGCAGGACCTGGCAGCGAAGGCCCTGGCCGGGCGAACGGTGCTGATGGTGACGCACGATCCGCTGGAAGCGCTCCGCCTCGGCCACCGCATCCACGTCATGACCGGCCGGCCGGCGACCATCGGCCCGGCGCTGGAGCCTCCCGGCCTGCCGCCCCGCCCCGTCGATGACCCGGCCTTGCTGGCGATGCAGGCGGAACTGCTGCGGAGGCTGGCGGGATGAGGCTCCTGCGCGCCCTCGTTACCGTCGCGGTGCTGCTCGGCCTTTGGCAAGCCCTTGTCATCACCACCGGCGTGCCCCGCTACATCCTCCCCGGACCGCTCGCCGTGGCGGACGCGCTGCAACGGCAGGCTCCCCTGCTGGTCCAGCATGGCGCGACGACGCTGGCCGAGATCCTGCTGGGGCTCGTGCTCGGCGTGCTGCTCGGCGCCGTCAGCGCCTTCATCCTGGCGAGCGTCCAGACCGCGCGGCGCTGGCTGATGCCGCTGCTGGTCGTCAGCCAGGCGATCCCGGTCTTCGCGCTGGCGCCGCTGCTCGTGCTGTGGCTCGGCTACGGCATGGCGTCGAAGGTCGCCATGGCGGTGCTGGTCATCTTCTTTCCCGTCACCACGACCCTGTTCGACGGTCTGCGCCGGACGGAGCCGGGCTGGCTGGACTTGGCCCAGACCATGGGCGCCTCGCGCTGGTCGGTGCTGTGGCACGTCCGGTTGCCGGCGGCCCTGCCCGCCTTCGGATCCGGCCTGCGGGTCGCGGCGGCCGTGGCGCCGATCGGCGCGGTGATCGGGGAGTGGGTCGGCTCCTCCTCCGGCCTTGGATACCTGATGCTGCACGCCAACGCCCGCATGCAGATCGACCTGCTGTTCGCGGCGCTGGCGGTGCTGGGCGTCATCGCCGTGGCGTTGTACGCCGCCGTGGACGCGCTGATCCGCCGGGCTCTGCCCTGGCAACCCGACACGCACCCTGCTGAGGAATAGGACCGACACCATGAAACGGACTTTCGCGGCGGCGGCGCTCGCCGCCGGCCTTCTGACAGCCCTTCCGGCCACGGCGCAGGACAAGCTGAGCGTCCTGCTCGACTGGTTCGTGAACCCTGACCACGCGCCGCTGGTCGTGGCGCAGGAGAAGGGCTTCTTCAAGGACGCCGGCCTGGACGTCACGCTGACCGCCCCCGCCGACCCCAACGACCCGCCGAAGCTGGTCGCCGCCGGGCAGGCCGACCTCGCCATCTCCTACCAGCCGCAGTTGCAGATCCAGGTCGGCGAAGGGCTGCCGCTGGTGCGCGTCGGCACGCTGGTCTCCACCCCGCTGAACTCGGTCGTCGTCCTGAAGGACGGCCCGGTGAAGGCGATCAAGGACCTGAAGGGCCGCAAGGTCGGCTTCTCGGTCGGCGGGTTCGAGGACGCGCTGCTGGGCGCCATGCTGGAGAAGAACGGGCTGACGCTGAAGGACGTGGAGCTGGTCAACGTCAACTTTTCCCTGTCGCCGGCGCTGCTGGCCGGTCAGGTGGACGCGGTGATCGGCGCCTTCCGGAACTTCGAACTGAACCAGATGGCCATCGAGAAGCACCCCGGCCAAGCCTTCTATCCGGAAGAAGAAGGCGTACCGGCCTACGACGAACTGATCGTCGTCGCGCACAAGGACAAGGTCGCCGGTGACGCCCGCATCGCGCGCTTCCTGGCGGCGGTCGAGCGCGCCACCCTCTACATCCTGAACCACCCGGAGGAGGCCCACGCCGCCTTCATCAAGGACCGGCCGGAACTGAACGATGAGCTGAACCGCCGCGCCTGGGCCGACACGCTGCCGCGCTTCTCCCACAGCCCGGCGGCGCTGGATTCCGCGCGGTATACGCGCTTCGCCGAGTTCCTGAAGGCGCGCGGCCTGATCAAGACGGTCGAGCCGGTCGAGCGCTACGCGGTGGTCGTGAAGTAACGGGTCCCCGTTGCCATCCGGCCCCGCCGGGCGTTACCTAATGGAAAAATCCATCGGGGCCGGAAACAGCGAGCGAGACCATGCCGATCAAGACCATTCTTCTGCACATGGCCAACGACGACCGGCACGCGGAGCGCCTTCAGGTCGCCGTCGCGCTTGCCGAGCGCTTTTCAGCCTATGTCGAGGTTCTGTACGTCGCCACCCCGGTGTCGATGCCGGCCGCGGTGACCGGGCGCGCCGCCTCCTATGGCTTCATCGCCGAGGCGACCGCCATCGCCCACGAAAAGGCCGCGCAGATCGAGCACGAGGTGCGGCAGGCGCTGAAGGACTGCTCCTATTCCTGGTCGGTGGTAGAGGGCGATCATGTGGAGTTGCTGGCCGCCCGCGCGGCCTACGCCGACCTCGCCGTCGTGAGCCAAAGCCAGGGGGACGGCCTGGACGACCGGGTGGCCCTGCACGTGCCCGACCGGCTGCCGCTGGAAACGCCCTGCCCCACGCTGGTCCTCCCCCATGACTTCGCGCCGGAGAGCAGCATCGGCCGGCATGTGGTGATCGCCTGGAAGAACACGCGCGAGTCGATCCGCGCCGTGCGCAACGCCATGCCTTTCCTGCAAACGGCGGAGAAGGTCACCGTGCTGACCGTTGACCCGCCCGGCCACACGCTCGACAGCGGGCGCGACCTGATGGTCTGGCTGGAACGCCACGGCGTCCGCAGCCACCATCAGGCGAACATTCACCAGGGCAACGACGTCGGCGAGATCATCCTGACCTGCGCCCGCGACCTCGACGGCGACCTGCTGGTGATGGGCGCCTACGGCCATTCACGCCTGCGGGAAATGGTGCTGGGCGGCGCCACGCGCACCGTGCTCTCCCAGCTGAACCTGCCGGCGCTGATGTCGCATTGAGCCCTACTGGAAGTGGGCAGCAGCGTAGGTTGGGTTGAGCCGAAGGCGAAACCCAACGCCCTCGTCACGGCGAACGTGTTGGGTTTCGCGTACGCTCAACCCAACCTACGAAGCGACCGATCCGACGCCTACAGGAAGAACACCCAGGTCGTCAGGACGAACAGCGGCACCAGGATGCCGCAGGACCACAGCATGTAGCCGAAGAAGCTTGGCATCTTCACGCCGCGCTCTTCGGCGATGGCCTTGACCATGAAGTTCGGGGCGTTGCCGATGTAGCTGTTGGCGCCCATGAACACCGCCCCCGCCGAGATGGCCGCCAGCGTGACCGCAAGGTCGTTCATCAGCACCGACGGCTCGCCGCCCGCCGTGTTGAAGAAAATCAGGTAGGTCGGGGCGTTGTCGAGGAAGCTCGACAGGATGCCGGCGGCCCAGAAATAGGCGGCCGGCACCGGCTGGCCGTTCTGGTTCACCGCCGCGATGATGGCGCCCAGCGCCCCCTCCGTCCCGGCCCGCAGGATGGCGATGGCCGGGATGATGGTCAGGAAGATCGCCGCGAACAGCTTCGCCACTTCGACGATCGGCCCCCAGGTGAAGGCGTTCAGGCGGCGGCTCTGCGCGCTGGTCAGCTTCAGCGACAGGCCGGTGATCAGCAGCAGCAAGCCCTGGCTGGCGATGGTCTCCAGCGGCACATGGACGTGGAAGATCGTGACGCCCACGCCCGGATGCCAGACGCCGCTTAGCAGCACGGCGGCGACGATGACGACCAGCAGGAACAGGTTCACCGCCCCCTCGACCCGCACCGGCTCGCGCTCGTGCACGCCCTCGATCAGCGGGTGCTTGCCGGGGTCCTTGGTGTGCAGATACAGGTCCAGGGCGAAGTAGATCGCCAGCAGGCAGCCGGAAACCAGCGCCATCGGCGGCAGCAGGTGCAGCGTCGGCCAGAAGAAGTCCACTCCCTTCAGAAAGCCCAGGAACAGCGGCGGGTCGCCCAGCGGGGTCAGGGAGCCGCCGACGTTCGACACCAGGAAGATGAAGAAGACGACGGTGTGGACCTTGTGCTTGCGGTGCTCGTTCGCGCGCAGCAGCGGACGGATCAGCAGCATGGAGGCGCCGGTCGTGCCCATCAGGCTCGCCAGCGCGGTCCCCAACGCCAGCCCCATGGTGTTCGCCAGCGGTGTCCCGACCAGCGAGCCCGCGATCCGAACCCCGCCCGCAACCGTAAACAGCGCCGTCAGCAGGATGATGAAGGGTATGTATTCCAGCAGCGCCGTGTGCAACAGCTCGTAGACCGCGAGATCGACACCGAACAGAGCCGCGAAGGGCACCAGGAAGGCCAACGCCCAGCCTGCGGCGATCTTGCCGAAATGGTGGTGCCAGATCGACGGGGCCAGCAGCGGCAGCAGCGCGATGGACAGCAGGATCCCGGCGAAGGGCACCACCCACACCGCGCCAAGCTCCCGCCCGTCCAGATGCGGCGCCCCGGCGGCCTCGGCGGCCAGCGCCAGTCCCGGTAATCCGGCCGCCGCGAGGGCCGACAGCACGGCCAGCGGGCGGGAAAGGCGGCTGCGGAAAAGGCGGGCGTCGATCATGTCGGGCAATTCGGCAATCGTTAAGGCGGCGAAGTATGCGTCGGAGGAAAGCTGAAGCCAAGCCGGAAGGGCTACGGGCAGACCCGCAGTTCCAGGGGGCTCGGCAACGGCCCGCCGATCCAGGCGTGCAGCGGACGGCACTCGTTGCCGACGCACAGCGTGTGGTCCGGGGTGAAGCCGGACGCCGCCAGCACGATCCGCTCCTGCGGTGGCAGGTCCGGGGTCCAGACCAACCAGCCGCCGGAAAGCCGGGCGCCGGCCGGCGGCTCCATGCCGGCCCCGGTCCCCTTCACGCGGGCCTCGGTCAGAAGGAGGTTGCGGTCGGCGATGCGCCACTCCTCCCGCCACTCCGTCTTCTCAATGGAGTGGGTCCAGGACAGCGTGAAGGACGGCCCCGGCAGAGCGGCCAGAACCGCCCCGCCGAGCGCCGCAAGGCAGAGCGATACGCTCACGCCGCCGGTCGCGCTTCGCCCAGCGCTCGCGCGCGGTGGCGTTGCCAGAGCAGGAACAGCCCGGTCAGGACGAAGCCCGCCTCGTCCGTCCAGGGCACGGACAGCACGAACAGCGCCGCCGCGGCGGCGGCCACCAGCCGCTCCACCCAGGTCAACGGCGTCCAGAAGTAGCCGATGGCCGCACCGCCCCACAGGCCGATGGCAAGGCACGCCTTGACGACCACATAGGCGATGGCGAGCACGCTGTCCGATTGCAGCATCAGCGCCGGATCGTACACCCACATGAAGGGCACGACGAAGCCGGCCATGGCGATCTTCGTGGCGATCCAGCCGATCTCCATATGGTCCGCCCGGCAGATGGAAGAGGCCGCCAGCGCCGCCAGCGCCACCGGCGGGGTCAGGTCGGCCATGACGCCGAAGTAGAAGACGAACATGTGCGACACGATCAGCGGCACGCCCATCAGCTTCAGGGCCGGTGCGGTGATCGCCGCCATCACGATGTAGGTGGCCGTGGTCGGCAACCCGGTGCCCAGCACCACGCTCGCCACCATGGTCAGCAGCAGCGCCATGATGATGCTGCCGTGGGAGAAATCCACGATCAGCGTGGCGAAGCTGGAGGCGAGGCCGGTCAGCTGCAGCATGCCGATCATCACGCCGACCAGCGCGCAGGCGATGCCCACGCCGACCGCGTTCTTGGCACCGTCGGCCAGCGCCTTGACCAGCAGCCCGACGGAGACGCGCCCGTCGCGGAAGACCAGACAGGCCAGCGCCAGCCCGCCGACGAGCAGGGCGGCCATATGCTCCGTCCGCATGCCGGCCTTCCACAGCCCCGCCGCGACGAGGCCCAGAACCACCCAGAACGCGACGCGCAGCAGCAACGGCCCCATCCGCAGCACGATCTGCGTGCCCAGGATCATGACGGCCGTGGCCGCCAGACCGATGACGCCCGCGAACAGCGGCGTGAAGCCGGCGAACAGCAGATAGACCAGCGCGGCCAGCGGCAGGACGAGATACCAGCCCTCCTTCAGCGCCTTCACCACGCTGGGGCATTCCGATTCCGGCAGGCCGCGCAGGCCGCGCATCCCCGCCTCCAGATGCACCATCCAGAAGGCGCTGCCGAAATAAAGGATCGCGGGGATGATCGCGGCGACGGCGATCTCGCTATAGGGGACGCCGATGGTCTCGGCCATGATGAAGGCGGCGGCCCCCATCACCGGCGGCATCAGCTGCCCGCCCATGCTGGCCGTCGCCTCCACGGCGCCGGCGAAGGCCGGGCGGTAGCCGAAGCGCATCATCAGCGGGATGGTGAACTGGCCGGTGGTCAGCACGTTGGCGATGCCCGACCCGTTGATCATCCCCATGAAGCCGGAGGAGATGACCGCCACCTTGGCCGGCCCGCCCTTCGCCCGCCCGACGAGCCCCAGCGACACGTCGTTGAACAGCTGCACCATGCCGGCGCGCTCCAGGAAGGCGCCCAGCAGGATGAACAGGAAGATGTAGGTGGACGACACGAAGGTCGGCGTGCCGTAGATGCCCTCCGTCGACAGGAACAGGTTGTCGATCACCTGGTCGATGTCGTAGCCGCGATGCCCCAGCCCGAAGGGGAGATAGCGGCCGAACAGGGCGTAGGGGATGAACACCGCGCACATGATGGGCAGGGTCAGCCCCATGATCCGCCGCGCCGCCTCGAACACCAGCGCCACCTCCAGCGCGCCGACAATCAGGTCGACCGTGTTGGGATCGCCCGAACGCTGGATCAGGTCCGCCTCGAACCACCAGTGATAGAGGCCGAAGGCGAAGCCCGCGGCTCCGAGCAACCAGTCGTACCAGGGGACGCTGCGCCGCTCCCCGTCCTGCCGGAAGCCGAACAGCGCGTAGGCCATCAGCAGCAGGAAGCCGACGTGGATCGACCGCACGACGAGGCTGGACAGCGGGTTGAAGGCCGCCGTCCAGATCTGGAAGACCGAGAAAAGGACGGCGATGACGAACACCGCCTTGCCCGCCGTCCCTTCGAACGCCATCGCCGTGGAGGGATTCTCACGGTCGATGGCCTGGCGGATCATTTTGGCGTCCGCCTCGCGCTCCACGGTTGTCATGGGGGTGGTCATGGGGGATTTCCCCCTGCCCTTCGCTTACATGAGGCCCTTTTCCTTGTAGAACTTCTCCGCACCCGGATGCAGCGGCACCGGCGACTTCAGGGTCGAGGCGTCGAGCTTGATCTGCTTGGCGGCGGCGTGCGCGGCGGTCAGCGCGTCCAGGTTCTCGAACATCGACTTGGTCATGGCGTAGGCCGCATCGTTGGACACGCCGGAATGGGAGACCAGCAGGTTGCGCACCGCCGCGGTCGGCACCGCCTCCGTCTGGCCGGTGTAGGAGTTGGCCGGGATCGTCTCCGCGATGTAGGCGGGGTCGCCCACCTTCTCGATCACGTCGGCCGGGATCGACACGATGGTGATGTCCTGCGAGGTGGACAGGTCCTTGATCGCCGCCACGCCCAGCCCCGCCGAGATCAGCGTCGCGTCGAGCTGCCGGTTCTTGATCAGATCCACCGATTCGGCGAAGGGCAGATACTCGGTCTTGGCGAAGTCCTTGTAGGTCAGGCCGGCGGCGCCGAAGATCGCGCGCGCGTTCAGTTCCGTCCCCGACTTCGGCGCGCCGACGGAGATGCGCTTGCCCTTCAGGTCCGCCAGCGTCTTCACGCCCGATTCCTTGCTGGCCACGATCTGGATGTAGTTCGGGTAGATGGCGGCGATGGTGCGCAGCTTGGTCAGCTTGGACTTGAAGCCCGCCTCCTCGTCCCCTTTCCAGGCCTGCCCCAGCGAATCGCCCAGCGTGAAAGCGATCTCGCCCCGCCCGGCCTGCAGCAGGTTCAGGTTCTCCACCGAGGCCTTCGTCGCCTGGACCGTGACCTTCGCCCCTGGAATGGCTTTGCCGTAGATGCTCGAAAGCGCAACGCCCAGCGGGTAGTAGACGCCGCTCGTCCCGCCGGTCAGCACGGTGATGTACTCGTCCGCCTTGGCCGGCATGGCAACGGCCACACAGAGTCCGAGCGCCGCCAGAAAACGCTTCATCCGGTTATCCTCCCTCAGGATTGTTTCTTGTGCGCACTGATATGCGCGAGATTGTTGGGCAGCTTAACCCGACCCAAAGGGGCTGCGCCAGTCGGGAGAAACCGAAAGCCCTTCGAAATCGGAACGGTTGTCCAACGCCGTGGCGTGGGGCACCTTGACCGAAGCGGGGGGCGACACCCTATCCTTGTGCAGGCCGGCAAGCGCGCACACCGCGCCATCAAGAACCCCCAACCGCCGGCCCGAGAGACGAAGACGGGAGGACACCGAATGCCGTGCACCGTATCCATGACCGTCAACGGCAAGGCGGTCTCGCGCGAGGTCGAGGAACGGACCCTGCTGGTCACGTTCCTGCGCGATAATCTGGGCCTGACCGGCACCCATGTCGGCTGCGACACCAGCCAGTGCGGCGCCTGCGTCGTCCATGTGGACGGCCGCTCCGTCAAGTCCTGCACCATGCTGGCGGTCCAGGCCGATGGCGCGGAGATCACCACGATCGAGGGGCTGGCGGCGGCCGACGGCACGCTGCACCCGATGCAGGCGGCCTTCCGCGAGCATCACGGCCTGCAGTGCGGCTTCTGCACGCCGGGCATGGTGATGAGCGCCATTGACCTCGTGAAGGACAACCCCAACCCGACCGAGCCCGAAATCCGCGAAGGTCTGGAGGGCAACATCTGCCGCTGCACCGGCTATCACAACATCGTCAAGGCGGTGAAGGCGGGTGCGGAGGCCATGAACGGCGGCACGGTTCAAGCGGCGGCTGAATAACGTGAAGACGATGCCACCCAAAAAATCGGCAGTCTTGGGAGGAAATCAGAGATGGCGAACCCCAACGGCATCGGCGCCCCCGTGCGCCGGCGCGAGGATGCGCGCTTTCTGACCGGGCGCGGCACCTACACCGACGACATCAACCGGCCGAACCAGACCCACGCGGTCTTCGTGCGTTCCCCCTACGCCCACGCCACCATCCGCGGCATCGACGCCTCGGAAGCCATGCAGGCCCCCGGCGTCATCGCCGTGCTGACCGGCGCCGACATGGGAGCCGACAAGGTCGGCAGCCTTCCCTGCGGCTGGCAGATCCATTCCAAGGACGGCTCCCCCATGAAGGAGCCGCCGCACTTCCCCATCGCCCGCGACCGCGCCCGCTACGTCGGCGATCCCGTCGCCGTGGTGATCGCCGAGACGCGGGAGCAGGCGAAGGACGCGGCCGAATTCGTGATGGTCGATTACGAGGAGTTGCCCGCCGCCGTCACCTCCGTGAAGGCGCTGGCCGAGGGTGCGCCGCTGGTCCACGACGACGCGGCCGGGAACCTCTGCTTCGACTGGCACCTGGGGGACGCGACGGCGGTGGACGCGGCCTTCGCGCAGGCGGCCCACGTCACGACGCTGGACCTCGTCAACCAGCGGCTCGTCCCCAACGCCATGGAGCCGCGCGCGGCCATCGGAGAGTATGACGCGGCGACCGGCGACCACACGCTGACCACGACCAGCCAGAACCCGCACGTCATCCGCCTGCTGATGGGCGCCTTCGTGCTGGGCATTCCGGAACACAAGCTGCGCGTGGTCGCGCCGGACGTCGGCGGCGGCTTCGGGTCCAAGATCTTCCATTACGGGGAGGAGGCGGTCGTCACCTGGGCGGCGAAGAAGGTCGGCCGGCCGGTGAAGTGGACGGCCGAGCGCTCCGAGAGCTTCCTGACCGACGCGCACGGGCGCGACCACGTCAGCCACGCCGAACTGGCGCTGGACGAGGACGGGCATTTCCTGGCGCTGAGGGTTTCGACCATCGCGAACATGGGCGCCTATCTCTCCACCTTCGCGCCGTCGGTGCCGACTTATCTCTACGCCACGCTGCTGGCCGGGCAGTACAAGACCCCGGCGATCTATGCGGAGGTCAAGGCGGTCTTCACCAACACCTCCCCCGTGGACGCCTACCGGGGCGCCGGACGCCCGGAGGCCTGCTACCTGATCGAACGGATTGTCGAGGTCGCCGCCAGGGAAACCGGCATCGACAAGGCGGAGATCCGCCGCCGCAACTTCGTCCCGGCCGAGGCGATGCCCTACCAGACGCCGGTGGCCCTGCAATACGACACCGGCGACTTCGCCAAGAACCTGGAGATCGCGCTGCCGCTCGTGGACTACGACGGCTTCCAGGCGCGCAAGGCCGAATCGGCACGGCGCGGAAAGCTGCGCGGCATCGGCTTCGCCACCTACATCGAGGCCTGCGGCATCGCCCCCAGCAACATCGCGGGCGCGCTCGGCGCGCGGGCGGGGCTGTACGAATCGGCGGAGGTGCGGTTCCACCCCACGGGCTCGGTCACCGTCTTCACCGGCTCCCACAGCCATGGGCAGGGGCACGAAACGACTTTCGCCCAGCTGGTCAGCGAGCGCTTCGGCGTGCCCATTGAGAATGTGGAGATCGTGCACGGCGACACCAGCAAGATCCCCTTCGGCATGGGCACCTACGGCTCCCGCTCCCTGGCGGTCGGCGGATCGGCCATCGTCAAGGCGATGGACAAGGTGGAGCGCAAGGCCAAGAAGATCGCCGCCCACATGCTGGAGGCCGCCGAAACCGACATCGAGGTGAAGGACGGCCGCTTCGTCGTGGCCGGCACCGACAAGGCACTGTCCATCGGCGACATCGCCCTGCAAGCCTACGTCCCGCACAACTTCCCGCTGGACGAACTGGAACCTGGCTTGGACGAGCAGGCCTTCTACGACCCGAAAAACTTCACCTACCCCAACGGCTGCCACGTCTGCGAGGTGGAGGTTGATCCCGACACTGGCGTGGTGGAGGTGGTGAACTTCGCCGCCGTGGATGATTTCGGCCGGGTCATCAACCCGCTGATCGTCGAGGGACAGGTGCATGGCGGGCTGGTCCAGGGCATCGGGCAGGCGCTGTACGAGAACTGCGTCTACGACGAGGAGTCCGGGCAGCTCATCACCGGGTCCTACATGGACTACTGCATGCCGCGCGCGGACGATGTGCCGTCCTTCACCGTGCGCTATCATGAGGACCAGCCCTGCACCCACAACCCGCTGGGCGTGAAGGGCTGCGGCGAGGCCGGGACCATCGGCGCCTCCGCCGCGGTCATGAACGCCGTGGTGGACGCGCTGTCCGATTACGGCATCACGCACCTCGACATGCCCGCCACGCCCCAGAAGGTCTGGCAGGCGATCCAGCGGGCCACACCGGCCCAAGCCGCCGAATAACGGTCGCCGAGTGAAGGAGAAGAACGGATGTACGCTTTTACCTACCACCGTCCCACGTCCCTCGCCGACGCGGCCGCCCTGCTGGGGCAGTTTGAGGATCCGAAGCTGCTGGGCGGCGGGCAGACCCTGCTGCCGACGCTGAAGCAGCGCCTCGCCCGACCGACGGACCTGATCGACCTCGGCCAGATCGCGGAGCTGAAGGGCATCCGCGAAGAGGCCGGCGGTCTGACCATCGGCGCCTTCACCCGCCACGCGGAGGTGGCACATTCCGACGTGGTCCGCCGCGTCATTCCGGCGCTGGCGGACTTGGCGGAGGGCATCGGCGACCGGCAGGTGCGCAACATGGGCACGCTCGGCGGGTCGATCTGCAACGCCGACCCATCGGCCGACTACCCCTCGGCGGTGGTCGCGCTGAAGGCCACGGTGAAGACCGACCGGCGGGAAATCGCCGGAGACGACTTCTTCACCGGCATGTTCGAAACGGCGCTGGAGCCCGGCGAGATCCTGACGTCGGTCACCTTCCAGAAGCCCGACAAGGCCGCCTACGCCAAATTCCGCAACCCGGCCAGCCGCTACGCCATCGTCGGCGTGTTCGTGGCCCGGTTCGGGACCGAAGTGCGCGTGGCCGTGACCGGCGCCGGTGCGTCGGTCTTCCGAGCGACGGATATGGAAGCGGCCCTGGCCGGAAACTTCAGCCCCGACGCCCTGAACGGGGTCAAGGTGAGCGCGGACGGTCTGAACGCCGACATCCACGCCAGCGCCGACTACCGCGCGCATCTCGTCACCGTGATGGCGAAGCGCGCGGTGGAGGCGGCCGGCTGACGGCCTATATCCCCTCTCCCGCCCCCGGCGGGAGAGGGTTAGGGTGAGGGCAAGGTCATCCCGAGAATCCTGGGTGCGCATTTCCTGGATTCTCGGGAACACCTTGCCCTCACCCTCCCATGCTGCGCATGGGTCCCTCCCTCTCCCGCCTTTTGCGCAAGCGAAGCTTGCGCTGACGGCGTCAGGCGAATGCCTTCGGCATTCGCTGTGAGCCGGAGGCGGGCGAGGTGATTAATGATCGCCAGATCGTGAGCCGCATGCCCAACACCGTCCCCACCTCCGTCGATGCCACGCTGGCGCTGCTTGAGCGCGGGAACTATGTCGCCGACCGCTCACTGGCGACGGCGCTCTACCTCGCCCTGAAGCTGCGGCGGCCCCTGTTCCTGGAAGGCGAGGCCGGCGTCGGTAAGACCGAAATCGCCAAGGTGCTGTCGGCCACGCTCGGGCGGCGGCTGGTGCGGCTGCAATGCTACGAGGGGCTGGACGTGGCCGCCGCCGTCTACGAGTGGAACTACGCCCGCCAGATGATGGAAATCCGGCTGGCCGAGGCCGCCGGGGACCGCGACCGGGACACGCTGGGCGCGGACATCTTCTCCGAACGGTTCCTGATCAAGCGCCCGCTGCTCCAGGCCTTGGAGCCGGACCTGTCGGGCGCGCCGGTCCTGCTGATCGACGAGTTGGACCGCACCGACGAGCCCTTCGAGGCCTACCTGCTGGAGGTTCTGTCGGACTTCCAGGTCTCGATCCCGGAATTCGGCACGATCCGCGCGCCGGAGCCGCCCATCGTCATCCTGACCTCCAACCGCACGCGTGAAATCCACGACGCGCTGAAGCGGCGCTGCTTCTACCACTGGGTCGATTACCCCTCGGCGGAGCGGGAGCGCGCGATCCTCGCGGTCAAGGCGCCGGGGGCGGACGCGCGGCTGGCGGCGCAGGTCGTCGGCTTCGTGCAGTCCCTACGCGGACTGGACCTCTACAAGGCGCCGGGCGTGGCGGAGACGCTGGACTGGGCGCAGGCGCTGGTCGAGCTGAACCAGCTGGAACTGGAGCCGGCGGTCATCAACGACACGCTCGGCACGCTGCTGAAGTACCAGGACGACATCGCCCGCATCCAGGGCAGCGAGGCGGCGCGCATCCTCGCCCAGGTGAAAACGGAACTCGCCGCCACCACGGCGCGCTGATCATGGACGGCAGCATCGCCATCAACCTGATGCACTTCGCCCGCGCGCTGCGGGCGGCGGGGCTGCCGGTCGGGCCGGGCAAGGTCCTGCAAGCCATCGAGGCGATCGAGGCCGTGGGGCTGGCTAGCCGAACGGACTTCTACTGGGCGCTGCACGCGGTCTTCGTGAACCGGCGCGACCAGCGGGAGGTCTTCGATCAGGCCTTCCACGTCTTCTGGCGCAACCCGGACCTGCTGAAGCGGATGATGGGGCTGATGCTGCCGACCATCCGGACGGAGGCCGAACCCGACCGCAACGTCCTGTCCCGCCGCGTCGCCGATGCCCTGCGCGGCACAGCGCCCGAGGCCGAAGGGCCGGAGAAGACCGAGATCGATGTGGACGCCGCCTTCACCGTCTCCGCCCAGGAGCGGTTGCAGGAAAAGGACTTCGAGAAGATGTCCGCCGACGAGATGGCGCAGGCCAGGCAGATGCTCGCCCGCATCGCCCTGCCGGTAGCGGAGTCCGCGACGCGGCGCTACCGCACCGACCCGCGCGGCGACCGGGTGGACCCGCGCGCCACACTGCGGCGGATGCTGCGCTCCGGCGGCGATCTGGCGGAACTGGCGCGGAGGAGGCGGCGCACCCGGCCGCCGCCGCTGGTCGTGCTGTGCGACATCTCCGGCTCCATGACGCGCTACTCGCGGATGCTGCTGCACTTCATGCACGCGGTGACCAACGACCGCGACCGGGTCCACAGTTTCGTCTTCGGCACGCGGCTGACCAACATCACCCGGCACCTGCGGCACCGCGACGTGGACGTGGCGCTGGACGCCGTCTCCGCGGCGGTGGAGGACTGGTCAGGCGGGACGCGCATCGGCACCGCGCTGCACGCCTTCAACCGGACCTGGGCGCGCCGGGTGCTGGGCCAGGGCGCCGTCGTGCTGCTGATCACCGACGGGCTGGACCGCGATGCCGGCGAAGGGCTTGCGGTGGAGGCCGAACGGCTGCACAAGAGCTGCCGCCGTCTGGTCTGGCTGAACCCCCTGTTGCGCTGGGAGGGATTCGCACCAAGATCCAGCGGTATCCGGGCGCTGTTGCCGCATGTGGACGATTTCCGCCCGGTGCACAATCTGAACAGTCTGGCCGGGCTCGCCGACGCGCTGAACCGCGAAGGGCCGCGCCGGGCCGAGGGGCTGCGCAAGTGGCTGAAGGAGGCCGCATGACGGAAGACATTCTCCAACAAGCCGCGGATTGGCGTGCGGAGGGCCGCAAGGTCGCGCTGGCGACGGTGGTCGCCACCTGGGGCTCCTCGCCGCGCCCGGTGGGCAGCCAGCTGGCGGTGGACGACGGCGGCGCCATGGTCGGGTCCGTGTCCGGCGGCTGCATCGAGGGCGCCGTGGTGAACGAGGCCCGCAAGACCATGGAGGACGGGGAGCCGCGCCTGCTCTCCTTCGGGGTCAGCAACGAGATGGCCTGGGAAGTCGGGCTGGCCTGCGGCGGGCAGGTGCAGGTTTACGTCGAGGCGGTGGAATGAAGCAGGATTTGCTCGGCCGGCTGCTGGCCGCCAAGGCGGTCCGCGTGCCCGTGGCCCTGGTCACCGACCTGAACACCGGCCTGCAATCGCTCGTCTATGAGGACGCCGTGCACGGCGGCTTCGGGCTGGAGGAGGACGTGCTGGCGGAGGTGCGGGAGCGGCTGCGCGAGGACCGCTCCGGCCTGATCACCGATCCAGAGGACGATGAGGGGCGGCGCCTGTTCGTCCAGGCGCACAACCCGCCCGTGCGCCTGCTGATCATCGGCGCGGTGCACATCGCCCAGGCGCTGGCGCCTGTCGCCGCCCTGACCGGCTATGACGTCACGGTCATCGACCCGCGCGGCGCCTTCGCCACGGAAGAGCGGTTCCCCGACGTGACCCTGTGCGACCTCTGGCCGGACGAGGCGCTGACGGAACTCGCCATCGACAATCGCACCGCCGTCGTCACGCTGACCCACGACCCGAAGCTGGACGACCCGGCCCTGCTGGTGGCCCTTCGCTCGCCCGCCTTCTACGTCGGCTCGCTCGGCAGCAAGCGCACCCACGCCAAGCGGCTGGAGCGGCTGCGCGAGCAGGGCGTGACGGAGGCGGAAATCGCCCGCATCCACGCGCCGGTCGGGCTCGACATCGGGGCGGTGACGCCGGCCGAGATCGCGGTGTCGATCATGGCGCAGATCACCGCCGTGCGCCGCCGCGACGCGAAGGCGTAATACCAACGGTCATTAACGATGACCGTTGGTATCCGCGCCGACCGGCGCGGCGGCGGCACATGCCGCCGAAGTCAAGGCCTGCGGACGCAGGCCACCCGGCGTCTGAGGGCGCCCTGGACGTGCCAACGTCCAGGGCCGTTCGTATAAGGAGGTTTCCATGTTCTTCGGCCCGCTGCCGTTGCGCGAGGCGGAGGGCGCCATCCTGGCGCATTCCGCGCGCCGTGGCCCCGTCAGCTTCAAGAAGGGCCGGGTTCTCAGCGCCGACGACATCGCCGCCCTGCGCGACGCCGGCTTCACCACGGTCACCGTCGCCAAGCTCGACCCGGACGATGTGGGAGAGGACGAGGCCGCGACCCGCATCGCGGCGGCGCTGAGAGGTGGGAGCGTCACGGTCGGCGCGGCCTTCACCGGCCGCGTGAACCTGTTCGCCGAAACGCGCGGCCTGTTCGTCCCGGACGCCGCGCGCATCGACGCGCTGAACCTGATGGACGAGAGCGTCACCGTCGCTACCCTGCCGGCCTTCGCGCCGGTGGAGCCCGGCCAGATGGTCGCGACGGTGAAGATCATCCCCTTCGCCGCTCCCCGCGCGGTGGTCGATGGCGCCGAGGCGCAGGCGTCCGCCGGCACGCCGGCCTTGTCCGTGGCCCCCTTCCGGTCCCTGACCGCCGCGCTGATCCAGACGCGCCTGCCGGGCGTGAAGGACAGCGTGCTCGACAAGAGCGTGAGCGTGACGCGGGAGCGGCTGGAGGCGCTGAACGCCCGGCTTGTCCGCGACTCCCGCTGCTATCACGGCGAAGCGGCGCTGGCCGACGCCATCGCGGCAGCGGGCCGGGTGGACCTGCTGCTGATCGCCGGAGCCTCAGCCATCACCGACCGGCGCGACGTGCTGCCCGCCGGCATCGAGCGGGCCGGCGGCGTGATCGAGCATTTCGGGATGCCGGTCGATCCCGGCAACCTGCTGCTGCTGGCGCGGATCGGCGAAACCCAGGTGCTGGGCCTGCCCGGCTGCGCGCGGTCGCCGAAGCTGAACGGCTTCGACTGGGTGCTCCAGCGCATGGCGGCGGGCGTCCCCGTCTCGCGCGCCGACGTGATGCGCATGGGCGTCGGCGGCCTGCTGGCCGAGATCCCCAGCCGCCCCCTGCCCCGCGCCGGAACAGCGCTGCCCGAGGCGCCGCACGCCCCCAGGATCGCCGCCCTCGTCCTCGCCGCCGGGCGTTCCAGCCGCATGGGCGGAAGCAACAAGCTGCTGGCCGAGGTGGGCGGACAGCCCCTCGTGGCGCGGACGGTGGAGGCGGTGCTGGCCTCCCAGGCGAAGCCCGTCGTGGTGGTGACCGGTCACCAGTCCGAAGCGGTGTCGGCCGCGCTGGCCGGGCTCCCGCTGACCATGGTCCACAACCTGGACTTCGCCGAGGGCCTGAGCACCTCGCTTCGCGCCGGCTTGGCCGCCCTGCCGGCCGACGTGGATGGGGTGGTGGTCTGCCTCGGCGACATGCCGCGCGTCACCCCGGCGGTGATCGACCGGCTGATCGCCGCTTACAACCCGACCGAGGGCCGTTCCGTCTGCGTGCCGACCGTTCAAGGCAAGCGCGGCAACCCGGTCCTGTGGGATCGCAGCTTCTTCGCGGAGATGGCGACCCTCACCGGCGACGCGGGTGCGAAGAACATGATCGGCCGCCACGCCGACATGGTCGTGGAAGTGCCCGTCGAGGACGGCGGCATCCTCTACGACGTGGACACGCCGGACCTTCTGGCTGACCTGAGAGGATGATAACGCGCCGTGGCGTTACGCGGCGCGCGCCTTCACAAGGTCCAGCCACCGCCGGCTGATCGTTCGCGCGGTGGTTTCCGCGGCCGGCAAATGCCGCTCCAGCGCCTCGTCCAGCCCGTTGAGAATCGCGCGGTTGCGCTCCCGCGCTTCCTCGCCGAAGCGGGCGGCCCAGCCCTGGACGATGCCGGCATCCGCCTCCGGATGGAACTGGAAGGCATGGACAGAGGAGCCGAGGCGGAAGGCTTGGCGCTCGCAGGCCTCGCTCCGCGCCAGGGGGACGGCACCCTCCGGCAGATCGAAGGTGTCGTAGTGCCACTGCACCATGTGCAGGCGCGGTCCAAGCCCGCCCAGCAGAGGATCGTCGTTCGAGGCGTCCGTCAGGTCGACGGGGGCGATGCCGATCTCCGGAACGCTGTGGCGGTAGACGCGGGCGCCGAAGGCGCGCGCTGCGAGTTGGGCGCCGAGGCAGATCCCCATCACCAGTCGCTGCTGCGCCGAAAAACCGCGGATCAACTCCATGACCTGCGGGAAATGCGGCCCCTGTGTGTCGTCCCAGGCATCCTGCGGTCCGCCCAGCACCAGAAGGCCGTTGTAACCGTCGGGCGCCGGCGGCAGCGGTTCACCCTCGTCGGCGGCGACGGTGTGAAGGGTCGCGCCATACTCGGCCAAAGCCTCGCCGACGATACCGGCCGGGGCGTTGCGGTTGTTCTGCACGACGAGGATGCGCATGAGTCCGCCATCTGTCCGTTGCGATTGCGTCCGGCCGAGTCAATGATGAGGCGGGGCCGCGAAATCAAGTCGCGCAAAGCCGCTATGCGCGGCCCGTCAGGAATTCGCTATGGTACGTCCAGGCGAGGGGATCGCCCCCATTTCCCCAGGGAGACGAGAGTTATGGTCATCAGGCTTCGCACGCTGGCCGGTGCTGCCGCCCTTGCCGGGGCCCTGCTGCTTCCCGCGGCGGGCATGGCGCAGAACGGCAAGCTGACGTTCCTGCACGTCAACGACATCTACGAGATCGCTCCCATCAAGGGCCAGGGCGGGTTCGCCCCGCTGGCGACGCTGCTGAAGCAGGAGCGCGCGCGGCACGCGGACGCGGTGACGACGGTCGGCGGCGACTTCCTGTCCCCCTCGCTGCTGTCGGGCACCACACACGGCGAGCAGATGATCGCGCTGTTCAACGCGATGGGCGTCGACGCCGTCACCTTCGGCAACCATGAATTCGATTTCGGCGATGCGGTGGTGAAGAGCCGCATCGCCGAATCGAAGTTCCCCTGGATCGGCACCAACGTGCTGGGCGACGACGGCAAGCCCTATGGCGGGTCCGTCGCCACCTGGACGAAGACGGTGGGCGACGTCAAGGTCGGGTTCATCGGCGTCCTCACACCGGAAACCGCCCGTCTGTCCAGCGCCGGCCCCGCGGTACACTTCACCGATGTGAAGGCCACCGCGACCGATGCGATCAAGCGGCTGAAGGAGGACGGCGCCGCCGTCATCGTCGCCCTCACCCACCTGACCATTGAGGAAGACCGGGAACTGGCGAGCAAGGTCAAGGGCATCGACCTCGTGCTGGGCGGCCACGACCACGACCCCATCAGCTTCTACGAAGGCTCCACCCTGATCCTGAAGGCCGGGCACGACGGCCATTATCTCGGCGTCGCGGAACTGGCGGTCAGCACCCATACCACCGACAAGGGGCCGGTGACCACGGTCACCCCGACGGAGTGGCGCTTCGCCAGCACGTCCGGCGTGGCGCCGGAGCCGGAGGTGGCGGCGCTGGTCAAGACCTACACCGACCGGCTGGACGACACGCTCGCCGCCGTGATCGGCACGGCGGAGACCGACCTGGACAGCCGCAAGGACGTCGCCCGGACGCAGGAATCCAGCATGGGCAACCTGTTCGCCGACGCCATGCGCGAGGCGCTGAAGGCCGACGTCGCCATCACCAACGGCGGCGGCCTGCGCGGCGATGCCCTGCGCCCCGCCGGGTCCCGAATCACGCGCAAGGACATCTTCACCGAGATGCCCTTCGGCAACGTCGCCGTGCTGACCGAACTGAAGGGCTCCGACCTGCTGTCCGCGCTGGAGCATGGCGTGTCGAAGGTGGAAGAGAAGGCCGGCCGCTTCCCGCAGGTGTCGGGCCTGACCTTCACCTACGATCCCAAGCTTCCCGCCGGCACCCGCGTGACGGAGGTGAAGGTCGGGGGCAAGCCGCTCGACGCAAACGCCGTCTACAAGGTGGCCACCAGCGACTATCTGCTGAAGGGCGGCGATGGCTACGGCGCGCTGACCCGCGGAAACGTCATCATCGATCCGTCGGGCGCGGTGCTGATCACGACCATCGTGATGAACTACGTCGAGGCCAAAAAGACGGTCGCGGAGAAGGTCGAGGGCCGCATCGTCGCGAAATAGGCACGGCATCGGCACAAAAAGACGCCCCTGGTCCGGGAAGACCAGGGGCGCAAGGCCAGGATGGATCGTGCCGGGATGATCAGGCGCTGCGGCGGCTCTGCCGTGCAGCGCCTTCGGCCCGGGCGTTCAGGCGGCGGACCGCATCGTTCGCGGTCTGCGCCGACAGTTCGGAGACCTTGACGCTGCGGTTCAGCAGCATCTCCATCTCGTCCTTCACCATGTTGCTCTGGGCGGCGTAGAAGTCCTGGACCGAACGGCTGCGCATCATCGCGTTGATGCCGTCCACGTTGCGGGCCACCGCTTCCTGCGCGAAGTTCATCCACTCGCGCATGATCGTCTGCATGCCTTCCATCAGCACGCTGCCGCACTGCACCATGACGTCCATGTTCTCGCGGGCCTGCTGGGCAACCTCGCCCTGAGCCTCCGCCGACAAGCCCATCATGCGGTTGATTTGCTCGGTGGTCTGTCCGCCCACCTGCGACGCCTTGCTCATCATGTCGCGGGCCACATCCGCCCCGCGTTGCGCAGCGCCGGCGCCGGCTTCAGCCATGTGGCGGCTGGTTTCGGCGCCCTCTTCCGCGATGGAGCGCGCGGCATCGGCCGCCCGCCGGGTCGCGGATTCACCCGCGCGCGCGGCTTCTTCAACGGCCGCCCTGCCCCTGGCGGCGGTGTCGCGGGTTGCCGTCTGCGCGTCCTTCTCTGATGCCATCTGCCTTGCTCCTGGTTTCATTTCGCCCGGACCGGGCGTTTCCCCCATTCCTTTTTTGTGCATCGCCTATTTTTGTGCGTTGCGACACAGATAAGCGCTATATCACGCCAATCAACGGACGTTCCACAACTCTAAAAACTACCCACGTACACTTTATTGCGGGAAGGACAGCTATTCTGTCTCTTTGTGATGTGATGGAATTTTGACCAATTTTTATTTATAATCGTCGAGCAGCACGATTTCGGCCGTCGAACCGCAAGGGGTAGGCGACGGGCTCGCGCTTCCTAAATTATGAAGCAACAAACATGCGGCCGCCGCGCCGCCGGGCATAAAGCGGCGCCGCCCTTACCAGCGGAGGTTGCGATGCTCATCGGAGTGCCGACGGAGATCAAGAACCACGAATACCGGGTCGGGCTGACCCCGGCCTCGGTCCGCGAACTGGTGCACCATGGGCATTCCGTGCTGGTCCAGGCCGGCGCCGGGACGGCCATCGGGCTGGACGACGACCAGTATGCCGCCGCAGGCGCGGAGGTCGCGCCGGACGCCGCGACCGTCTTCGGCCGGGCCGACATGATCGTGAAGGTCAAGGAGCCGCAGCCGCAGGAATGCCGCATGCTTCGCAAGGGGCAGGTTCTGTTCACCTACCTCCACCTCGCCCCCGATCCGAAGCAGACGGCGCTTCTCGTGGAGTCCGGCGCCGTCGCCATCGCCTACGAAACGGTGACCGACGCGCGCGGCGGCCTGCCCCTGCTGGCGCCGATGAGCGAGGTGGCCGGGCGCATGTCGGTGCAGGCCGGCGCCCACTGCCTGGAAAAGGCGCAGGGAGGGCGCGGTGTTCTTCTCGGCGGCGTGCCGGGCGTTCCGGCGGCGAAGGTCGTGGTGCTGGGCGGCGGCGTGGTCGGCACCAACGCGGCGCGCATGGCGATGGGGCTGGAAGCCAAGGTGGTGGTGATCGACAAGTCCCTGGGCCGGCTGAAGGAGCTGGACCTCCAGTTCGGCGCGAAGCTCCAGACGCTCTACTCGACCGTGGACACCATCGAGGAGCATGTGCTGGACGCCGACCTCGTGATCGGCGCGGTGCTGGTGCCGGGCGCCGAGGCGCCAAAGCTGGTCACGAAGGCCATGGTGGCCCGCATGAAGCGGGGCGCGGTGGTGGTGGACGTCGCCATCGACCAGGGCGGCTGTTTCGAAACGTCCCACCCGACGACCCACGCCGACCCGACCTATGTGGTGGACGGGGTGGTGCACTATTGCGTGGCCAACATGCCGGGCGGCGTGGCGCGCACCTCGACCTTCGCGCTCAACAACGCGACCTTGCCCTTCGTGCTGACGCTGGCCGATCATGGCTACCGGGAAGCGCTGGCCCGGGACCCGCATCTGCGCGAAGGGCTGAACGTCCACGCGGGCGTCATCACCTGCCAAGCGGTGGCGGAGGCGCAGGATCTGCCGTTCCGGACGGTGGAGGAGGCGTTGCGGCAGTAGGAGCTTCCCCCTCCCCAACCCCTCCCCCGCGTTGCGGGAGAGGGGCGTTGGGCGAGAGAGCGAGAGGCGTTACTGGCTGGCGATCTTGCAGCCGCTCTCGGCGACGGTGGCGAAGGCCTCGTCGCCGGGGATGGTGCGGATGATCTGGTAATAGTCCCACGGCCCCTTGGACTCGCTGGGCTTCTTCACGCGGGCCAGATACATGTCGTGGACCATGCGGCCGTTGGGTAGGATCTTGCCGTTCTTGGCGAACATGTCGTTGACCGGCATCGCCTTCATCTTCGCGGCGACGATCGGGCCGTCGTCGGTGCCGGCGGCCTCGATGGCCTTCAGATAGTGGCGGACGGCGGAATAGCTGCCGGCCTGCACCATCGTTGGCATCTTGCCGGTCTTCTCCATGAATTTCTTGGACCAGGCGCGCTTCTCGTCGTCCATGTCCCAATAGAAGCCGGTCGTCAGCACGAGGTCCTGCGCGACCTGGAGCCCCAGCGCGTGCACGTCCGACAGGAAGATCAGCAGGCCGGCGAGCTTCTGCTTTCCGCCCTGGGTCAGGCCGAACTCGGAGGCCTGCTTGATGGAGGTGATGGTGTCGCCACCGGCGTTGGCGAGGCCGATCACCTGGGCGCCGGAACCCTGCGCCTGCAGCAGGAAGGAGGAGAAGTCCGCCGTGTTCAGCGGCGTGCGCACCGAACCTTTCACCGTCCCGCCGGCCTTCTTCACCTCCGCCGAGGTGTCGGCTTCGAGCTGGTGGCCGAAGGCGTAGTCGGCGGTCAGGAAGAACCAGCTCTTCCCGCCCTCCTGCACCATGGCCCGTCCGGTGCCTACGGCCAGCGCGTGCGTGTCGTAGGCCCAATGGATGCCGGTGGGGGAGCAGGCGTCGCCGGTCAGGCGCGAGGTCGCCGGGCCTTCCATCAGGAAGACGGTCTTCTTCTCGCGCGTCACCTCCTGCACGGCCAGAGCCACGCCGGAGTTCGGCACGTCCACGATGACGTCCACGCCGTCGCGGTCGATCCACTGCCGGGCGAGGTTGGAGCCGATGTCCGGCTTGTTCTGGTGGTCGGCGGTGATGACCTCGATGGGCTTGCCGAGCACCTTTCCGCCCATTTCCTCCACCGCCATCTTGACGGCAACGACCGAGCCCTCGCCGCCGAGGTCGGCGTAGAGCCCGGAGCGGTCGTTCAGCACGCCGATCTTCACGACGTCGCCGGAAACCTTGCCTTGCTGGGCCTGCGCGGTCCCGACCGCGAGAGCGGCCAGAGCGCATCCGACGAGCAACGACTTGAACATTCCCATCCTCCCCGTTTGTTTGTTTATGACCCGTTTGTTTGATTATGGATTGCACGTGACCCGGCCCGACAGGTCGGAGGCCACCAACAGGCTCCTGCGGCCGAAATCCTGCGGCTGGCGCAAGATTCCGGCCCCGACCAGTTTGCCACACGGATAGCTTAGGAAAAGAACATCCTTCCGTCTATCCGGAAGGGACGATCGTCCGACCTTCCGTGGAGCCCCGCCGCCGGCGCACGCGCAGCCGGGCTTGGTCCAGCATGCGCATGACCGGCGTCACCGTCGTGCCGTGCACCACGATGGACACCAGCACGACGAACCCGACCAGCGCCCACAGCTGGTTCGGCACGCCGAAATGCGCCTCGTTCAGCGCGAAGGCCAGATAGTAGAAGGAGCCCATGCCGCGGATGCCGAAGAAGCCGATGGCGAGCTTTTCGCCGAACGGCATCGGCACGCCCCACAACCCGGCCAGTCCGGCCAGGGGACGCACGGCGAACAGGATGAGCAGGGCGGCCAGCGCCTCCGTCCAGCCGAGCGGCACCAGCAGCCCGTGCGCCAGCGCCCCGCCGAACAGCACGAGCAGGAGCGCCATCAGCAAACGCTCCATCTGTTCAATGAAGTCGTGCAGCTTCTCGTGATACTCGTGGCTGCGCTCCTCGTGACGCAGCGACAGGGCCGCGACGAAGACGGCGAGGAAGCCGTAGCCGTGCACCATTTCGGTCAGCCCGTAGGCGATCAGCGTGATGCCCAGCGACACGAACCCGTCGCCGGTGCGCGACAGCTTGGCCCGGTTGGGAAGCCGGAAGACGGCGATGCCCAGAATCTTTCCGACCAGCCAGCCCATGCCGACGCCCGCGGCCAGCTTCCACAGCACGTCCAGGCCGAGCCATTCCAGAGTCCAGGCGCCGGGAACGGGGCTGTTCAGCGCCATGGCGATGGCGAGGTTCGTGAAGGGGAACCCCAGACCGTCGTTCAGCCCGGCCTCCGACGTCAGGCTGAAGCGGATCTCGTCCTCTTCCCCTGACCGCGGCGGGCCGACCTGCACGTCGGAGGCAAGCACGGGGTCGGTCGGCGCCAGCGCCGCGCCCAGCAGCACGGCCGCGGCGACTGGCAGCCCCAGTATTCCCCACCCGATCAGCGCGATGGCGAGGATCGACAGCGGCATGGTGACGGCGAGCAGAAGCCAAGTGACTTTCCACGATCGCCAGCCGAGCGGCCGGTCCAGCTTCAAACCCGCGCCCATCAGCGCGACGATGACGATCAATTCCGTCAGGCGCTCCGCCGCTTCCGGGTAGTCGAGCGGGTGCGGCGATCCCAATCCCGACACCTGAAAGATGAAGAAGCCGAAGGCCACGCAGACAATGGGCAAGGACAGCGGCTGTTCCTTGAGCACCATCGGCAGCCACGCCACCAGCAGTACGAGGAATCCTAGGACGACCAAGGCGACGATGTAGGAGGACATTGACCTTCCGATGGGCTCCGATACGGCACGGGACTACAACGCCCGTACGGAGCCATCGGCACGCCCCGGGCGGGGGGCAGCCGGCGGAAGCGACTCACCCGCCGCGGCGCGGCGGGCGTTGATCAACGCAGAATGTCGGAAGGAGCAAAGCGGCCAGGGAAGGCCACACACCGACTCGAAGCGCGCCCCTCATCGGCCGATGCCGGGGGCGCGCCTGTCGAACGCAGGAGCCGGAAACCGCGATGACCGCTCTCGTCAGGCCGCCGACGTCAGCGGAAAGCCGCTGTAGTCAAGGGACGCCGACCAGAAGCGTTCGAGCTTGCGCAGGGTCTCGTTCGCCTTGACCAGTTCCTCGTCGCTGAAGCCAGCCTTTTCCAGCGCCGTCAGGTGACGCTCGAACATGCGGCTGATCTTTTCGCGGAGGTCGAGCCCCTTTTCGGACAGGCGGACGCGCACCGAACGGCGGTCGTGCGGCGAGCGCTCCTGGCCCAGGTAGCCGTTCTCGACCATCTTCTTGACGTTGTACGACACGTTCGAGCCGAGATAATAGCCGCGCGCCGTCAGCTCGCCGACGGTCATCTCGTCCTCGCCGATGTTGTACAGGATCAGGCTTTGGACGTTGTTTATATCTTGGATCCCGAGCCGATCCAGCTCGGTCTTGAGCACCTCAAGAAAGTGGCGGTGAAGCCGTTCGATCAAGAGGATGCTCTCGTAGTAGGGTTTGCGCACCGCGGTCTCCTTTGGCTCGTACCGGACTTGGGCCGACCTGTGGCCTTTCCGGGGTCCTTAACACGAGATTAAACGATCATTCGACCGTAATCATCTCAATAATGCCCGAAAAGCCCATTCGGTACCGTCCTGAGTTGCGAAACTGGCCTGAATTGAGGAACGGGTTCGGGGATGCCGGCACCTTCGCGCGGACCCGGCACGGGACACGGCCCCCGGTAAATCGGTGTATTCCGGTGTAATCCGGCATCATGAGCGCTGCCGCCTGCATGGCCGCCCTCCCCCTCGGCGTCCCAACACCTTCACCCTGGAAGTCCTGCTCTCCGGACGGACGCGACAACCGCCGCGTTTGAGACAAGTCCCGCAGGGATTTCCCAATACTAACGCACAAGGGCGCGGAAAGTGCCCCGCGCCCTTGCACGTTGTAAGTGCGATTTAGGGTCACTTACCCCCTTAGTCCGTGAACTTGAGATCACCACCCGGCGGCACGGCGAAGTGGCGCTCCACGTCGGCCGGGCCGACATCGGCCAGGGTCGCGGGATTCCAGCGCGGGTTCTTGTCCTTGTCGACCAGGGCCGCGCGGATGCCCTCGAAGAAGTCGTGCCCGGACAGGCAGGCGAGGCTGAGCCGCAGTTCCTGCACCATGCAGCCGTCGAAGTCGAGCTTGCCGCCCCGCCGGATGGCTTCCAACGTGATCTTCAGGCTGGTCGGCGACACGCGCTTCAGCGTAGCGATCTGGGCGGCGGCCCACTCCGTCCCCTCAGCTTCCAGCGCGGCGACGATGGCCTCCACCGTGTCATGGGCGAAGCAGCGGTCGATGGCCGCGCGGTTCGGGGCCAGCGGCGGGTCGCCGGCCGATTCCCGGTGACGCGCGATGGCCTCGTCCGCCGGCACGCCCTCGGCGAGGTCGGCCAGCAGGGCGTCCAGCTTGGCGCTCGGCACGAAGGCGTCGGCCGCGTCTATGGACAGCATGTCGGCCGCCTTCAGCCGGTCGCCCGTCAGGCCCAGCCACGTCCCGACCTGACCCGGCAGGCGCGGCAGGAAATAGGTGCCGCCGACGTCGGGGTAGAGCCCGATGCCCGTTTCCGGCATGGCGAACAGCGTGCGCTCGGTCACCACGCGGTGGGTGCCGTGCTCCGACAGGCCGACGCCGCCGCCCATGGAGATGCCGTCGATCAGCGCGACATAGGGCTTCGCCAGGTTCTTGATCAGGCGGTTGAGGACATATTCCTCGCTGAAGAAGGCGCGGACGGCGGACAGGTCGCCCCGCCCCTCGCGGGCCGCCTTGCCGGCCTCGTAGAGGCTGACCACGTCTCCGCCGGCGCAGAAGGCTTTTTCCCCGGCGCCCTGGATCACCACCGCCTTGATCGCCGGATCGGCCGCCCATTCCCGCAGTTGCGGGTCGAACAGGCGAATCATGCCCAGGGTCAGCGCGTTCAGCGCCTTCGGACGGTTGAGCGTCACGAGCCCGATGGAGCCACGGCGTTCGAACAAAATCTCGGCGGCGTCGTTCATGATGTTCTCGGCTTCCCGTTTTTCGTTGCTTGGGCGGTGTCGTCGTTGCGGGCGCGATGATACGGGCCGAAAGCCGCCTGTCAAACCGCCCCTGCACAAAATCGGAGCCCGGATAGAAGGCGGAGCGGCGGAACAGCGCACCCGCCTTGTCCGTTGCGCGGCACAGCTTATGTCCGGACCCTCGAATCATGTCCGGGCCGGACCGGCAGCGGCGGCAAGGAAGGACCCAAACCGAATGAAGACGGCGATCATCCTCAACCGCTCCGCGGGCACGCTGGTCGGACGGCCCATCGAGGACACGGTGGCGGCCATCCGCAACGCCTTCGAGAAGCACGGGGCCGAGGTGACGTTGACCGCCGCGGAACCTGCCGCCTGCCGCGACGAGATCCGGCAGGCCATCGATTCCGACGCCGAGCTGGTGGTCGTCGGGGGCGGCGACGGGACGATCCACACGGCGGCCAACCTGCTGCTGCCCACGGGCAAGGCCATGGGGGTGCTGCCCCTGGGCACGCTGAACCTGCTGGCGCGCGACCTGAAAACGCCGCTGGACCTGGACGAGGCCTACAACGCGCTGGCCGGCGGCATGATGCGCCCCATCGACGTGGCCGAGGTGAACGGTGAGCTGTTCCTGAACAGCTCCGTCCTCGGCTTCTACCCCCAGGTGGTGCAGGAGCGGGAGGAGAAGCGCAAGCAGCACCGCCTGCTGAAATGGCCGGCGGCGGGCGTGGCGCTGGCGAAGGCCCTGTACCGGCTGCCGCTGCTGGACGTGCGGATCGACTGGGGCGAAGGGCCGCGCCGGGTGCGCACGCCGGTGCTGGTCGTATCCAACAACCCCTACGACGCGGAGGCCGGCAGCATGCTGGTCCGCCGCAACGCGCTCGATTCGGGGCGGCTCGGCGTCTATGTGGCGCGGCACCGCGACGCCTGGGGCCTGTTGCGCCTGATGGGCCGCACAGTGCTGGGAACTTGGCAGCGGGATGAGGAGTTGGAGACCTTGACGGCCACGCAACTGACGGTGCACAGCCGGCGCCGGCAGCTGAAGATGGTCAACGACGGGGAGGTGCGGCAGCTGGTGCCGCCGCTGCAATACCGGATCCGCCACAAGGCGCTGACGGTGCTGGCTCCCCGCCCGGACGCTTGACGGCCTGAAGGAGCGTGAGAGGCCCCCGTGAAGACCCTCGCCCACATTTCGGATCTCCATTTCGGGCGCATCGACCCGCGCGTGGTCGAAGGGCTGCTGGCCGACCTGATCGCCACGGCACCCGACCTGATCGTGATTTCCGGCGACCTCGTCCAGCGCGCCAAGGTCCGCCATTTCCTGGAGGCGCGGGCCTTCCTGCAAAGCCTGCCCATTCCCTATCTGGTCGTTCCCGGCAACCACGACATTCCCGTCTACAACGTCGTGCAGCGCTTCATCGACCCGTTCGGCAACTACAGGCGCTATATCAGCAAGGACCTCAGCCCTTTCCACATCGATTCGGAAATCGCGGTGCTGGGGATCAACACGGCGCGCTCCATCATCACGGATTTTTCCGAAGGGCGCATGAACAAGGCGCAGATCCAGCGCGTCCGCAAGGTGTTCTGCGAACTGCCCGACACCGTCTTCAAGGTGCTGTTCACCCACCACCCCTTCCTGCCGCCGCCCGACGCGCCGAAGACCAAGCTGGTCGGCCGGCACAAGCTGGCGCTGCCCGCGCTGGAGACCTGCGGGGTGGACCTGCTGCTGGCCGGGCACCTGCACCGCGCCTATTCGGGCGACATCATGACCCACCACACACAGGTGGCGCGGTCCATCCTGGTGGCCCAGGCCTCCACCGCGACCTCCACCCGGCTGCGCAACGAGGCGAACGCCTACAACCTCATCACCATCGCCCCGCCGCGCGTGACCTTCGAGGTGCGGTCGTGGGAGGGGGCGGCCTTCACCGGCGGGCTGGTCTCCACATGGCGCAAGGAAGGGCACCGCTGGAGCTTGGAGATGCAGGACACGGGATTCAGACCTGTGAGCGGTGCGGCTTGAGTCGCCAAGCCCTGGAGGCGTAGGATCGCCGCGCACGTTTTAAGAGCATCAGGTTCCCGATGTCCGCCTCGCATTTCCGGTCTCCGGCCGCCTTCCCGCGCACCCGCCTGCGCCGCAACCGTGTCGACGCCTGGACCCGCCGCCTCGTCGCCGAACACACCCTGACCGTGGACGACCTGATCTGGCCGGTCTTCGTGATCGAGGGCGAGAACCGGCGCGAGGCCATCGCCTCCATGCCCGGCGTGGAGCGCCTGACCATCGACCTGCTGATCGAAGCGGTCGGCGAGGCCGGCAACCTGGGCATTCCCTGCGTGGCGCTGTTCCCGGTCGTCGGCTCAGACGCGAAGTCGGAGGACGCGGCGGAGGCGTACCGGCCCGACAATCTGATGAACCGCGCCATCCGCGCGCTGAAGGCCGCGGTCCCCCAGGTCGGCATCCTGGGCGACGTGGCGCTGGACCCCTACACCAGCCACGGCCACGACGGCATCCTGCGCGACGGCTACATCCAGAACGACGAGACGGTCGAGATGCTCGCCCGTCAGGCGCTGTCGCAGGCTGAGGCCGGCGTCGATATCATCGCCCCGTCCGACATGATGGACGGCCGCATCGGCGCGGTCCGCGACCGGCTGGACGCCCATGGGCACGAGCTGGTGCGCATCTGCTCCTACGCCGCCAAGTACGCATCGGCCTTCTACGGCCCGTTCCGGGACGCCGTGAACTCCGGCGGGTTCCTGAAGGGCGACAAGAAGACCTACCAGATGAACCCCGCCAACACCGACGAGGCCCTGCACGAGGTCGCGCTCGACATCCAGGAAGGGGCGGACATGGTGATGGTGAAGCCGGGCCTGCCCTATCTGGACGTCATCCGCCGCGTGAAGGACGCCTTCGCCGTCCCGACCTTCGCCTACCATGTGTCCGGCGAGTACGCGATGCTGAAGGCGGCCGCGCTGAACGGCTGGCTCGACTACGACAAGGCCTTGCTGGAGACGCTGACCGGCTTCAAGCGCGCCGGCACCGACGCGATTCTGACCTACGGCGCGGTGGACGCCGCGCGGCTGCTGAAGCAGGGTTGAGCAGTTCGGGATCGCCTTTGAGCGGTTCGGGCGCGCGGGGGCGCGGGCGCTTTCCTAGCATGGGTTCATCGCCGAACGATGGAGTGTCCCATGCGCAAGCTTCCCGCCGCCCTGCTGGCCCTCGGCCTCGCCGTCCCCGCCACGGCGTCGGCCTTCGAATTGACCAGCCCCGACATCAAAGACAGGGCGCCGCTTGCCGAGCGGCATGTTCTGAACGGCTTCGGCTGCACCGGTGGCAACCTCTCCCCTGCGCTGGCCTGGAAGGACACGCCTGCCGGGACGCGCAGCTTCGCCGTGACCGCCTACGATCCCGATGCCCCCACGGGCAGCGGCTGGTGGCACTGGATCGTCTTCAACCTGCCCGCCTCCACCATGGCCCTGCCCGCCGGGGCCGGTGATCCGGCCAAGCCGATGCTGCCCGCCGGAGCGGTGCAGAGCCGCACCGATTTCGGGACGCCGGGCTACGGCGGCGCCTGCCCGCCGGCCGGCGACAAGGCGCACCGCTACGTCTTCACCGTTTACGCCCTGAAAACCGACCAGCTTCCGCTGAACGCCGACGCGTCCGGCGCGATGGTGGGCTTCATGTTGAACGCCAACAGCCTGGGCAAGGCGTCCATCACCACCCACTACGGGCGCTGAGCCTTTCCATGGAGGCGCCGGCCCTTGCCGGCGCCTCCCGACGCTGCCTAGACTGTGGTGATGCCCATGCCGCCCGACCTCCTCGCCGCGCTGTCCCGCCACGCCGCCCGCGACCACCGTCCGGGAGCCGGCGAGCGCCCGCACCGGCCCGAACTGTGGGCCTTCCTCGCCCGCGACCGCGAGCGCATTTCGGACATCCGCATTGAGCGCACCGTGCTGATCGTCGTGATCGAGGGCTGCAAGGAGATCACCGACAGCCGCGGCACCCACCATTTCCCCAAGGGCTCCGCCCTGCTCCTGCCGCCCGGTTGGACCGGCACGGTGGTGAACGAGCCGAACGAGGCGACCGGCACCTACCGCGCCCTGATCCTGGAGTTTCCGGGCGAGATGGTCCGGCGCCTTCTGCGCGCCCACGGCGGGGCCGGTGAAGGGGCACGGCAGCGCCCGCGCGATTTCCGGGTGACCTTGACCCGATCCCTCGCCGATGCGGTAGAGCACGCCGCCTCCGGCCTTGCCGCGAGCCCAGCGCTCAGCCCGCGCCTTGTCGAACACCGCTGCATGGAGGTTCTTCTGGCCCTGCTGGACGAGGGCGCTTGGTGGCTCGGCCCCGCCACGCCGGGCGGCACGGCCGACGCGGTGCGCCAGCTCGTCCGCGCACACCCCGACCGCCCCTGGACCGCCGAGAGCGTGGCCCGCGAGATGGGTCTCAGCACCGGCACCTTGCGCCGCCGCCTGACCGAGGAGGACGCCTCTGTCCGCCGCATCCTGACCGAGGAGCGCGTCGCCCACGCCCGCCACCTGCTGGAGACCGAGGGGATGTCCGTGCAGGAGGCGGCGGAGGCGGTCGGCTACGCGTCCCGCTCCCACTTCGCCCGGCGGGTGCGGGCGGCGACGGGGGAAAACCCGTCGGACCTGCGCGGCGACCGCTGATTGATCAGTTGATCTCGGTTATTTGGGCGTGCCCTTCCACACCTGGAACTGCGGCGTTTCCAGCAGCAGGTCGGCGTGGCCGAAGGCCGTCTTGAACAGCTTGCCGACACCCGCCGTGCGCTGGGTCACGGCCACCAGCGACCCGCGCAGCTTCAGGTACTGCTTGGTGCCGGTGACCAGCGCCTCCAGCATCCCGAAATCCTCGTCCTTGCCCCGGTGGAGCGGCGGGTTGGAGACGATCAGGCCGAACCGCTCCCGCGCACCCAGCCCGGACAGGCCGTCGCTCAGAACGCATTCCGCGTCCGGCACGTTCTGCCGCGCGGCGTGCAGGGCCACCGCATCGATGTCGAGGAGGGTCAGCTTGGCGTCCGGGGTCTGCTCCCGCACCGCCCGCGCGATCACGCCGGCCCCGCAGCCGAAATCCAGCACCGCCGTGCCCGCCGCGATCTCCGGAAGCACCTGAAGCAGGCTTTCCGTGCCCGCGTCCAGGCGCCCATGGGCGAACATGCCGGGATAGGACACGAGCGTCAGCGGCTCCGACCGGCCCGGCAGTTCGACCGCGACCGTTTCCCGCCAGTCCTCCAGGCCGCCCTTCGCCGGCGCATCGGTGCGACGGGCTTCCAGGACACGGGCGCGGCGCTTGATGGTCAGCGTTTCCAAGCCGTCAACGAGACCGTCGAAGCGCTTGGGCGCCGAGGTGATGCCTTCGTCGTTGCTGCCGACGATCCACAGCGGCGCGCCGGATACGAGCCGCGCGGCGAGAGCGTGCAGCGCCATCTCGAAAGCCGCCCAGCCGCGCGGCAGGCGCAGCACCGCGCCGTCAAAGGAGCCCTCGGCGGGCCACGGCGTCGCCGCTTTGCCGTCGAGCGCCAGCCGGTGCCAGGACACCACCTCGGCCCCGCCATCCCGCAACGCCTGCTCCATGGCGCCGTCGGAGTCGCCAGCGACCAGAATGCGCCCTTGGGGCCGGCGTTCGGAAAGCGCCTCGGCAGCGACGCCGGCCACCGTGGATTCACGGTCCGTCGCGCGGTTGGACAGTCGGCTCACGCCAAAATTCCTTAATCTTCGGAGTTTTCTCCCTCTCCCCTCCGGGGAGAGGGTCGGGGTGAGGGGGATGTCGGGGGACTGGAAAGTTCGGCCTTAGCCGGAGCCCCCTCACCCTAACCCTCTCCCCGGAGGGGAGAGGGGATTGAAGGCGGTAAAACTCAGCCCTTGTCGCGCATCAGGCGGGCCTTGTCGCGCTGCCAGGACCGTTCCTTCTCGGACTCGCGCTTATCGTGCTTCTTCTTGCCTGACGCGAGACCAACCTGGACCTTCGCGATGCCGCGGTCATTGAAATAGACCGACATCGGGATCAGCGTGACGCCCTTCTGCTTGATGGCGCCCATGAGCTTGTTCAGCTCACGCCGGTGCACCAGCAGCTTGCGCGGCCGCTTGGTTTCGTGCTGAAGCCAGCGGCCGGCCAGCCCGTACTCCGGGATGTAGGCGTTGAACAGGTACAGTTCCCCGTCCTTGAGGCCGGCGTACGCCTCGTTGATGCTGGCACGGCCGCCGCGCAAGGACTTCACCTCGGTGCCGGTGAGCATCACGCCGGCTTCCATGGTGTCTTCGATGAAGAAATCGAAGCGCGCGCGGCGGTTCTGTGCCGCGATGCGCCTTGGTTCGGGCTCGCGGGCGGCCACGTCTTTCTCCTCCCTGGCGGGTGGCGCTGCCCGTTAGGACAGCAGCCCCGCCTTCGTCATGGCGTTGCGGACGATGGTCCGCGTGTTCTCCGTCACCGGCACGATCGGCAGGCGCACGTCTTCGGTGCACTTGCCCAGCAGGCTGGCGGCGTACTTGACCGGCGCCGGGTTCGTCTCGACGAACATCGAGTCGTGCAGCGGGGTCAGCAGGTCGCGGTACTTGAACGCGGTGGCGTAGTCGCCGTTCCGCCAGGCGTTCTGCATGGCGGCGCACTGCGCCGGCGCGACGTTCGCGGTGACCGAGATGCAGCCGACGCCGCCCTGCGCGTTGAAGGCCAGCGCCGTCACGTCCTCACCCGACAGCTGAATGAAGTCGGGGCCGGCTTCCAGCAGCATGCGGGCCGGACGGGCCAGATCGGCCGTCGCGTCCTTCACGCCGATGATGTTCGGCAGCTTGGCGAGACGGGCCATCGTTGCCACCGACATATCCACGACACTGCGGCCCGGAATGTTGTAGATAACGATCGGCAAATCCGCCGCGTCATGGATCGCTTTGAAATGCTGGTACAGACCTTCTTGCGTCGGCTTGTTGTAGTAGGGAGTCACCACAAGCGCCGCCGTGGCGCCCGCCTTCTTGGCGTGGCGGGTGAGGGCGATCGCCTCCTCCGTGGAGTTGGAGCCGGTGCCGGCGACGACCGGGACCTTGCCGCCGGCCGCCTCGATGCACAGCTCGACGACGCGGTTGTGCTCCTCGTGGGACAGGGTGGGCGACTCACCGGTGGTGCCGCACGGAACGAGACCGTGGGTGCCCTGCGCGACCTGCCACTCGACGAAGGACTGGAAGGCGGCCTCGTCCACTTTCCCGTTCTTGAACGGGGTCAAAAGAGCGACGATGGAACCGTACAACATGCCTGCCACCTCCGACGGACTGCAAGAAAAGTGTCGCGCACCTTAGCCGCACCCGTGGCCCTGGGCAAGAGTGCCCGGATGCTCACCCGGACAACCATCGCCGCCGCCCTCGCCGGCTTCCTCCTCGTCTCCCTCCCCGCCGCCGCGGGAAGCCTGACGGCGCAGGACCTCACCATCTACCGGCAGGCCTTCAAGGCGGCGGACAACGACCGCCATGACGAGGCGTTGCGCATAGCCGCGCAGGCCTCCAACAAGCTGCCGGCCAAGATCATCCGCTGGATGGCGCTGGCCGCCCCCGGCGGCGGGAGCTTCGACGAGATCGCCGCCTTCATCCGCGAGAACGGCGACTGGCCCAACCAGGCGCAGCTCCGCCGGCAGGCCGAGAAGGCGATGCCCATCGACCTGGACGAGGAGAAGGTCCTCACCTGGTTCAAGCAGTACCCGCCCCTGACGGCCGAAGGCTTCCTGCGCTACGCCGACACGCTGATGGCGACCGGGAACGCGGAGCGCGCGGTCAAGCTGGTGCGGGAGCGCTGGGTGGAGGCCAACCTCACCGCGTCGGACGAGGAGGACTTCCTCGGCCGCTACCGCTCGCACCTCCGCCCGCAGGACCACAAGGCGCGCATCGACCGGCTGCTGTGGGAGAAGCAGGAGGCGGCGGTGCGCCGCATGCTGCCCTTCTTCGACGACGCCTACGACCTGCTGATCGAGGCGCGCATCGCCCTGGACGGCGAGGCGAAGAACGCCGACGCGGCGCTGGCCCGCGTCCCGGCCAGCTTGCGCAACGATCCCGGCCTGCTGTTCGACCGCGCCCGCTTCCGCCGCCGCAAGGGCGACGACGCGGGCGCCCTGGAGATCATCACCCAGGCGCCGAAGGACATGGGCCGCCCGCAGGCCTGGTGGACGGAGCGCCACATCCTGGCCCGCCGCGCCATCGAAAAGGGCGACTACAACCTCGCCTACCGGCTGGTGAAGGCGCACGGCCAGACCGAGGGCAGCGGCGTTGCGGAAGCGGAGTTCCTGGCCGGCTTCCTGGCCCTGCGCTTCCTCGACGACCCGTCCAGCGCCTTCGGCCATTTCCACAAGCTCTACCGCTCCGTCACCGCGCCGATCAGCAAGTCGCGCGGCGCCTACTGGTGCGGCCGGGCCGCAGAGGCTCTGGGCGAGACGGCGCAGGCCAAGGACTGGTACGCCAAGGCCGCGCAGTACGGCACGACCTTCTACGGCCAGCTTGCCGCCCGCCATACCGGCGGCAACGGCCACATCGCCATCCCGGCCGAGCCGCGCGTGTCCAACGCCGAGACCACCGCCTTCGAGCGGCGGGAAGTGGTGCGCGCCACCCACCTGCTGGCGGAGATCGAGGGCAGCGACGACGAGCGGGTGACCGCCTTCCTGCGTCGCATCAGCCTCGATTCCAAGACGCCGTCCGACTATGTGCTGGCCGCCAAGCTGGCGCGCGAGGTGGGGCGCCGCGACCTCGCCGTCGCTGCGGCCAAGGACGCCGCCCAGAACGAGGTCTTCCTGGTCGAAGCCGGCTATCCGATGATCGAGGCGCGCCCTTCCGCTCCGGAAATCGCCCTGGTGCACGCCATCATCCGGCAGGAGAGCACCTTCAACACCGGCATCGTGTCCTCCGCCGGGGCGCGCGGGCTGATGCAGCTGATGCCGGGGACGGCGCAACTCGTCGCGACCAAGCTGGGCATCAAGCACAACAACGCGAAGCTGACGGCCGACCCCGACTACAACGTGAAGCTCGGCTCGGCCTATCTCGCCGACATGATCGACCGGTTCAACGGTTCCTACATCATGGCCATCGCCGCCTACAACGCCGGCCCGACGCGGGTGCGGCAGTGGATCGACGCCTACGGCGATCCGCGCAGCGGCGCCGTCGACGCGGTGGATTGGCTGGAGCTGATCCCGATCTACGAGACGCGCAACTACGTCCAGCGCGTGATGGAATCGATGCTGGTCTATCGCGCCCGCGTCCAGGGCGCCAAGGCCGAGTTGAACTTGGACAAGGAAATCCGCCGATGACCAGTGCCTTCGCCGGGGTTCGCGGCTGCGTGTTCGACGCCTACGGCACGCTGCTGGACGTGAACGCCGCCGCGCGCAGCTGCCGCGCCGACCTTGGCGAGCGCTGGGAGGAACTGGCGGCGCTCTGGCGGGCCAAGCAGCTGGAATACACGTGGTTGCGCAGCCTGATGGGGCGCTATGCCGACTTCTGGCAGGTGACCGGGGAAGCGCTGGACTACGCCTTGGAGCGCCACGGCCTGTCCGACCCGGCGCTGCGGTCCAGGCTGATCGAGCTGTATTTGCGGCTGGAGGCCTATTCCGACGCCGAAGCGACGCTGGCCGGCCTGCGCGGGCGCGGTCTGCGCACCGCCATCCTGTCCAACGGCTCCCCGACCATGCTGTCCGCGGCTGTCGACCACGCCCGGCTGGCGCCCCTGCTGGACGAGGTGCTGTCGGTGGACAGCCTCGGCGTCTACAAGCCGCACCCGTCGGTGTATCAGTTCGCCTGCGATCGCCTGGGCCTGCCAGCGGGGGAGATCCTGTTCGTCTCGGCCAACGGCTGGGACGCGGGCGGGGCTGCGGCCTTCGGCTTCCGCGTGGCGTGGCTCAACCGCGCCGGCCTGCCGGACGAGCGCCTGCCCGCCGGACCGGCCGCTGTCGTGGACAGCCTGTCGGCCCTTCTTCCCCTGGTGGCCGCATGAGTGCGGCCACTTTTCGCCCCAAACAGAGACCAAAAAGCACCACACCCAAACACGCAGAACATTCCCACCTATCCGTTCAAATACACAAGCAAATCAACACAGACACCAAAAGTGGTAACACCTTATCCCTTGGCCTGGATACCTGACATTTAATCTTCTTTTAACCGCGATTGACGCTTAATCCCCTCACACGGATGACCGTGACCTCTTCAATCCGTAACTGGGGAAAAAGAACATGCCCGCACCGATGGTCGCCGATGAAATCCGCAAGGCCTGCCGCATCCACGCGCGCCTGCTGGACTCCTTCATCGCCTTGACGGAACAGGAGCTGGCCAAGCTCGCCCCCGGCTTCGCGGAAGAAAGCCTGCTGGAATCGCTGGAAAAGATGCGCGCCGCGCGCAAGTCCTACGGCGGTATGGCCGGTGTCGTCGCGGTCGAGATGGCGGAGTCGAACGCGGCCTGAGGCCGCCTTCACTCCGGCGTCTGGTCGCCGTTCCCGGCCCCGTTCCCGGACTGGCGCCGTTGCACGTCGCGCCACTTGGCGACGTTCCTGTTGTGGTCGGGCAGAGTCTTGGCGAAGACATGCCCCCCACCGCCATCGGCGACGAAGTACAGGAACTCGTGATGTTCGGGATGCAGAGCGGCCTGGATGGACGCGCGTCCCGGATTGGCGATCGGCCCCGGCGGCAGCCCCGTCACCTGATAGGTATTGTAGGGTGAGTCCAGCTTCCAGTCGTTGCGGGTCAGGGCACGCCCCAGCTCCCCGCTGCCGTCGGTCAGCGCAAAGATCACCGTCGGATCCGACTGGAGCTTCATACCGGCGGCCAGCCGGTTGACGAACACACCCGCCACCTTGCTCCGCTCCGCCGCGATTCCCGTCTCCTTCTCCACGATGGAGGCGAGCGTCAGCGCCTGCTGCGGGTTCTCATAAGGCAAGTCCTGGTCGCGGCCCTTCCACGCCTCGGCCATGGTCTGGTCCATGGCGTGCTGCATGCGCTCGATCAGCGCAGCGCGCGAATCACCGTAAGAATAGTGGTAGGTCTCGGGCAGAAGGCTGCCGTTCTTGGGAACGGCCTTCACCTCGCCCGACAGCGCCGGCTCCTTGTCGAGCAGCGCGATCACCTGGGCCGAGGTCAGCCCTTCCGGAATCGTGAAGCGGCGGACGACCGTGCGGCCTTGCCGCATCATGTCCAGAATGCCGTCGATGCTGATGCCGGCGGGAAAGGCGTATTCGCCCGCCTTCAGGGCACCGCTGAACTTGGCCCCGATGGCGAAGAGAAGCGGGGAGTCCACGACTCCCGCCTCGTCCAGGGTCAGCGCGATGGCTTCGACCCCGCTGCCGCGCGGGATGACCACCGTTTCCGTGTGGTCGAGCGGTCCGGGGGCCATCATGCGAAGGGCACCCCAGAACGCGACCCCGCTGCCGGCGGTGAGGACGACGAGCGTCCCCGCCGCAAATCGGAGGCCCCAGCCCATTGGCTGACTCCTCAGGCCATCGCCTCTCAGGCGAATTCCTTGAACACCAGAGAGGCGTTGGTGCCACCGAAGCCGAAGGAGTTCGACAGGGCGGCCCGCACGCGGCGCTCCTGCGCAACCTTCGGAACGAGGTTGACGCCGAGGCAGCTCTCCGACGGGTTCTCAAGGTTCAGCGTCGGCGGGACGATGCTGTGGTTCATCGCCTTGATCGAGTAGATCGCCTCGACCGCGCCGGCGGCACCCAGCAGGTGACCGATCGCCGACTTGGTGGAGGACATGGCGACCTTGTCCATGGCCGGGCCGAACAGACGCTTCACCGCGCCCAGCTCGATCTCGTCGCCGAGCGGCGTCGAGGTGCCGTGCGCGTTGATGTAGTCGATGTCTTCCGGGTTCATGCCGGCGCGCTTCAGGGCGCCGCGCATGGCGCGGAAGCCACCGTTGCCGTCCTCGGCCGGAGCGGAAATGTGATAGGCATCGCCCGACATGCCGTAGCCGACCACTTCGGCGTAGATGTGAGCGCCGCGCTTCTTGGCGTGTTCCAGCTCTTCCAGCACGACGACGCCGGCACCCTCGCCGATGACGAAGCCGTCGCGGTCCTTGTCATAGGGACGCGAGGCCTTGTCCGGCGTGTCGTTGAAGGCGGTGGACAGCGCGCGCATGGCGGCGAAACCGCCTACGCCCAGCCGGCTCACCGCGGCTTCCGCACCACCGGCAACCATCACGTCCGCGTCGCCCAGCATGATGAGGCGGGACGCGTCGCCGATCGCGTGGGCGCCGGTCGAGCAGGCCGTGACCACCGCGTGGTTCGGGCCCTTGAAGCCGTGCTGAATGGAAATGTGTCCGGAGGCCAGATTGATCAGGCAGGCCGGAATGAAGAAGGGGGAGATCCGGCGCGGACCCTTTTCGTGCAGGGTCACCGCACCTTCGGCGATGCCCGGCAGACCACCGATGCCCGAGCCCACCATGACGCCGGTGAGTTCGCGCTCTTCCTCGGTCTGCGGCACCCAGCCGGAGTCGGCAATGGCTTCGTGGGCGGCGGCGATGGCGAAGATGATGAAGTCATCCATCTTCCGCTGGTCCTTCGGCGGAACGAAGGCGTCCGGATTGAACAATCCGTCGCCCTCACCGCGCGGGACCTGCCCGGCAACCTTCGAGGCCAGGTCAGAGGCGTCGAATCCCGTGATGGCGCGGATGCCCGATTGGCCGGCGATCAAGCGCTCCCAGTTGAGCTTATGGCCGACACCGAGCGGCGTGACCAGACCGAGGCCGGTAACGACGACACGTCTCATGGGGTATTCCCTAACCTTTCCTCGATGAACTCAGCGACGGCCAGGGCTCTTCTTGAAAAGCGCCTGGCCCTCTGTGCGCCAGCGCCCGATCAGGCGGCGGCGTTCGCCTTGATGAAGTCGATGGCGTCCTTGACCGTCAGGATCTTCTCCGCGGCGTCGTCCGGGATCTCGCAGCCGAACTCTTCCTCGAAAGCCATGACCAGCTCGACGGTGTCCAGGCTGTCGGCGCCGAGATCGTCGATGAAGGAGGCGTTCTCCGTCACCTTCGACTCCTCGACCCCGAGGTGGTCCACCACGATCTTCTTCACGCGCTCGGCGACATCGCTCATTTTTTCAGACCTTCTATCCTTGAGACCGCTCGGGCGAATTCGGCCGGTACGCTCGCACACTTGCGTCGTCCTGCCACGAAAAGCCCCGTCCGATAACACATTTTAACAGCCTTGACCAGCGCCCGCGGGAACTGGTCTGAACCGGTGGTTCAGGCAGCGAATCCGCCTCAGATCATGGCCATGCCGCCGTTGACGTGCAGCGTCTGGCCAGTGACATAGGCGGCCTCCTCGCTCGCGAGGTACACGACCCCGGCGGCGATTTCCCCCGGCTCGCCCATGCGGCCGGCGGGAATGGCGGTGAGCAGCTTGTCCTTCTGCTCGGAATTCAGGGCGTCGGTCATCGCCGTGGTGATGAAGCCCGGCGCGAGGCAGTTGACGGTGATGCCGCGCGACGCGACCTCGGCCGCCAGGGCCTTCGACATGCCGATCATGCCGGCCTTCGAGGCGGCGTAGTTCGCCTGCCCCGGGTTGCCGGTGACGCCGACGATGGAGGTGATGCCGATGATGCGGCCCCAGCGGCGCTTCATCATGCCGCGCAGCACGGCGCGCGACAGGCGGAAGGCGGCCGTCAGGTTGACGTCCAGCACCGACTGCCAGTCCTCGTCCTTCATGCGCATGGCAAGCTGGTCGCGGGTCAGGCCGGCGTTGTTGACCAGAATGTCGATCTGGCCCAGCGCCGCCTCGGCATCCTTGGCGAGCTGCTCGGTCGAAGCCGCGTCGGCCAGGTTGCCCGGCACGACCACGGCGCGCTCGCCCAACTCTGCGGCCAGCGACTCCAGTGGGGCGACGCGGGTGCCCGACAGGGCCACGGTGGCGCCCTGCGCATGGAGCGCGCGCGCGATGGATGCGCCGATGCCGCCGGACGCACCGGTCACCAGCGCCTTCTTGCCGGTCAGGTCGAACATGGAAAGCCTCACAGCGTCTTCAGGAACGATTCGACGTCGGCCGGCCCCTGTACGGAGGTCGCGGCCAGCTCCTTGTCGATGCGCTTGGCGAGCCCCGCCAGCACCTTGCCGGAGCCCAGTTCGACCAGCGTGTCGACGCCCTGCTCCTTCATGAAGAGCACGCATTCGCGCCAGCGGACCATGCCCGTCACCTGATCGACCAGCAGGCGGCGGATCGCGTTCGGGTCGGACACCGCCGTGGCGGTGACGTTGGCGACCACCGGAACCTCCGGCGGCGTGATCGTCACATTGGCGAGCGCCTGGGCCATGGCATCGGCGGCCGGCTGCATCAGGGGGCAATGGAAGGGCGCGCTGACCGGCAGGCGGACCGAGCGCTTCAGGCCGCGCTCCGCCGCCAGGACGATGGCGCGGTCGATGGCCTCGGCATGGCCGGAGATGACCACCTGCCCCGACGAATTGTCGTTGGCGACCGTGCAGACGTCGCCCTGCGCCGCGTCGGCGGCAATGGCCTGCGCTTGATCCAGCTCAGCGCCCAGCAGGGCGGCCATGGCGCCCTTGCCCACCGGAACGGCCTTCTGCATGGCCTGCCCGCGCAGCTTCAGCAGGCGCGCGGTGTCGGCCAGGGAGAAGGCGCCGGCGGCGCACAGCGCCGAATACTCGCCCAGGGAATGGCCGGCGACGAAGGCGGCGTGCTTGGACAGGCTGAGCCCGCCCTCTTCCTTCAGAACCCGCAGGACCGCGACGCTGACGGCCATCAGGGCCGGCTGGGCGTTCTCGGTCAGGGTCAGGTCCGCCTCCGGACCTTCGAACATCAGGCGGGACAGGCGCTGGTTCAGCGCGTCGTCCACCTCTTCGAAGGTGAGCCGCGCGACCTCGAACGCCTCGGCCAGTTCACGGCCCATGCCGACGGCTTGGCTGCCCTGGCCCGGAAAGACGAACGCCCTGGTCATGCTGTTTGGAAACCCTGGTGAAGGTGCGCCGCCCGGCGACGCTGCCGTTGAATTGGGCGACAGTCATACCCTGCCTTTTGTGCAAGTCAAGCGAAGCGCATCGTCAAAGCCCCCTCCGGAAGCTCTTGCCGCAGCATTTTTTGCACAGCGGCAATCAAGATGGTCCGCTGACGACCATAATATAAGGTGTCGCTCGCCCTGGTCACCTTGCGATGTGTGCCGCCCGGCGCGAAAGCGCTTGCCCGGAAACGGCTTTTGTGCATACTGCGCCGCTTCACAACTCCTTGCCGGCGGCATGCCGCCGGCTAGGCCCGGGCGGCTGCCCCTGTCCATTGGGGATCGGACGCAGCGCCGGACCATGAACAGCCATGGGGAGTATAATGGCTCTTTACGAGTGCGTGCTGATCGCGCGCCAGGACATCTCGGCTGCCCAGGCCGAGCAGCTCGGCGAGCAGTTCGCCCAGATCATCCGCGACAACGGCGGTCAGGTCGCCAAGACCGAGTACTGGGGTCTGAAGACGCTCACCTACAAGATCAAGAAGAACCGCAAGGGTCACTACACCCTGTTCAACATCGACGCTCCGGCCGCCGCCGTGCTCGAAGCTGAGCGGAACATGAGCCTCAACGAAGACGTCCTGCGCTACCTGACGGTGCGCGTCGACGCCCTCGATGCCAACCCGTCGGTGATGATGCAGAGCCGCGGCGAGCGTGGCGACCGCGGTGATCGCGGCGACCGCGGCCCGCGCCGCTTCGAGGATCGTGGCCCGCGCCCGCCGCGCCGCCAGGAAGCCACCGTTGCCGAAGGGGAGAACGCCTAAATGTCCGACAAGCAGACCACGGGCGCTCCGGCCCGCACCGGCGGTGGCCCGCGCCGTCCGTTCTTCCGCCGCCGCAAGACCTGCCCGTTCTCGGGCGCGAACGCTCCGGCGATCGACTACAAGGACGTCAAGCTCCTGTCCCGCTTCATCTCCGAGCGTGGCAAGATCGTGCCGAGCCGCATCACCGCGGTTTCCGCGAAGAAGCAGCGCGAGCTCGCTCGCGCCATCAAGCGCGCCCGCTTCCTGGCCCTGCTTCCCTACGTGGTGAAGTAAGGATCTGAAGCGGTCGGCGAAGGCAAAGGTACCCCCATGGCCCTGCCCCTGGCCGCCCCTCTGGCTGCTGCCATCGGTGTCGGCGTGGTCAGCGCGTTCTTCTACCTGTCCGTCCTGTTCGGCGGGGCGGGCGCGCTGATCCTGGGGTATCTGGCGCCGCTGCCATTGTTCCTCGCGGGACTGTGGTTCGGCTCCACCGCCGCCATCATCGCCGGTACGGCGGGGACGGTGGCGGTTCTGGCGGTGTCGTCCAGCTTGCTGGTTGCGCTGGCCTATCTGGTGACCGCGGCCTTTCCCGTGGTCCTGGTGGTCCGGCAGGCGCTGCTGGCGCGGACGGCCGTCGGCGGGGGTATCGAATGGTATCCTCCGGGCCGGCTCCTGATGGGGCTGACCGGAATGGGACTGGCGGCCCTCCTGGGGGCTGCGGTTCTGACGCTCGACCAGCCCGGTGGGCTGGAGGGCGCGGTGCGCGAAACGCTGAGCCGCATGGCGGAGCAGATTTTCGCGGCACAGGGCCAGACGGCCCCGGACCCGCAGGACTTCTGGATGGCCGAGGTGTTGCCGGGCCTCGCGGTGATCTCGTGGCTGACCATGACGATCATCAACGCGGCCCTGGCGCAAGGAGCGCTGATGCGGTTCGACCGCAACCGGCGTCCGCCCATGCGGCTGGTCGACCTGGAACTTCCCCGGTGGTTGCCACCGGTGTTCCTGGCGGCGGTGCTGGCGGCGTCCGTTGCCCCGGACCCGGTGGCGTTCCTGGCGCTCAACACGGCGCTGATCCTGGCGCTTCCCTTCGCCTTCGCCGGGCTTTCGGTGGTGCATGCAGTGGCCCGGGGCCGGTCGGCAAAAGCGCCGATCCTCATCGGGTTCTACATGTTCCTGTTTCTTTTCGGTTGGCCGATCGTGCTGTTGGTCGGCCTTGGCATGATCGAGCAATGGATTGGGCTGCGTCGCCGTCTCCGGCCCGCCGGCCCCGATCAGGAGGACGAGTGATGGAAGTTATTCTGCTGGAGCGGGTTGAGAAGCTCGGCCAGATGGGCCAGGTCGTGAAGGTGCGTCCCGGCTTCGCCCGCAACTATCTGCTGCCGCAGAAGAAGGCCATGCGCGCCACCAAGGCGAACATGGAAGTCTTCGAGAAGCAGAAGGCCCACCTGGAGGCCATGAACCTGGAGCGCCGCAAGGACGCCGAGCAGGTCGCCTCCCAGATGACCGACGTGTCGGTGGTCGTGATCCGTCAGGCCGGCGAGACCGGCGTGCTGTACGGTTCGGTGACCCCGCGCGACGTCGCCGACGCGCTGACCGCCGCCGGCTACAAGGTCGACCGCAAGCAGGTCGCCATCGAGCAGCCGATCAAGACGCTGGGCCTGTTCAAGGTCCGCCTCGTCCTGCACCCCGAGGTCGCGGTCACCGTCACGGTGAACGTCGCCCGCTCGCAGGAAGAGGCCGAGCTGCAGCGCGCCCGCGGTGGCATGGTCACCGCCGCCGACCTGCGCGATGAGGAAGACGAGGTCGAAGAGGCCCCCGAGGCCACCGAGACCGAGGACTCCGAGCAGGCCTAACCGCCCGCTCAACGAGTTCTGTCCGCTCGTCCGGAAGCCGCCCGCCCCTGCAAGGGGGTGGGGCGGCTTTCCGCTTTTCCGGGGCACCTCAGGCCCCCCTTCCTCCCTTCAGCGTGCACCGGACGCGCCACGGGTTCGCCCGCAAGGACTGTTGCCTCCCCCCTTAACAACCCCCGACCCTTCTTCCACCTGATTCCTATGAGTCGGTGAGGAGGAACGGCATGCTTCTCGCGCGCTTGCTTGCCCCGGCCATGACGGCCGGCGCCATCGACATCGCGGGAGCCGATGGGCGCGTCCATCGCGTCGGAACCGGGACCCCATCGATGACGCTGCGCCTGCACGACAAGGCGCTTCACCGCGAGTTGGTGGTGAATCCGCGCCTGCGATTCGGCGAAGCCTATATGGACGGCCGCCTGAGCATCGATGGCGGATCGATCTACGATTTCCTGGCGCTGCTGGGCCGGGGCAACGAGAATGTCCAGGGCGCGCTCGGCCGGATTCGCGAGACCCTTGCACCGGCCTTGCGACTCGGGCAGCAGCACAATCCGCTTCGGCGCGCACAGCGGAACGTGGCCCACCACTACGATCTCTCGCGCGCCTTCTTCGAGCTGTTCCTCGACCGGGACATGCAATATTCCTGCGCCTACTTCCCAACCCCGGACACCAGCCTGGACGAGGCGCAGGAGGCCAAGAAGCGCCACATCGCGGCAAAGCTGCTGCTGAAGCCGGGCATGCGGGTGCTGGACATCGGCTGCGGCTGGGGCGGCATGGCGCTTTACCTCGCCCGCACCACCGGGGTGGAGGTCATCGGGATCACGCTGTCCACCGAACAGCTCGCCCTCGCGCGGGAACGGGCGGCGAAGGCCGGCCTGTCGGACCGGGTGCGATTCGAACTGCGCGACTACCGCCTGATGGAGGGCCGATTCGACCGGATCGTTTCGGTCGGCATGTTCGAGCATGTGGGCGTTCCGCAATACGGCACCTTCTTCACCAAGGCCCGCGACCTGCTGGAGGAGGACGGGGTCGCGCTGCTGCATGCCATCGGGCGGTCCGACGGGCCGGGCGCCACCAATCCATGGCTGCGCAAATACATCTTCCCCGGCGGCTACGCCCCGGCTCTGTCCGAGGTGCTGCCGGCGGTGGAGAAGGCGGGGCTGTGGAACACCGACGTCGAGATCCTGCGCCTTCACTACGCCGAGACGCTGCGCCACTGGCGGGAGCGCTTCCTGGCGCGGTGGGACGAGGCGAAGGCCATGTATGACGAGCGCTTCTGCCGCATGTGGGAATTCTACCTCGCCGGCGCCGAGACCAGCTTCCGCTACCAGGGCCATATGGTGTTCCAGATCCAGCTCGCCCGATCGCTCGGTGCCGTTCCGCTGGTCCGGGATTACATGGTCGAGAGCGAACGCGCGCTGATGCCGGCCACCGCGGCGCCGTTGCGACTTCAAAGGTAATCCATCCGGCGGAAGGGCGTCGCGGAGGCCACTGAGAAATCTTGATTTTTCGGCTTATCCCCGGAATTCTCCCCCTGGGGATGAAAGTTATTCACAGGAATTCGGAGAGGCCTACTCCGTTCGCACAGCTTCGCCGCCCCGCCCTTTGCTACAGTGCCGGCCATGGACGACAAGACCACCCAGCTTTTCGAGCCGCGCCCCCTGGACAGCGGCCTTTCCCGTGCCGGTGCCGCCAAGCCCACGGCCGAATACCGCACGCCGCCCCACAACGAGGAGGCGGAGCAGGCGCTGCTCGGCGCCATCCTGGTGAACAACAAGGCGTTCGAGAAGGTCGGCGAGTTCCTGAAGGCCGAGCATTTCTACGACCCGGTGCACCAGCGCATCTTCGCGGCCATCGCCAAGATGGTGGAGCGTGGGCAGATCGCCAACCCGGTCACGCTGAAGGCCTATTTCGACAACGACCCGGAACTGGCGCCGGACGGCGGCGCGGGCTATCTGGCCCAGCTCGCCGCCAACGTGGTGACGGTGGTCAACGCCGGCGACTACGGCAAGACGATCCACGACCTGTTTCTGCGCCGGCAGTTGATCGAGGTCGGCACGGACATGGTGAACGAGGCGTACCAGCACGACCTCGACATCGACGCCATGGACCAGATCGAGACGGCGGAAAAGCAGCTGTTCGACCTCGCCTCCACCGGCGACGTGCGCGGGGGCTTCATCGCCTTCTCCGAGTCGCTGAAGGCGGCCATCGCAACGGCGGAAACGGCCTTCCGCCGGTCCAGCCACGTCACCGGCGTGACCACGGGCCTGCGCGACCTCGACCGCAAGCTGGGCGGCCTGCACCCGTCGGACCTGATCATCCTGGCCGGCCGCCCCTCGATGGGTAAGACCGCGCTGGCGACCAACATCGCCTTCAACGCCGCCAAGGCGCACATGCGCAGCGACGGCGGCGAGGGCGCACCGGTCGGCTTCTTCTCGCTGGAAATGTCGGCCGAACAGCTCGCCACCCGTATCCTTGCGGGCGAGGCCGAGGTGTCCGGCGACAAGATCCGCCGTGGCGAGATCAAGGACAGCGACTTCCCCAAGTTCGTGGCGGCCAGCCAGGATCTCAGCCGCGTCCCCTTCTTCGTGGACGACACGCCGGCCCTGACCATCGCCGCGGTCCGCACCCGCTGCCGGCGGCTGAAGCGCACGCACGGGCTGGGCATGGTGGTGGTCGACTACCTGCAGCTGCTGCGCGGCAGCTCGACCAAGGGCAACGAGAACCGCGTGCAGGAAATCTCGGAGATCACGCGCGGCCTGAAGGCCATCGCGAAGGAGCTGGAAGTCCCCGTGCTCGCCCTGTCGCAGCTCAGCCGTGCTGTCGAAATGCGCGAGGACAAACGGCCGCAGCTCGCCGACCTGCGCGAATCGGGCTCGATCGAGCAGGATGCCGACGTTGTGATGTTCGTTTACCGCGAACAGTACTATCTTGAGCGCGCCGAGCCGGCCCGCCGGCCGGAAGAGACGGAGGACAAGTACAACGACCGCTACGCCAACTGGCAGAAGCGCTACGCCGAGGTCCACAACACGGCGGAGGCGATCATCGCCAAGCAGCGTCACGGCCCGATCGGCAGCGTTCGGATGTTCTTCGACGGACAGTTCACCAAATTCGGCGACCTCGACACGACCCATGACTTCGGCCCCACTGAGTGACCCGGCCCAGCGCGCCGGCGTGATCCTGACCATCGACCTCGGCGCGGTGGTCGCCAACTGGCGGCAACTGCGCGACCGGGTGGCCCCGGCGGAATGCGCCGCCGTGGTGAAGGCGAACGCCTACGGCCTGGGGGTGGAGCGCGTCGTCCCGGCGCTCGCCTCGGCCGGCTGCAAAACCTTCGTCGTGGCCCAGTTCGAGGAGGCGCTGGCGGTCCGCGCCCTGGCGCCGGACGCGCGCGTGCTATCGCTGGGCGGCCTGCCGGCGGGGACGGAGCGGGACTTCCAGGCCTTCCGCATCCTGCCGGTGCTGAACCACCTGGGCGAGATCGCGGCGTGGCAGGCCCACGCGCGGGCCGAGGGCGCCCCCCTACCCGCCGTCGTCCACATCGACACCGGCATGAACCGACTCGGGCTCGGCCCGGACGAGTTGGACCGGCTCGCCGGCGACCTCGGGCGGCTTGAGGGGGTGGACGTGCAGGTCTGGATGACCCATCTGGCCTGCGCCGAGACGGACTCGGTGATGAACACCCAGCAGCTCGGCCGCTTCCAGAAAGCGGTGGGGCGACTGCCCTCGGCAGCGGCGAGTTTCGCCAATTCGTCGGGCATTTTCCACGGCCCGGCCTTCCATTTCGACCTCGTGCGGCCCGGCTGCGCGCTCTACGGCGTGAACCCGACGCCTGCCCAGGCGAACCCGATGCGCGACACCGTCCGCCTCGACGCGCGCGTGCTTCAGGTGCGCAGCGTTGACAGTGCTATGACCGTTGGATACGGTGCCACGCACCGCGTTGCGGCGAGTGGCAAAATCGCAACCATCGCAGTGGGTTATGCCGACGGATATCTACGCTCGCTCGGCGGGCGCGGGCATGTCTTCGTCAACGGCGTGGCCGCTCCGGTGGTTGGGCGGATTTCGATGGACTTGGTCACGGTGGACGTCAGCCACCTTCCCGACGAGGCGGTGACGCCCGGCGGGCTGGTTGAGCTGATCGGCCCGAACCGCCCGGTGGACACCGTGGCGGCTGAGGGCGACACCATCGGCTATGAGATCCTGACCTCGCTGGGCGCGCGCTACCACAGGGTCTATCGCGACCCGACCGCCGCCTGAGGTCGCTTGATGGGTTTTCTTGCCGCCACCGGCCGGGCCTTCCTGGTCTTCCTGGAAGCGACCGGTAAGCTTGGTCTGTTCACCGTCGCCGCATTGTCGCACTGCGTCCGCCCGCCGCTGTACCCGCGGCAGATCCTGCGGCAGATGATCGACATCGGCTTTTACTCCCTGCCGGTGGTGGGCCTGACCGCGCTGTTCACCGGCATGGTGCTGGCGCTGCAGAGCTATTCGGGCTTCTCCCGCTTCCAGGCGGAGGGCGCCATCGCCACGGTGGTCGCGCTGTCGGTGACGCGCGAGCTTGGCCCCGTGCTGGGCGGCCTGATGGTCGCCGGGCGCATCGGCGCCGCCATGGCCGCCGAGATCGGCACCATGCGCGTGACGGAGCAGATCGACGCGCTGTCCACGCTGTCCACCAACCCCTTCAAGTATCTGGTGGCGCCGCGCCTGCTGGCGGGTCTGGCCATGCTGCCGATCCTGGTGCTGGTGGCGGACATCATCGGCGTGTTCGGCGGATTCCTGGTCGGCGTCTACCGCCTGAACTTCAACCCGTCCTCCTACATCAGCCGCACCTGGGAGTTCCTGGAGCCCGTCGACGTCATCTCCGGCCTCGTGAAGGCGGCGGTGTTCGGCTTCGTGGTCTCGCTGATGGGCTGCTACCACGGCTACCACTCCAAGGGCGGCGCGCAGGGCGTGGGTGCGGCGACGACCAACGCGGTGGTGTCGGCCTCCATCCTGATCCTGGTGTGGAACTACCTCATCACCGGCATCTTCTTCTCGACCAAGTGAGCGCAGCCATGTCTCAGGTACCCCCGGTCCAGGCACCGAAGATCGCGCTCAAGAACGTCCACAAGCGCTTCGGCCACAAGGTCGTGCTGAACGGCATCGACCTGGAGGTCGGCCGCGGCGAGTCGCTGGTCGTCATCGGCGGGTCGGGCACCGGCAAGTCGGTGATGCTGAAGTGCATCCTCGGCCTGCTGCAGCCGGACAGCGGCTCCATCCGCGTCGACGGCGGGGAGACCACCAAGCTGCGCCCGCGTGAGCGGGAGAAGCTGCTGCACAAGTTCGGCATGCTGTTCCAGGGTGCGGCCCTCTTCGACAGCCTGAAGGTGTGGGAGAACGTCGCCTTCGGCCTGATCCAGGGCGAGCACATGCCCCGCGGCAAGGCGAAGGAGATCGCCATCGCCAAGATGGGCGCCGTCGGGCTCGGCGCGGAGGTCGGCGATCTGTTTCCGTCGGAACTGTCGGGCGGCATGCAGAAGCGCGTCGGCCTCGCCCGCGCGATCGCCGACGAGCCGGAAATCATCTTCTTCGACGAGCCCACCACCGGCCTCGACCCGATCATGGCCGACGTGATCAACGAGCTGATCGTGAAGTGCGTGAAGGACCTCGGCGCCACCGCTGTCACCATCACCCACGACATGGCGTCGGCCCGCAAGATCGCCGACCGAATCGCGATGATCTACCAGGGCCGAATCATCTGGACCGGCCACGCCAAGGACATCGACCATTCCGGCAACCCCTTCGTGGACCAGTTCGTCCACGGCAAGGCCGACGGCCCCATCAAGATGCAGGTGCGCGCGCTGTAGGGCTTGTGGCTGTCGGGGGCTTAAGGTTTTTGCAGGGTTTTCCGGTCCATTAGACATCCATCCACCGGCAGCGCGTCCGGCCGCAGAACAAACACCGCACGGAAACTCGGAGAATCGACATGGCTGACGTCACCACCAACGGGCTGGCTTTCGCATCCTTCATGCTGAGCGCTAAGATCCTGGAGACGTTGCAGGCGAAGGGCCTCCTGAGCAACGAGGAGGTCGTCAAGACCATCCAGAACGCGCATGAGCAGCTGATCAAGAACGATAACCCGCTGTCGAGCGAAGCGGCCGTGGCCCTGGCCCACTTCTTCGCCCCGGCCCCCAAGAGCTGAGCGGCGCTCTTCAACCCTCTCCCATCTCGATGGGAGAGGGTACTGTTGTGTCAGCGGGCGGCAGCCGCGGCGAAGCTGTCGCGAAGTTCCGGCATCAGCACCATGCCGAGGATCGCGACGGAAGGCAGCAGGGCGAAGTCGCCGGCCGCCGCCGCGGCGAACAGATCCGCACGGGTCAGCAGTTCCAGCCGCATCTCCTCCAAGTCGCCGGAGTCCGGCTCCCGCATCTTGCGGGCATTTCGGGCGTGGAACATGTGGCAGAGGCAGCCCCGCTGGTTGCCCTGCACCGCGTAGGTGCCGAGCGCGGTCCAATCCGGAGCCTCGTAGCCGGTTTCCTCCAGCAGCTCGCGCTTCGCGGCGGCCAGGGGATCCTCGCCGGGGTTGATGGCGCCGGCCGGCACGGTCTGGCTAACCCGGCGAGTTCCGTGCTTGTATTGCCGCAGCATCAGCGCGCGGCCTTCCTCATCCTCCGCGAACATCAGGACAAAATCCGCCTGCTCCACCTGATAGAAGTTCTCGACGTGGCGGCCGTCGGGAAGCTCCACCGTCTCAGCGTGCACGCGCAGGAAGTGGCCGGTGTCGAGGAGCGTCCGCCGCTCCACGACCCGCCAGGGCTTCAAGGGATCGTCGATCATGCGCCCGAAGCTTCGTAAGGCGGCTGGGTGTAGCCGGCGGGCGAGAGGGTGAAGATCTCGCAGCCGTCCTCGGTGATGCCGACCTGATGCTCGAACTGGGCGGACAGCGAGCGGTCGCGGGTCACGGTGGTCCAGCCATCGGACAGGATCTTCACGTCGGGCTTGCCGGCGTTGATCATCGGCTCGATGGTGAAGACCATGCCGGGCTGGAGCAGCACGCCGGTGCCCGGCTTGCCGAAATGGTCGACGTGCGGCGCGTCGTGGAAGACACGGCCGATGCCGTGCCCGCCGAAATCGCGGACAACGCCGTAGCGGTGGGATTCGGCGAGCGTCTGGATGGCATGGCCGATGTCGCCCAGGTGGTTGCCCGGCTTGGCCGCCGCAATGCCGGCCATCATCGCCTTGTAGGTGATGTCCACCAGCTTGCGCGCCTTCACGCCGATCTTGTCGCCGACGAAGAACATCCGGCTGGTGTCGCCGTACCAGCCATCCAGGATCACCGTGACGTCGATGTTCACGATGTCCCCGTCGGCCAGCGTCTTGTCGTCGCTGGGGATGCCGTGGTTCACGACGTGGTTGGGGGAGATGCAGCTCGCCGCCGGGTAGCCGTGATAGCCGACGGTCGCCGGGATCGCGCCGTTGTCGCGCATGAAGGTCTCGATCAGCCGGTCGAGATGCCCCGTGCTGACGCCCGGCACGACGTGCGGCGTGATGTGGTCCAGCGTCGCGGCGGCCAGCCGCCCGGCCTTGCGCAATGCCTCGAACTCCTCCGGCCCGTGCAGCGGGATGCGCCGCCCTTCCTTGTCCACCACCTGCTCACCTGCGTTCGTCATGGTCTAATGGTCCTTTGTCCGGGCGAGAACCTACCACCGCTTCGGCCCAAGAAAAGCCCCAGGAAAAGCCCCAGGATTTTTATCGCCTAGGGCATAGGATTTAGGACAGGGGCTTGCTATATGTGGGGCGCTGTCGCCCCCACAATTCGCTAGACCTTTGGCCAAGCCCTCCACCCGCTATGCCTGCCAGTCCTGCGGCGCGACCTTCCCCAAATGGGCAGGGCGCTGCGACGCGTGCGGCGAATGGAACACGCTCGTCGAAGAGGCGGCTCCGGAAAGCGCGCCCAAGGGCCTTGGGGCGGCGCGCGGCCGGCGGCTGGACTTCGTCGGGCTGGCGGGAACCAGCGCGGCCCCGCCCCGCCGCTTGTCTCACATCGAGGAGTTCGACCGCGTCTGCGGCGGCGGCTTGGTCCCCGGATCGGCCATCCTGATCGGCGGCGACCCCGGCATCGGCAAATCGACCCTGCTGCTCCAGGTGATGTCCCGGCTGTCCCAGGAAAACCGCTGCGCCTATGTCTCGGGCGAAGAGGCGGTGGACCAGGTGCGGCTTCGCGCGCTGCGGCTCGGCTGCGCGGCAGCGCCGGTGCAGTTGGCGTCCGCCACCAGCGTGCGCGACATCGTGGCCTCCATGGACAGCGGCGACGGGCCGGACGTCATCGTCATCGACTCCATCCAGACCATGTATGTGGACAACCTGGACAGCGCGCCCGGCACGGTGGCGCAGGTCCGGGCCAGCGCGCAGGAGCTGATCCGCGCGGCCAAGCGGCGCGGCGTCGTGCTGCTGCTGGTCGGCCACGTCACCAAGGAAGGCATGATCGCCGGCCCCCGCGTGCTGGAGCACATGGTGGACACGGTGCTGTATTTCGAGGGCGAGCGCGGCCACCAGTTCCGCATCCTGCGCGCGGTGAAGAATCGCTTCGGCGCCACCGACGAGATCGGCGTCTTCGAGATGACTGACGTGGGGCTGGGCGAGGTCGCCAACCCCTCGGCCCTGTTCCTGGCCGAACGGCGCGGCGACGTGTCGGGCGCCGCCGTTTTCGCCGGCATGGAGGGCACGCGCCCCGTGCTGGTGGAGGTGCAGGCGCTGGTCGCCCCCTCTCCGCTCGGCACGCCGCGCCGCGCGGTGGTCGGCTGGGATTCGGCGCGACTCGCCATGGTGCTGGCGGTGCTGGAGGCGCGCTGCGGCGTGCAGATCGGCGCCAACGACGTGTACCTGAACGTGGCCGGCGGCCTGCGCATCACCGAACCGGCAGCGGATCTCGCCGTCGCGGCGGCGCTGGTGTCCTCGCTGACCGGGGAGCCGGTGCCCGCCGACGCCGTGGTTTTCGGGGAGATCGGCCTGTCCGGCGAGGTGCGCGCCGTGGGCCAGAGCGACACGCGGCTGAAGGAAGCCGCAAAGCTGGGGTTTTCAACGGCGATCTTTCCGGCTAGACGGAACGGCCAAAAGGGCGGCCGTGGCGACGGCAGCCTGAAGACCGTGGAACTGCAGCAGCTGGCGGAGCTGATGCCGCTGTTCCAGGCGGATTCCGGCGGGCGGCCCCCGCGCGGTCGCGACTAGAGGGCGAAGCGGAGCATATGGAGACCTTTCCGATCAACCCGGCGGACCTTGCGGTCATCGTCGTGCTTCTTCTATCGGCGCTGCTGGCCTTCACGCGCGGCATGGTCGCCGAGGTGCTGTCGGTCGCCGCCTGGGCGGGTGCCGCACTGATCACGCTGAACGCCCTGCCCTTCGCCCTGCCCTTCGCGCAGCAGCACATCAAGGTGGAGATGGCCGCCTACGCCGTCACCGCCGTGGCGCTGTTCGTGGTCAGCCTTGTGGTCCTGACGATTTTCGGCCGCGTCGTGTCGCGCGGGGTTCAGAACTCCGGCCTGTCGGCGCTGGACCGCTCGCTGGGCTTCGTCTTCGGGCTGCTGAAGGGTGCAATCCTGGCCTCGGTCGCCTATCTGTTCTTCGCCTGGCTGGTGCCGAACCCGGCCGAGCAGCCGATGTGGCTGCAAACCGCCAAGACCCGGCCGTTCCTGGTCGCGGGCGCCGGCATGATCTACGAGGTCATGCCCGAGAACCTGCGCAAGGACGGGCTCGGCCAGATGGACATGGCGCGCGAGCGCGCGCGCCAGGCGGTGGAAGCGAAGGAAGCGCTCGACCGCCTTTCGACTCCGGTCCCTGCCGCCGCGCCCAAGAGCGGTGGTGCGTCGCAACCCGATACCGGCTATAAGGACCGGGACCGCGGCGATCTTGAGCGACTGATTCAGAACGCGCGCTGACCGTAAGTTGAAACAAAGCGCCCGTTCGACACGCCCCTTTTGGTGACGCCCGTGCATGACGAGGATTCCCCGATGCTGACGACGCATCCGTTCGACGACGACAAGCTGCGCGAAGAGTGCGGCGTGTTCGGCATCCTGAGCCACACTCAGGCCGCCGCCATCACCGCTCTCGGCCTGCACGCGCTGCAGCATCGTGGCCAGGAAGCCTGCGGCATCGTCAGCTACGACGGCGACCGCTTCCACCTGCAGCACGCGCTGGGGCTGGTCGGCGATCACTTCTCGTCGGAATCGATCATCGCCAAGCTGAAGGGTCCGCAGGCCATCGGCCACGTCCGCTACGCCACCACCGGCGACACGACGATCCGCAACGTCCAGCCGCTCTACGCCGACTTCGAGTTCGGCGGCTTCGCGCTGGCCCACAACGGCAACCTGACCAACGCGCAGACCCTGCGCCGCCAACTGGTCCGCCGCGGCTGCCTGTTCCAGTCCACCACCGACACTGAGGTGATCGTCCACCTGATGGCGATCGCCCGCGGCGGCTCGCCCGTCGACCGCCTGATCGAGGCGGTGCGGCAGGTCGAGGGCGCCTTCTCGCTGGTGGCGCTGACTCCGAACGAGGTGATCGGCGTGCGCGACCCGCTGGGCGTGCGCCCGCTGGTGCTGGGCAAACTGGGCGACACCCACATCCTGACCAGCGAGACCTGCGCCCTGGACATCGTCGGCGCCGAGTATGTCCGCGACGTCGAGCCGGGCGAGATGATCGTGCTGAACGGTTCGGGCGTGCAGAGCCTGCGCCCGTTCCAGCCGCAGGGCCGCCGCTTCTGCATTTTCGAATACATCTACTTCGCGCGGCCCGACAGCGTGATGGAGGGCTCCTCCGTCTACAACGCCCGTCAGCGGATCGGCGCGGAGCTGGCCCGCGAATCGCGGGTCGAGGCCGATGTGGTCGTGCCGGTTCCGGACAGTGGCGTGCCGGCGGCCCTCGGCTTTGCCACGGAGAGCGGCGTGCCCTTCGAGCTGGGCATCATCCGCAACCACTATGTCGGCCGCACCTTCATCGAGCCGACCGACCAGATCCGCCATCTGGGCGTGAAACTGAAGCACAACGCCAACCGCGCCATGATTGAGGGCAAGCGGGTGGTGCTGGTGGACGACAGCATCGTGCGCGGCACGACCTCGAAGAAGATCGTGGAGATGGTGCGCGCCGCCGGTGCGAAGGAGGTGCACATGCGCATTTCCAGCCCGCCGACCTCGCACCCCTGCTTCTACGGCATCGACACGCCGGAGCAGGGCAAGCTGCTGGCCCACCGCATGTCGGTCGAGGAAATGCGGGACTTCATTCAGGCCGACAGCTTGGCCTTCATCTCGCTGGACGGCCTCTACCGTGCCATGGGCGAGACGAAGCGCGATCCGAGCAACCTGCGCTACTGCGACGCCTGCTTCACCGGCGAATACCCGATCCAGCTGACCGACGCGCTGGACACGCCGCCGGTCGAGGCGAACGTCCGCGTCCGCGCGTAACGCCTTCAAAGCCCACGACAGGGCCGGCCGCAGCGACGCGGCCGGCCGCCTTTCATTCCCCTCCAGATTCGTCGAGCCGCATCCATGTCCCGTCTTTCCGGCCGCATCGCCCTCATCACCGGCGCGTCGCGCGGCATCGGCGCCGCCGTCGCCAAGCGCTTCGCCGCCGAGGGCGCCCACGTCATCCTGACCGCCCGCACGGTCGGCGGGCTGGAGGAGACCGACGACGCGATCCTCAAGGCCACGGGCAAGAACGCCACGCTGGTCCCGCTCGACCTGCGGAAGTTCGACCAGATCGACCAGCTCGGGCAGGCGATCTTCGACCGCTTCGGGAAACTGGACATCCTCGTCGGCAACGCCGGCGTGCTGGAGGCGCTCGGCCCCGTGGCCCATTACGACCCGAAGCTGTGGGAGCGGGTGATGGACGTGAACGTCACGGCCAACTTCCGCCTGATCCGCTCCTTCGACCGGCTGCTGCGCGCGTCGGACGCCGGGCGCGCCGTCTTCGTGACCTCCGGCGCCGCCAAGGAGCCCTACCCGTACTGGAGCCCCTACGGCGCCAGCAAGGCGGCGCTGGAGATGATGGTGAAGACCTACGCGATGGAAATCGCCAAGTCGAACCTGCGCGTGAACCTGATTGACCCCGGCATCGTCGCCACGAAGCTGCGCCTGCAAGCGTTCCCCGGCGAGGAACAGGAAACCCTGACCCAGCCGGATCAGGTGAGCGAAGCCTTCGTCGCGCTGGCCGAGCCGGCCTGCACGCGCCATGGCGAGGTCGTGTCGGCCCAGTGATCGTCAAAGGACACTGCCGTAGGTTGGGTTGAGCCGAAGGCGAAACCCAACGTTTCTGTCATGGCGGAGGTGTTGGGTTTCGCGTGCGCTCAACCCAACCTACGCGTTCATAGCCGACCGCCTAATTCAGCAGCGGCACGCGGGCTCGCCCGGAGGCGACCCGCAGGCTGGCCGGGAAGAAGCCGGTGAAGGCGGCGGACGCCCAGTTGTAGCGGGTGTCGATCACCACATAGGTGACCCCGCCCACCGTTTCGCGCTGCACGCCGATGGTCAGGCCGCCTGTGTTGAGCGGGGAGGCGCGATCCTGCACGCGCGCGGTGATCTGCGCGTCCGTGGCGCCGGACACCATGGCGTAGCGCGCGCCCTCCTCCGCCGCGTACTGGATCGTGTTGCGCGCCCAGAAATAGCGCCCGAACTCCACCGTCCCGAACAGCAGGGCCAGAAACACGGGGACGGCGATGGCGAACTCCACCGCCGTGGACCCGTCGCGCGCGCGGAAGAGATCGAGCATCGCGGCCTCCCTCACTTCACCCGCAGGACGGCGTTGCCGCTCAGCAGGGAGCCGTTGGCGACGACGGGGACCGGCATGACGGCCTGAAAGGGCTGTGACACGGTGACCCTGACGTAGGTCGCCACCGGGCCGTCCGGGCAGGTGCCGGTGCAGGCCACGGACGCGCCGCTGGGGCATTCGCAGAACTTCTGGGCGGCGACCGTGGCGCTGGAGGACAGGCCGCCCGAGGCCAGGGCGGCGGCCTGTATGCCCGCCGTGTCGTCGGGTTTCGAGCGGGCGTACTGTACGCCTGTACGCGCGGCGGCCGACAGGGACATGTCGTCGTACATGGCCCGCCCCAGATCGACCATCACGCCGAAGGCGGCCAGCAGGATGGGGGCGGCCACCGCGAACTCCACGGCCACGCCGCCCGCGTGGTTTCCGAACAGCCTTCCCGCCAATCGTCGAAGCCCGGGCATGGCTTCCTCACTCGCCCAGTTGGGTCACGGAGGTGAGGATCTGGCTGACGCCGCGGCTGCCGCATTGATCCACGCCAAGGGTCGCGTTGCCGAGGAACGTCACGGTCTTCGCGACGATCTGCGTGCAGCTGGGGCTGGCCGTGCCGTTGGTGCCGGCCCAGTCCAGTTCCTGGTTCGGGAAATAGACGGCCCCCTCCACGTCCGTGTAGGAACCGCCGTTCAGCTTGTTCACCGCACCGACCGGGGCGCGGCGGTCCTGGTAGAAGAGCAGCCCGTGGAACGGATTCGACAGGTCGGCGGGCGCCCGAAGGCTCAGCACGGCGTTGCCCCGGATGTCCATGCCGCCGATGTTGGTGCCGGTGACGCCGCGCGTCGTGAAGACGAAGGTGACGCCGTCGGTGCTGGTGCTGTACTGCCCTTTCAGCGTGCCGCCGTTCACGTCCAGTTTGCCGTCCACGATGTAATAGGTGCCCGGCTTGAAGGTCACGGTGCCGCCGGTGATCTGGATGCCGCCGCAATAGACGCCGGGGGTGAAGGTCTTGGTCTGGTTGTTGGTGACCTTGACCAAGCTCGTGTAATCGCAGGGACCGACCGTGCCGACTTGGACGTTGGCGTAGGGATCGGCGAGCGGCGATGCGTTCAGCGTCGGCGGGATGTCCAGGTTGACCGTGACGTTGCTGCCCTGCGACAGCCCGCCCGCCGACCACATGGACTGCGCCTTCACGATCACCACGCCGGTCAGGTCGATCGACGCGCTGCTCTTGGAGTCGGACGCCAGCAGGCAGCCCGGCAGATTGACGGTCGCCGAGCCGCTGCCCTGGATGGCCCCGGCCTGCGCCGGGTCGAGCGCCAGCACGCAGGCCTTCCCGCCGTTGCCGACCGTGGCGACGGCGCGCGCGCTGACGGTCGTGTCGCTGCTGAGGAACAGGCGGCTGAACAGGCGCTCCTGCCGGTCCTGGAGGATCGCTTCCACCGCGTCGCCCCGGCCGGCGTAGGGGCCGCTCGTCGGTGGAACATTCAGCACGAAGGAGGTAGTGGCGTCCGTCAGGAAGCCGTTGCGGTGCGCCTCCCGCAGCGCGACCGCCGAGGCGCCATCCAAGTTCCCCCTGGCCCGCTCCAGCGCCGCCGAAATGGCGGCGGCGTCGGCGGCGGTCTGCAAGCCACGGCGGGCGACGTACCAGGAGCCGAACTCCACGGCCAGCGTCAGCATGCCGACCAGCAGCGACACCGCCACGGCCATCATCACCGCGATGGCGCCGGACTCGTCCCGGCGCAGCCGCCGGAGAAAGATTCGAAGGTCGGGGATGTGGAAATGCGAGAATAGACGCGCCGCCATGGCCTGCCCTCCGCCCCCGCAATGCACGGGCGCACGCGAGGCACTTCGCCTCACTTCGGGGAGATTACTCCCTTCGGAAGGATAGGGCAATATTCGGACGGCGAGAACTTTGCAGAAATATACCTACACCGCGGATTTACATGCTGTTTTGCGAAGAAGATAAAAAGTGAATTGGCTGAGAAACGCTTCCGATTTTGAAGCAATTCACGCTGCATTATACCCTCTCCCGCCTCCGGTGGGAGAGGGAGGGACCCATGCGCAGCATGGGAGGGTGAGGGCAAGGTTTTGTCGAGAATTCAGGTTAGGCTGAAGCAGGATTCTCGGGAGAACCTTGCCCTCACCCTCCCACCGCTATGCGGCGGGCCCCTCCCTCTCCCAGCGGGGCTGGGAGAGGGGGGAAACAGCGGTCAGTCGTCGGCGTAGGGGTTCTTCTGCTTGCGCAGGAGGAGCCGCACGGGGACGCCCGGCAGCTCGAAGGTGTCGCGCAGGTGCGCGATCAGGTAGCGCTGGTAGCTTTCCGGCAGATCCAGCGGCTTGTTCACGAACAGCGCGACCGTCGGCGGGCGGGTCTTCACCTGCGTGGCGTAGCGGATCTTCACGCGCCGGCCTTCGACCAGCGGCGGCGGGTGGTGCTCCAGCACGCCCTCAATCCAGCGGTTGAGCTGGGCCGTGGGGATGCGGCGGTTCCACTGGGCATAGGTTTCCAGTACCGCGTCGAGCAGCGTGTCCAGCTTCTTGCCCTGGAGGGCGGAGATGGTCACGACCTGCACGCCCTTGATCTGGGCCAGCGTCGCCTGGAGCTTGTCCTCCACCTGACGCAGCGCCATGGCGCGGTCGTCCACCGCGTCCCACTTGTTCAGGGCGATGACGAGGGCGCGGCCCTCCTCCACCACCATGCGGGCAATGGTCAGGTCCTGCTTGTCGAGGATTTGGTTGGCGTCGACGACCAGCAGAACGACCTGAGCCATGCGGATGACGCGCAGCCCGTCGGCGACGGCCAGCTTTTCCACCTTGGCGTCGACGCGGGCGCGCTTGCGCATGCCGGCGGTGTCCACAAGGCGGATCTTGCGGCCGCGCCATTCCCAATCGACGCTGATGGCGTCGCGGGTCATGCCGGCCTCCGGGCCGGTCAGCACGCGCTCTTCGCCGATCAGGCTGTTGAGCAGCGTGGACTTGCCGACGTTCGGACGGCCGACGATGGCGAGCTGGATGGGCCGCGCGCGTTCCTCGTCCGTCTCCGCCTGGTCGCCGACCGGGACCTCCTCGCCATCGGCGGGAGCTACCGAAGCGGCGGCGGCAAACTCGTCGGCCTCCTCCTCGTCGGGGGGCGCGTAGGGCAGCAGGGCCTGGACCAGATCGGCCATGCCCTCGCCATGCTCCGCCGACAGCGGGATGGGATCGCCCAGGCCAAGCTCGTAGGCCTCGTAGAGGCCCGGCGTGCCGGCCTTGCCCTCGGCCTTGTTGGCGACCAGCAGCACGGGGGTCTTGCCCTTGCGCAGCAGGGCCGCGAAATGACGGTCGAGCGGCGTGATGCCGGCGCGCGCGTCTACGATGAACAGCGCGACGTCGGCGCGGTCCAGCGCCCGCTCCGTCTGGCGGCGCATGCGCGCCTCCAGACTGTCGTCGGTGACGTCCTCCAGACCGGCGGTATCGACCACGGTGAAGGACAGGCCGCCCATGCGGGCGGGGGCCGAGCGCCAGTCGCGCGTCACGCCCGGCGTGTCGTCGACCAGCGCCAGCTTCTTGCCGGCCAGACGGTTGAACAGGGTCGACTTGCCGACATTCGGCCGGCCGACCAGAGCCACGGTAAAAGACATCCGCCCGGAGGCCTCACACTGGAAAACGGAAGGCGGTCAACGGAACGCGACCAGCGTGCCGTTGTCGCCAAGGACATAAAGGGTGTTGTTCGCGACCACCGGCGGCAAGTAGGTGCCGCTGGAAAGCGTGTAACGGGTGACGATTTGGCCATCCGTGGGCGAAAGCGCAAGCATCTGCCCCTGCGAACCCGTCACATACAGCTTCCCACCGGCCAGCACCGGACCGGACCAGGTGATCGGCCCCTTCTTGTCCTCCGGATCCTTGAAGCGGTCGAGCGGCGTCACCCAGCGGACGCGACCGGCCTGACGACTGACGGCCACGACCTCCGAATCGTTGGTGACGACAAACAGATAGTCGCCGGCCAGCCACGGGGTCTGCGTACCGCCGATCTCCGTCTCCCAGACGCGGGCGCCGATGCGCTCGTCGATGGCGACCATGCGGCCGGAATGGCCGATGGCGTAGACGATGCCCCGGTCCATGACCGGCAGGCCGCGGATGTCGGCGAGGCTGCTGAGCGCGCCGGCCCGGCGAATCGCGGCGAGGCTCTCCTGCCACGCCACGCGGCCGTTCTCCGGACGCAGGGCGTACAGCTCGCCCGACGAATAGGGAGCCACGACCAGGGTGGCGTTCGCCGCCGGGCTGACCGCGCCGAGCAGGCCGGCCGTCTCCAGGATGCCCTGGTGGGTCCATTCGACGGTGCCGTCCGCCGCCGACAGGGCGGCCAGCTGGTTGTCGAGCGTCAGCACATAAACGCGCCCGCCCTGCACCGTCGGCGCGCCGCGCACCGGACCCGGCACGCGCTTGCGCCAGATGACGTTGCCGCTGGCGGGATCGAGCGCCAGAACCTCCGCATAGCCGGTCGCCGCGAAGACGCGGCCCTCGGCGTAGGCCACGCCGCCGCCGCTGGCGCCGCCGCGTTCGTTCTCCGGCTTGGTGTCGATGCGCCACAGCTGGCGCCCGCCGCGCTCGTCCAGAGCGGCAACGTGCGAATCCGCGTCCATGGCGAAGATCCGGCCGTCGGCCACCACCGGCGTGGCGAGCACCATGTGCCCGCCGCTGGAGCCCGACCCTACGTCGCCGCGCCACGCCTCCGCCGGAGTCGCGGACAGGGCGAGGTGACCCGGCGCGTGTTCCGGCGTGCCGCCGGCCTGCGCCCAGGCCGCGTTGGTCACGGCGGTCGGCAGGGTCATGGCGGTGTCGGCAAGCCGCTGGTCCACCTCCACCTTGCGTTCGCGCGTCAGCACGGCGACCCGCTGGCCCGGCAGGGGCGGATCGGGCGTCTTGCCGAACCAGTCGGTCAGGGTGTCGCAGCCGCTCAGCAGCAGGGCGAGCAGCGGGGTGGACAGAAGGGCGGCGCGCCTACGGGCGCGGGCCTTCGCGGACTTGCCCGCATCGCGGGTCATCGGATTGCGGTTCATCAGGACTTGCCGTAGAGGGTGGCGAGATCGGCGGCGCGCGAGCGGACGCCCGCCGGAGCCTGAGAATCATCGGCCAGTTGCTGGAAGAGGCTGCGCGCCCGATCCTTGTCGCCGGCGCGGGCGGCCAGAACGGCGGTCAACTCGCGGGCGGAGAAGCGCCAGGGGCTGGCGTCGGCGGTCAGCGGCTGGAGGCGCGCCTGAAGCTGCGCCGCGTCGCCCGAGTCCATCTGGTGCATGACCGACAGCAGGGAGGCGAGGTCGCGGTAGACACCGCTGACGCCGCTGTTGGCGGCCAGCTTGTCGTACACGGCGACCGCCTCGGCCGTCTTGCCCTCGCGGGCCAGAAGGGCGGCGGCGTTCAGCTGCGCCAGCGCGGCCATGCCGGGATCGGCCTTTCCGGCGAAGGCGGCCAGCGCCTCCACACCCTTTTCCGGCCCCTGCCCGGCCTGTGCCAGCGCGGCGGTCAGGGCCGCCGTTTCCTGCTGGTGCTGCGACTGCTGCCAGTTGCGCCATGCGGTGTAGCCGCCGGTGGCGGCCACGACGGCCAGAGCGCCGGCCAGCGCTACTCCGCCATAGCGCTTGAACAGGCGCTCCATGCGGTCGCGGCGCAAATCCTCGTCGACTTCGCGGAAAATATCGCTCATGGCCCTACAGCGGCGTCCAACGGCACGGAGACCGTCATTGCGTGTGGAAATGCGCCCACGCGCGGTTGCGGCGGACGATGCTTATGCTTCACAGGGCCGGATAGCACTGGCCGGCGCACCCGGTCAAGCGCGAGGGCTTCAGGACCGCAGCGATTTCCGGCCGACCCGCCCGTCCGTACCCTTTCCCTGCGCTTCCGCGCGGTCGCCATCGTGCCGGCGAATCACAACCAAGCCGCGCCGAAAGGAAGTCTTTTCGGCACAGCGCCGATTCATGGCGGGTGAATGCAACTTTTCGCCGCAAAAACGCCGCACTCACCTTCGACCCTGCACGGAGAAACAGCAGGAGGGAGATGCTGATGAGGCTGGCGGTCGCGTGCTGCTGCGTGTCGGCGGCGTTGATGTTGTCCGGTTGCTCGTCCAACTGGAGGGCGTCGCCTCCGGACCACCTCCCCCTGAACTACGGCAATGGCGTCGGAAGCGAGATCGGCAATTACCCGGCGCAAACGGACGGCGAGATGCGCGGCCCCTCGGGGGAGCGCTGTGTCATCTTCAACTGGGACCGCCCTCTCACGAAGGACCTTGCGGTCCGCCTGAGGTCGTCCTCGTGCGAATCCAGGGAGCGGCCCGACCGGATGGTCTGCACGGAGCTCTCCCGCACGGTCATTCCGCTGTCGGAAAGCAATCTGAGGGGCGCGCAGGTCCAAACCGGCCAATAGCGGGGGCTAATGGCTGGCCGTCTAGGCCGGATCACGCCACTTGATGGAGCATCCCATGCTGGGGATCTGGTCGGCCGGCCCCTGCCCCGTCTCGGCGACGCGGACCATGGCGTGGTACAGCTCGCGCGGGGCGTCGGGGATGAGTTGGGTCTTCGAGGCATCCAGCCGGCCGCGGTACTGCAGGCACAGGTCGGCGTTGAAGCCGAAGAAGTCCGGCGTGCACACCGCGCCATAGGCGCGCGCGACCTCCTGCGTTTCGTCGATCAGGTAGGGGAAGGTGAAGCCATGCTCCGCCGCGAAGCGCTTCATGGCGTCGAAGCCGTCCTCGGGGTAGCGCCCAATGTCGTTGGACATGATGGCGACGGCGCCGATTCCGTAGCTCTTCAGCGCGTTCACCTCGCTCACGATGCGGCCGATCACCGCCTTCACATAGGGGCAGTGGTTGCAGATGAACATCACGAGCGTGCCCTTCGGCCCGCGCACGTCGGCCAGGCTGTAGGTCTTGCCGTCGACACTCTTCAGGCTGAAGTCCACCGCCTTCCAGCCGAAATCGCACACCGGGGTTTCCGCCGCCATCGCCGTTTCCTTCTTTGCCGGGACACGCCTCACTATAAGGCGAGAAGATAGGACGTGTCGCGAAACCGGAAAACGGAAAGGCCGCGGGAGCACGTTCGTCGTGCCCTCTCGCGGCCATCCCAGTGCGTTTCCTTGTTTGTCTCCAGCCCCGCCCTGTTCGCCCCGGACGGATCAGGACGCCATGGCGGCAGCGGCGATGACCGCCTGCGTGCGGTTCTTGACGCCCAGCGACTTGAAGATCGCCGTGACGTGGATCTTCACCGTGCCTTCCGACAGACCCAGCTCGTAGGCGATCTGCTTGTTGGACTTGCCGGCCCGCAGGCAGTCCAGAACCTCACGCTGGCGCTGGGTCAGGCCATAGCCGGAGCTGCGGTCCATCCCGTCCATCGCGCGGCGGCGCGGCGCCGGTTCGGCGCTGGCGGCGGTCAGCGCGCCCGGCGGGACATAGATGCCGCCGGAGAAGACGAGGTTCAGCGCCCCCATCATCACCTTCACGCTGCTGGACTTCGGAATGTAGCCGGTGGCGCCGTGGTCGAGCGCGCCGCGGATGTCGTTCAGAGACTCCGAGGCGGAGATCACGACAACCGGGACGCCCGGCTGGAGGCTCTGCACCTCGCGCAAGCCCTCATAGCCCGGCCAGTTCGGCATATGCAGGTCCATCAGGACGATGTCGAAGCTGCCGCCGGTCCGGCATTGCTCGACCACTTCGTTGAAGGTGCCCGCCTCCACGAAGGTCGCCTCGCCGTGAAGCTGCTCCAGCAAGCGACGCAGACCCTCACGGAAAAGAAGATGGTCATCACCGATCAGAATTTTCATGGTCCCCGTCCACCCTGGTTTCAGCCGTTTCTTCCGAAGCCTTCGCCCCTTCTGTCCGGGTCACCTCCATCGGACCCGAACCACTCACCGCCTAGATGGCTTGAAAGACAGCTACCACATTCGGGCGAGGGTCAATATATCGACAAGGGCCATAGTTCGTTTGCAGTCGAAAACCACCGCCGATACGGGTAAAGCAACAGGAACAAAGACGGAACTACATCATTGGTCATAGGCCACCGGCGGAAAGCCAGCGGCGCGGACGCATCCGTGCGGGCGCAGCGCAGTCATTCAAAGGGGTAACTCTTCCGGACGGGCGGCGACACTCCACCCCGGAATCCGGCGGTGGCCTTTCAGGCCATAATGTCGCAAAGGTGTTATCGCTCCGAGAGGGACAGTCGCCATTCAGATGCGCTTGACGATCTTGAGTGATCGTCTATCGTTTGATTTACCGGAGACAGCCCTAATTTATAAACTCATAGTCACAGTGTCAAGTTTTTTTCCAGGTTTGAAAGAGATATCAAACATATTCGATCTAGTCTTTAAACGAAACCAATTGCCGTGCGACCAACCCAAACACAGGCGGCGACAATGCCCGTCAAGGGCCTGCCGTGGATGCCTCCTCCAAACAGAGCTGACCCATGCACATGAACCATGAGTACGCCCAAGAGAAAGCATCGCACTCGACCCGCAACGCGGTGACCCCCATGCACGTCTGCCTGATCCTGGACAACAACTCCCTGACCGACACCGTTGTACAGGCGCTCGATCGGGCAGGTCGGCATCGCGTCACCGTATTCCACGACATATCGGAGCTGACGCAGAGCACGCTGACCCCGGACGCCATCCTGATCGGGCTTCAGCAGTTCACCGCCCTGCGCGAGAACGAGCCGATGGTGTACCTGCGCCTGTCGCGCCGGTCGCGGATCGTCGTGGTGCTGTCGTCTCGCGAGTTGCTGGACGCCGCCCACATCCTGGCCTTCGCGGATGCGTGGGTGTTCGAGGACATCAACGTGGACCGCATCAACGAACTGCTGGACCTCGGGCTGGAAGGCCATTGCCTGATGCCCAAGCAGTTCCTCTCCCGGCTGGGTGTGGACGAGATCCGGCTGACCCTCCTCCCACGCCTGTCGGAACCGGAATTCGAGACGCTGCGCCTGCTGGGCCAGGGTCTGAACAACCGGACCATCGCGAACCAACTCGACCTGTCGGAAGCGGTGATCAAGTCGATGGTGCGCAGCGTGCTGTCCAAGCTGCACTTCCGCAACCGAACGGAAGCCGGCGTTTTCGCCGCGCGCCAGCAGAGCGCCCTGCAATCCGCCCGCGAAGGCATGGTTCCGCCGCACATGCACGCGGTCCAGGCCCACCGGCCGGGGGCCTGAGCGCCCTCCCCGGTCTCCACCGTCTCTTCCGCTGCATCCCGGCCATCGCGCCGGGATATTTTTTGCGCGCTGCGAACCCGAGAACGCCCAAAACGCAAAAAGCATCGAACGGGGCACAGCCCACTCGATGCGTTTTGCGTGTGCGTGTTTGAACGGCCTACGGCGACCGGCCGGCCGCGGGACGCGCGGCCGGCCCGGTGGGCGTCGTCGTTACTGGTGCGCGCTCGCCGCGGCGGCAACCGCGCCGGCCCCGGCCAACTCGCCGCCGATGCCGTTGTTGAGCGCCCAGATGGCCGCCTGGGTGCGGTTGGAGGCATTGATCTTGCGCAGCAGGCTCTTCAGGTGAACCTTCACCGTGGCCTCGGTGATGTTCAGATGATTGGCGATCATCTTGTTGCTGTCGCCGTTCAGCAGGCAGCGCAGGATCTGCACCTCGCGCTGGGACAGGCCCTTGCGGGATACCGGCATGTCCGTGCCATTGCCGTTTACCCGGCCGGAAATCAGCAGCGCGGCCAGATGGGTGGGGAACACCTTCTCGCCCATCATCACCAGACGCAGCGACTGCGCCAGCGCGTCGGAGGAGAGGTCCTTCATCAGATAGCCGTCGGCGCCGGCCTCCAGGGCGTTGGCGAGACGGCGGGTGCAGAGATCGCTGGTCAGAATGACCATGCGGGCTTCCGGAAGCTGCGCGCGAAGACGGCGCATGCCTTCCGCTTCCTCTTCGCCCCCGTTCACGAGATCCAGAAGGATGAGCTGAGGACGCAGCCCGTTCTCGACGGTGTTCAGCGCCTCACGCAGGTTGCCGGCCTCGGCGACGATCTGGAACGGTGAGTCGTCCAACAGCCGCTTCAGACCCTCGCGGAACAGCTTATTGGAGTCGATCAGAAAAGCACGCACTGGTTCCATTGGTCAGCTCCCGCGAATTTCGGAAAAATTGCTCAGACTCCTTGGGCAATCTTGTAGGCTACCAGTTACCCGAGGTTTCTCCACCTCGTGCCCCTTGATGGCAACGACGTGCCGATATTTTGGATGACCTTACCCCTGTGTCGTGCACAACGGTACCACTCTGTGGAGTTAAAAGAAGAACGCATTAGGCATATGCGCAAAGCCACTTTCGAATCATGGGTGACCCGGTCATTTTCAAAGTACTCGCATTGCCTCTTCGAACGTATGCTTTGAGCGAATCCTACCACTATTTCGCACACATACGCTCCCATGAGTCGTTTGCGCGTGTTTTTGTGCGCAATCTGGTTGTATGGATCGGTTGATTGATGACGCAGGCGCGGAACGAAGGCCGGCAATTTTCGCCCGTAACCCTGGAATGGGTGTATGACGGCCCGCCTGCGAACTAGCCGTTAGTCATATGCGCTCGATCGGATGGGGACAACCACCCCCTTCCGGCGGGACTTGACGCGGCATCCCCAGGGGTGCGCAAACAGAGCCTTCGCAGGAGGATTTCGGAAAAGCGCATGACGACGTGGCAGTTGATCGGGGCGATGATGGCCGGCTACCTGCTGCTGGTCGCGCGCAGCGCGTGGAAGCAGGGTGAGTTCCGGCAGTTCCTGCGGAGCCTGGTCATCGTCGTCGCCCTGTGCGCGGTCATCGCCGGCGCGGTGCTCCTGGCGATGGCGCTCGATTCGTAGCGCAGAGCCTTACGAACAAGAAAAGGCCCTCCCCCGCACAGCGGGAGAGGACCCGTCGATGGAACGGCTTCGGTTGGTGGACGGATCGGCCTAGATCTGGCCGCGCTCGTGCGCCTGCCGCATCAGCACATACTGCCGCATCATCTGGTTGCGGAACCGGTAGCGGGTCCAGCCCGGCTCGACCACCTGGGACAACACCCCGCCGTAATCCTCGCGAGTCAGACGCTCCAGGATGTCCAAGGCTTCCTTGGTCGGTTCGGCGCCGTTCGGGCCGGCCAACTGCTTCGGATCGAAGGTGCCGTAGGAATCGGCCGGGCACAGCGCGCAGGCGAGCAGCACGTCCTCCAGTTCCGCCCGACGTTCGGCAGCCAGGGCGCGGGCGTAGGAGTCGACGATGCCGCGCTCCGCCTCCTGAAGGCAGCGTGCCACCGCGTAGGCAAGGTCCTCGCGCTCCACGGTGGTCGAGCCGCGGCTGACGGCGCTGCGCGCAGCGTGCAGGCCAAGGAGCTGGGCGTAGTAGGGCAGTCCGCGCACGAAGTCGCAGACGCGATCCACCACATCCGGCGCGAAGGCGATGCCGGCGTTCTGCGCGCCGGCCTGGATCAGCCGCGCGATCTCCGCGTCGGTCATCAGCGGCAGGTGCACCGGCACGAGCGAGCGCTGGATGGACGGGTGCTTGCCGAGAAGCTGGTCCAGGTTCTCCGCCACGCCGACCACCAGCAGCGTCACGGGAATGGAGCTGTCGGTCAGGTTCTTGAACAGCTCCGCCAGCTTGTTGCGGAAATCCTCGTCGGTGATGCGATCGTACTCGTCGAGGATCAGCAGGACATGCGTGGCGTGAATGCCGGACAGCACCTCGTTCAGCTCCGTCACGCTGAAGGTGCCATCGGGCAGCAGCTCGTTGAAGCTGGTGAAGCTGCGGCGGGACGCGAAGGGGTTGTCGATGCCGGAGCGGTAGTAGGTGGAGGGAATCTTCTTCAGGAAATGCCGGAAGATGTCCTCGAAGCTCAGCTCCGCGCTGCAGGTGAGCTTCAGCGACAGATAGCCGGCCTGGGCCGCGATCTTCTCGATGGCGTTGGCGACGGAGGTCTTGCCGCGCCCGCGGTCGCCGAAGAGGATGACGTGCGCCCGCTCCTCCTCGATGGCGGAGATGATGCGCTTCAGCGTGTCGGTGCGGCCGATGAACAGCGAATTGAGCTGCTGCTTCGGCCGGGTCGGGGTGAAGGCCTCGCGCAGCAGCCCGTTCAGTTCGGGCGTCAGCCCCTTCAGCATGGCCGGCGCGCCGCCGCCGGGGGCGCGGAGCCCGCCATTCACCGTCATGGTGAAGCGCGGCAGGTCCGGATCCGTCGGCTGGGCGTTCTGCTGGCCGCCGAGCGGCTGATACACGCGCCCGCTGCGATGCTCGCCCGGGATGTCCCGCCGCGCGAGGTCCGGTCCCCGCATCGGGTCGCCAAGGCCGCCGCCATTTTGGCCCCCACCATTTGGGCCGGCGCCCGGACCACCGCCAACCGGGCGCAGGTGCGAGGCCGGGCGGCCCATCTGGGGCGCCGCCGGACTGCCGCCGGCAAGGCCCGGTCCCGTGGTTCCACCGCCCGTGATGCCGCCTCCCGTGATGCCGCCGTTCGAGGGCATCCGGTCATCCGCATTGGCGATCGCCCGCCGCTTCCGAAAGAAGTTCCGCATCCGTCCCGTTTCCCGAGCTGTCCGCATTGTGGTCCCCGGCCGGATGGGGCCGAGGACGGTCCGTGTGGCGTCCCATCGCAGCCGCGTCATTGCGACGGACACGATGCGCGCTTTCCGGATGTAGGTGATGCGGCGCCAAGAACGGCTTGGGATTTCGGATTATCATACCAAGGGGAACCACCCCTTTCGGCGACTCCGTTCGGCGGTGCGGGAAGGCCGATGACGGGGGCTAAGCGTTCAGAAGCCCAGAACGTGACCGACCACGGTCCAGACGAACAGGGTACCGAACAGAGCAGTCAACCCGGCAAGCTCGCGCAGGAAAACCAGGACCGACATGGCAACCTCCCTTCCAGTGTGTGAGGGCTCGACTGTGTGATGGCTCAAGTCGTAACAGAACAAAGACGGAACAGCAAGCGCCAAGTTCCCGCTTCGTTCCAGGCCGGGGGAGCGGAAGGGGAGCGGAGGGAACTTCGCGCCCACTTGCCCGCGCGGCACTGGGATCCCGTCCGGGTTGGTGCCGGCTATCCGGCTTTCCGTGTGGTGCGAACCGGAACGTATGATGTAATGAGAGCGTTCGCGGACATCTGCGGCTTTCCGCCCAGGCGGAACGGCACCATAGTTGGAAGCGGAACGCGCACGGAACTGACGGACCCTTGATGGACAGCGCCAACCAGCAGACGGGAAACGACCCGGTCAGCCCGGGCCCTGACGGCAGCCACGCGGCACACGCCGAGGCACACCGGACGTCCCACCGCATGCCGGCGCTGGTGCTGGGTGCGCTGGGGGTGGTCTATGGCGACATCGGGACGAGCCCGCTCTACACCCTGCGCGAATCCTTCCTGCACACCGGCCTGCCGCTCGACGAGCCTACGATTCTCGGCATCCTGTCGCTGGCCTTCTGGGCGCTGATCATCGTGGTCACGCTGAAATACGTCATGCTGATCATGCGCGCCGACAACCGGGGCGAAGGCGGCGTGATGGCGCTCGGCACGCTGGCGCACCGCGGGCTCGGCCCCAACATCGGCAGCCGGACGGTGATCGCGCTGGCCATCCTGGGCATGGCCCTGTTCTACGGCGACAGCCTGATCACCCCGGCCATCTCGGTGCTGAGCGCCGTGGAAGGGCTGAAGGTGGTCACGCCGGCCCTGGAACCATTCATCGTCCCGATCACTCTGGTCGTGCTGACCATCCTGTTCCTGTTCCAGCGCCAGGGAACCGGGCGAGTCGGCATCTTCTTCGGCCCGGTCATGGCTCTGTGGTTCGCCACGCTGGCCGTGCTGGGCGCCGCGCAGGTGGTGCGGGCGCCGGACGTGCTTCGCGCGCTGAACCCTTATTACGGAGCCGAACTGTTCTTCGTGCACGGCTGGGTTGGATTCGTCACTCTGGGTGCGGTGGTCCTGGCGGTGACCGGGGCGGAAGCGCTGTACGCCGACATGGGTCATTTCGGCCGGGCACCGATCCGCTTGGCTTGGCTGTATCTGGTGCTGCCGTCGCTGCTGCTGAACTATTTCGGGCAGGGCGCCATGCTGCTCCACCAGCCGGAGACGCTGGAGAATCCCTTCTTTCACCTAGCCCCCGACTGGGCGCAACTGCCGCTGGTGATCCTGTCCACGGCGGCCACGGTCATCGCCAGCCAGGCGGTGATCTCCGGCGCCTTCTCGCTGACCCGGCAGGCGGTGCAGTTGGGCTATCTGCCCCGGCGCGAGATCCGCCACACCTCGGAGCACGAGGTCGGGCAGGTCTACATCCCGCGCAACAACTGGCTGCTGCTGGTCGGCGTGGTGATCCTGGTGATCGGCTTCGGGTCGAGCAGCAACCTCGCCGCCGCCTACGGAGTCTCGGTGACCGGGGCCATGGCCATCGACACCATCCTGGGCGCCGTGGTGGCCTGGCGCCTGTGGCGCTGGAACCCGGCGCTCGTGATGGCCGGCGTGACGGCGATGCTCGTCGTCGATCTGGCCCTGTTCGGCGCCACGCTGCTGAAAGTGCCGGAGGGCGGCTGGTTCCCGCTGGTCATTGCCGGTGCCGTCTATCTGCTGATGACGACCTGGCGCCATGGCCGCGCGATCCTGGCGGAGCGGCTCTACGCCGACGCCCTGCCGATGGACCTCTTCCTGCAACGGATCACGCCGCAGTCGCCGCAGCGCGTGGCTGGCACGGCCGTCTTCATGACCGGCAACCCCGACGTCGTGCCGCACGCCCTGCTGCACAACATGAAGCACAACAAGGTGCTGCACGAGCGCGTGGTCGTGCTGACCGTCATCATCGAGGAGGTGCCGCGCGTCACCCCCGAACGGGCGCTCGCCGTGGAGAAGCTGGGCAAGGGCTTCTTCCGCGTGGTCGCGCATTTCGGCTATCTGGAGCAGCCGCACATCCCCCGCGCGCTGGAGCAGTGCCGCCGCTACGGCCTGCATCTGGACATGATGGAGACGTCCTTTTTCCTCGGCCGGGAGACGCTGATCCCGTCCAAGACGGTCGGCCTGCCCACTTGGCGGGAGCCTCTGTTCATCCTGCTGTCCAAAACCGCCCTGTCGGCCACCGAGTTCTTCTGCATCCCACCGGGTCGGGTCGTGGAGATGGGCACCCAGGTTGAAATTTAGGGTGGGGATCTAGGGCGTGTCGTCAGTTAGGGGATTCCCAGCGGGCGGAATGCGTGATTCATAGAGCGTCGGCTGACGGGAGGGCCGACCGATGCGACGCTATGCTTTGCGC